>CAYGEE010000049.1:6547-15619 GCA_964348765.1 uncultured Planctomycetales bacterium | reverse complement strand
CATTGAAATACCAGATAACCGCGGCTCCGCATGTAGAATGCAGAAGTTCCCCGACGAAAACAACGTCCGGTTTACTTTTACGAACATACTCAAGCATTCCCTTCCAATCAAGTTCCATCGCGCGGCTGTCCAAAGCATCAACCTCGGCTAATTTCTTTTCCCGCAAATACGCAGCCAACTGAGCATGCATTTGATTCGCGGCCAAATGATTGCCGTGTGAATCCCAAGCTTTTAATGGCGGTGTTAAGAATAAAACTTTTTTCATCTCAATTCTCCTTTTTATTTTTACAGATCAGAACCATGACGTCACCAAAGACCGCCCCGAATTCGTTTGATCAGTACAAATATGTTTACTGTTCGAATATTCCAACAATCCCTCCAACCCTAATTCCCGCCCAAAACCGCTTTGTTTATATCCACCGAAAGATGCTTCGTTATAAAATCCACCGTAAGTGTTGATCCAGACGATCCCTGCTCGTAATTGTTTCCCAACATTACTTGCTTTCGTCAGATCTTTCGTCCAGATGCACGAGGCTAAACCGTATTGAGAATCATTAGCGATCGCAATGGCTTCATCGGGCGTTGAAAATTTGATCACCGATAAAACTGGGCCAAAGATCTCTTCCTGCGCGGCTTTCATGGAGCTTGTCACATTGGTTAAAATTGTTGGTTCAATGTAAAAACCATTTTTGCATTGTGGATCCGACGGGATTTTCCCGCCGCAGGCAATGCTCGCGCCTTCTTTAACGGCATTTTCGATAAATTTTAGAATGTTATCCCGCTGGCCTTGGCTGATAACCGGGCCAAACTGGGTTTGATAATCCAGCGCGTCGCCAATCTTCAAGGCTTTTGTTTTTTCAATAAGTTTATTTAAAAACTCATCATAAATTTTATCTTCCAAGATCAATCGCGAACCAGCCGTGCACATCTGCCCCTGATTCATAAAGATCGCGCTCATTGTTCCGCCGATAGCCGCTTCAAAGTCGCAATCCGCAAAAACAATATTGGGTGATTTTCCGCCGAGCTCTAAGGAAACCTTTTTAGTTGTGGCGCTCGCCTGTTTCATAATTTCTCGTCCGGTTTCTGTTCCTCCGGTAAAACTCACCATATCGACACTCTTATCCGAAACCAGAAGACTTCCCGCCCCGTGATCTTTTGTCGTAACGATATTCACGACACCTTTTGGCAATCCACTCTCTTCGATAATTTTCGCTAAACGCATGATCGACGCACATCCCGAACTTGATGGCTTAAAAATAATTGTGTTCCCGCATATTAACGCCGGCGCCATTTTCCAGGCGGCCATGATCAAAGGATAATTCCACGGAATGATGCACGTTATAACACCCATCGGCTCAAAACGTGTAATGCTTTTAACCGGGGCATCAATTTTATTTTCTCGTTCCTTTAATAAATTTTCAACATTCCCAAAATATTCAAAACAATCTGCCGCCGTTGGGATATCGATAAATGTTGATTGTTTTAACGTTTTACCGCAATTGATGGATTCCAGATCCGCAAGCTCTTTGGCATGTTTTCGGATCAACTCAGCAATTTTTTTTAAATAAATCCCCCGCTGTGCCAATGTCATCTTAGGCCACGGACCATTATCAAATGCCTCTCTGGCTGAGGCGATCGCTTTTAAAATATCTTCTTTGGACGCATCAGCCGCTCGGGCAAAAACTTCTCCGGTCGACGGGTTGATCATTTCAAAAGATCCCTTATTCGATGATGGGACCAAATGTCCGTTAATCAAGAGGTCAAATTGTTGTTGAGTGGTTATTGTCATATGAAACCTGCTGATTAATGTCCGATGCCCGAAATTAAGAATATCCCGCGTTAAATTTATCCGTTTATAAAAATTCATAGCAATCGCGTAGAGACGAGCCGCCGGCTCGTCTCTACAACTTTCATTCTACTGGTACTTTCTGCCACAATTCGAATACTCTTGAACATGGCGCGTACCATTTTGAAATCTTTGCGAAATCCCCCCGTAAATTCATTTTCTTCTGCGTTGTCGCGACGAACGGATCGATCTCGCGGTTAAATACGCTTCGCCAAATATTTTCCGGCGCGCTGATGAGAAATTCAACATTGGGATCTTTCCCAACTCGTCGGATATTCCCATTCTCAAATGAAAAACTATGAACCGTCCCCGTTTCATTTAATTGAACAGCCAGGTCCATCGTCATTTTTGTTTTCTCGCCTAATTCTTTTAACTGCGGATCAGAATTGACCAAGCGCACGATCTCATCGACCTGTTCTTGGGAAAATAATTTATATTTTTTTGATTCCGCTCTTTGCAAATCAGTACGGGCGGGTTCGGAACCCGCCCCTACGAAAGGATTATTCTTTTCATATAATCTGCTAAAAACATCAATCTTCACCGCCTCCTCAAGCGCCTGGATCAAAAGGAAACAATCAAAAAGATTCTCACCCTTAGCCACAACACCATGATTTTTAAGC
This sequence comes from uncultured Planctomycetales bacterium, assembly GCA_964348765.1. Lineage (GTDB taxonomy): Bacteria > Omnitrophota > Gorgyraeia > Zapsychrales > Zapsychraceae > CAYGEE01. Next base: position 13,153 of record CAYGEE010000049.1, on the reverse strand, counting down.
ACAACAATATTATTCGACTTAAACGCCTCAATGACAGGACCTGCATCCGTCACCGCAGGAGTTAATTGCGGGACAGCCCTGATTTCCCCTAAAACCATTTTTGTTTCAAAAATTTTCGGCTTTAAATGATCATTATGAATAAAAAACGCGTTCGTAAAAGTCGTGTGCGTGTGCAAAACCGCTTTCGCTTCCGGAAAAAATTTATAAATTTCCGTATGAAGCAATTTTTCCGTGGAAACCTGTCCCTCCGTAGAGACGAGCCGCCGGCTCGTCTCTACCTCTAATGGAAGAATATCTTTTTCCTGCAAATTCCCAAGGCATGTTCCATGAGCTGTAATTAAAATAGTTTCAGCGTCCACGCGCATGCTGATGTTGCCGTTAAGCCCGCTCGCCAGGTCTTTTTCCCACAGCTGCCGCCCGGAATAGATCATTTCCTTCTTTAGGTTTTGAATTAATGGACTATTCATATATCTCCGTGATCAAATTTTTTGGCAGTTCATCGATCAAAGGAACAAAACTTTTTATCCCCTTCGGTGCGATGTCTTTTCCCAAGAATTTTAAAGCGTTTTTATTAAGATCGATCTTTTTTGACACTTTCACGTTCTTATTAACAAAGACATAAACCGGCTTCTGATGGTGTTTGGCAAGAACAGCTAAAATAAGGCTTCCGACGGGAGTATTCACTCTTTTTCCCGGAGAATTCATTCCAGCGATCCAAACTTCATGAACAAAATTCAGATTAAAAAGAAAACCAGGCATATTGTCCGCGATCACAAAACAATTCAAACCATTTTTCTTTAACGATGGATATGTTTTCAAAAGCCCACTAAGCGCCGGCCGGCCCTCAAGAATAAAGACCTTTTCAGGTTCTCTTTCCTTTAAGAGACTTAACACCTTGTCGGTGAAAACACCGTGTAAAAGAACAATAGGATTCTTACCGTCCATGGACATTGATCGCGATCGTTCCTGTCACCAGTTGATGGCCCACGACGTCAAAGCCGGGATAAAAACCATCGACATCTTTTTTTAATAATGATTTACCTTCTAACATAAAAAGTTCTTTGCCATCGCGAATTTCAATGGGAATATCTTTTCCTTCTTTCACTTTATCCGACGGCTGAGTCAACACATAAAACGGAATCCCAAATTCTTTCGCCAGAACAGCAATTTGATATGTCCCGATCTTATTGGCGAAATCCCCATTGGCGCACGAGCGATCGCTTCCAACAATGACTTTTGTGATCCCGATCTTTCGATCCGCCATCACATTTCCAACGGCGTTATCAGCGATCAAAGTCACTTTCGCGCCCATCTTTTTTAACTCCCAGCACGTTAATTTCGCGCCTTGAAAATACGGACGGGTTTCAGTCGCGAAAAATTCGATCTTCTTTTTCTGCTGTTTACAAATGTACGCGGCCATCGCGAGCTCACCGCTAACATTGCAATGCGTCAAGATCTTATCGCCGTCAAAGATGATCTCAGCGATACGTTTAACACGATCCAATCGTCTTTCTCTAATTCCCGCTAAATATCCTTCAATGCATTTGCCGACATACATTTTGATATCGATCTTTTTCTCGATGGCTTGATAAGCAAATCCAATGACCATTCCCGTGACTTCTGAAAATGGAAATGTCGGACGGCTGTTGTTTAATTTTTCCGCAACCTGTTGGATCTTCTTTAACAAATCCGCATCGGTGGTAGAGACGAGCCGCCGGCTCGTCTCTACAAAATTTAATTCAACCAAAAACGTATACAACACAACCAACAATTGCCCGAACGCCCGCGTTTTCATCTCTTGAATGATTCGAACCGAGTCATTAACATTCACCGCTTTGTTGTAAACGATCTTTTTAGGGATCAGCGTCTCATCGAGGACAAAAAGAGCGTTACCCTTAATGTACGCCGGCCAGAAAAGAGGCGATTCTTTGACAATTATTTTCTTGATCGCTTTTTTAATTGTCTTTTTAATTACTTTCTTATTTTTCTTTTTATTTTTCATAACAAATCCGTGAAGCGTTAAGCGTGAAACGTGAAGCGCTTCACGAACGACGCTTCACGCTTCACTAAAATGCAATTTAAGCCTTCTGCGCCGCGCTTTCCATTTTCTTGATCATGCTAAAAGCCATATCGATCATCATGCCTTCGGCCATGTAATAGTCGGGATTCATAAATCCCATTTCGCTTGTGATAACATTATCACTGACAGCCAAAATAACCGCGGCTGGAATTTTATAGAGTTGACAGATCGTTAAAAACGCTGATGAGACCATGTCGACGGCGATCGCACCTTGCTTGACGGCATTTCCGACATGCTCTCTCGTTTCACGCAGGATCGCATCTGTTGTCCAGCATGCTCCGACATGAACATTAAATCCTGAAGCTTTCGCTGTATCGATCAATGTCTTTGTCAAAGCCTTATCCGCTGTCGGGACAAAATTTTTATCCACATAATATTGCGTAACGCCATCGCCTTTGATCGCCGTATCAGCCACAATAAAATCTCCAACCTTGATATCTTCACGAAGCGCGCCGCAGCTTCCTAAGCGGATCAGACACTTTGCCTTTGCGTTACAAAGAATTTCCGTTGTGATCGACGTATCCGCCGCAAATCGTCCGCCGTTGATCGCCGTTACTTTGATCCCGTCATAATCACCTGTATACATGTTGTATTCCATAAAAGAAAAATTCTTTACTGGATTTTTAAGCTTCTTAACGATCGCATCTAACCTCTCCTTCGGGCCAGGAACAATCGCGTATTTGCCGATATCTTCAGCGCGCAATTGCACCATTTGCATTAAATCCTGTCCTGTTAAATGAGCTTCACGACGCATGTTGAATGACATATTTCTTTCCTTTCGGTGTGTTACGTGTTAATTTCTCAACTTTAGATTAAACTATTTTTTCTGTGTCATTGCGAGACGTTCCTGATCTATCACCGAAGCAATCTAAAAGATCGCTTCGTCATCGACAATAAAATCTCCTCGCGATGACACAAGCGATACTAACCATTCTCATTAAACCACACATTCCTGCTGCAATAACACTTTATCGATCTTTCCCGTCCTGTTTTTCGGCAATGAGCTTCTTAACTCCACAACATCCGGCACTTTGAATTTCGCTAAATGATCCTTCGCAAAGAACTTTATATCTTCAGCTGAAATATTCGATCCATCTTTTAAAACAACAAATGCTTTCACCGTTTCCCCCCGCATTTTATCGGGAACACCGATGACCGCGGCTTCTGAAACGGCTTCATGTTTATACAACGCCGCTTCCACCTCCGGCGCGTAAACGATCTGGCCGGCGACTTTGATCATCTCTTTTTTTCGTCCGACGATATATAAAAATCCTTCTTGATCAAATCGTCCCAAGTCACCGGTATGCAGCCAGCCATTACGCTTAACCTCGGCTGTAGCTTTAGGGTCCTTGTAATATTCTTCCATAATAATCCAGCCGCTGATGACGATCTCTCCGATTTCTCCGATGGGGACTTCTTTGTCTTTGTCATCAATGATCTTGATCTTTGAAATGGGCGATGGTTTTCCGACGCTGATTACCGTAGGCCCGGGCCTACAAAGAGGCGTAACGGTATTGGGTGGACATGTTTCTGTCATCCCCCATCCATTTAATAATTGCGCATTTGGGCAATATTTATGGAACCGTTCCAAGATCTCCGGCGAGCTCGGCGCGCCGAAGACGACGACCCATCGCAGGGAACTCAGATCGAATTGATCGATCCCCTTAACGGTCAACATCGCTGTGTACATCGGCGGAACGATATGAAAACACGTAATTTTATATTTTTGAATATTTTGCAGGAATTCGAAAGGATTAAACCGGTCCATCAACACGACGGTGATGCCGAAACAAATGCAGTTCTGAAGATAAATAAATCCGCCGATATGCGTTAAGGGAATCGCGGCAAGCTTGATATCATTTTCGGTTAAATCCACAAAATGTTTCATCGCCTCAGGCGAGCCGTCCAAATGACGGTAATTCAGCAAGATCCCCTTTGGCGCCCCGGTTGTGCCGGAGGTGTACATGATGAGCGCCGGATCGCTGTCGTTGATCTCGATAGGCGCGAGTGTCGTCTTTGTAGACTTAAAAAGAGCATCAAATGAGCCTTCATCACAGGATAAAAGCTGAACTTTTTTGAGAAGTGACTGACATATCTTTGTCAAAGAAACATCTGGTTTCGAACGCGCAAAAACCAATTTTGCTTCAGAATGGCCAATGCAAGAAGTTAATTCATCCTCTTTAAGCATATAATCCAAGGGTACCGCAACCGCGCCCAGATAAAAGCAGGCTAAATAGCCATAAACCAGATCCAGGGAATTCGGATGATATAAAACGACTTTATCACCCTTTTTAATGCCCAGATCTTGAAAAATATTGGCTAAACGGAGTGTATCCGCGGCCAAATCGGAAAAAGTGATCTTCTTCTCATGAAAAACAAAGGCCAACTTTCCCGGAAGCCGCTTAACTGTAGATTCTAATACCGTTCGAACATTCATTTTATGACTGTAACCCCTTTAAATACATCAGAATTCAAATACTAGTAAAATTTTACTAGTCTGATTTTAATAGGAAATCCGGTTTTGTCAAATAAAATTATAGGTAGATAAAGACTATTTATTTCGAAGAATTTAGTAACTGTGTCATTGCGAACGACCGCAGGGAGTGCGGCAATCTTTTGAAAAGATTGCTTCTTCGCTCCTGCCTGCCGAACGACAGTTCGCTCATCGCAATGACACATCTAACGATAAAGTCAATTTACTTGGCGGGAACAAATTTGACATTTTTAAAACCCTTAAAATCCGCATCCTGGGTCCATATTGTCGCTTTTAATCTATTTGCGGTTGCTAAAATAATGCTGTCAGCCATTGGCAGTTTACTTTCATGGCTTAATTTCGCGGCATCGATCGCTAAAGTCGGATCTAAAGGGACAATTTCACCTTTTTGCATAAGAGCGATCGCCAAAAGGGCTTCGTCTTCACTTTTCTGCTGTAAAACTTTTTTAAATACTTCGAATAGACAAATTGATGGAACTATGAGCTTTCCTGTGGATTCTAAAGGAGGGGCAAAAAATGACGCGTTCGGCCCATCGGCAAAGTATTCTAGCCAGCCGGAGGAATCAACTAAATTCATAACCGATCCCCCTCACGCTCAACTTTCGTGCTGATGCCTTTTAGAAAGCCTCTCATTTTCTTCATTTTCCTGACGGGAAGAAGCTCGATCCTGTTCTCAAAAGCCAACACCTGCAATTTTTCCCCAACATTGATCCCAAACGCCTTTCGGACATCCAATGGGATCACAACCTGGAACTTGGGTGATATGGTAACTATACTCATACGATCCTCCTATCGATAGCGTTTTCGTAGTACGGTAGAAGTATAACATCCCCAGAAGATATTTCAAGAGCAAAATAATGCATTAAAAAACTCACAACACACCCCAACAACCCGACCCATAACCCACAACACACCCTTGCTCCAGATAAGGCACAAGAATGAATTTTGAGTTCTGCGTCGGGTTCTGTGGATGGGTTGTGAGTTTTAATAGCTAATAAATTCGGGAGGGTCTTCTTTACGCTTCTAACTTCTAGCTTCTAACCTCTACTCTCAACTCAAGCAAACTGTTCTTGCCTTCTAACCATCACCAAACTTTTAAGAAGAATAGCCGCGCCAGAGATCCCAACATCACCCATCGAAACCTCCACTGGCTTCGGTTCATCCTTAAGCCCCAGCATGAGCCGGAAATTTGTGACAGGCGTAATATTGATGATAACAGGGTTCATCCCACGGAAATCCGCCGGGTTGATCTTATTTAAGTCCATATTCTTAAAATCAAATTCGATTCTTTGACCTGACTCGTTCATTTTCATATTGTTCGAGTTGAAATCGATACCGCCGGGAGCTTCAGTTAATGATGCCGCGTCGGCATCTTTACCATCCTGCCCATTTGTTTGCATTCGGTCGATCAAACTGAGCAAATCCAAAGCATCGTCTATATATACCTGATCGGAACCACGGCTAGCAAACTGCTGAATTAAACCCCTAACTATTTCTCTCGCTTCTTCAAATCTTCCCTCGGCAATAGCTGAATCGATCTTTACTCTTACGTCACTAATTAATTTCATTTCTACATTTTCAGTCATTGCTTTCGTTATGTCAGGCGTTGCAGGCAATGTCCTTTTTACTTCTTGAACACCTATTTGCTTACTACCACCCTGCGGGGTTTGTTCCTTTTTAGTAGTCTCTAGGGCCGACGTATAAATTGCTTGAACTATTATATCTTTTGTATCCTCAGCCAGCGTCCTTAAAGCTTCCAAACTATCGGAAGCTTGCTCATATTTCTTCAACATCAGATGGTCTTTGATTTGAGATAAAAGGCCTTGCGCATATCTCCCCAACCCTTCTTTATAATTTGATTTGACTACCTCATCTTGTGTGTCCTCGTCCAATTTCCTTAAAGCTTCCAAACTATCGGAAGCTTGCTCATATTTCTTCAACATCAGATGGTCTTTGATTTGAGATAAAAGGCCTTGCGCATATCTCCCCAACCCTTCTTTATAATTTGATTTGACTACCTCATCTTGTGTGT
>CAYGEE010000049.1:0-6447 GCA_964348765.1 uncultured Planctomycetales bacterium | reverse complement strand
GCATATCTCCCCAACCCTTCTTTATAATTTGATTTGACTACCTCATCTTGTGTGTTTTCGGCCAATTTCCTTAAAGCTTCTAAACTATCGAAAGCTTGCCCATATTTCTTCAACATCAGATGGTCTTTGATTTGAGATAAAAGGCCTTGCGCATATCTCCCCAACCCTTCTTTATAATTTGATTTGACTACCTCATCTTGTGTGTTTTCGGCCAATTTCCTTAAAGCTTCTAAACTATCGAAAGCTTGCCCATATTTCTTCAACATCAGATGGTCTTTGATTTGAGATAAAAGGCTTTGCGCACGTCTCTGGTCGTCTGTCAGCATCGCCGCGTCGCGCTGGGTTTCGTCAAATTTTTCAATTGGGCTCTCACGTACCCTAAGACTCTTTGTATCCTTTAAATCTCCGATATAAAACCCCTTAATTACACTTTGCACAATGTCGGGCATCCTGCCATCTTTGATAAAATCAAAACCTTCGTAAACACCTCTTAACCGTTCTGGAAAGTTACTGAAGGCAGGGTCGTTTGCTATTTCTAATAAATAGATCCGCGCCAAAGCAGGTGACTTCCCTGCTCGGATCTCACCCTCATCTAGATGCCTTAAATTATTCAAAACAGTCATAACTTCTTCCATAGGATAAAGAACATCATCACCCCAAATTTTAACCATCATCGCCGCGTCTTGCTTGCCATCCCTGATTTGCTCCAATACTTCTGCGACTTTAATTAACTGGGCTCTCATTTTATTTACGCCGTCACGAATGCTTACAAAATTTTTAAAGCCCATTTTTGCAAGATCATCAGCACTATATGAGTTAAGATGCGTTTGGATTTCTTCTAATTGCTCATCAAATTCTCTAAACTCACGCACCCTATTCTCTGCCCATTTTCGTCGATTTTCTGCCGGTTGTTTTTCATAATATTCAAGATATTTCCTAGTGCCGCGAATACTTCCATTACCCTTATATATAATTTCATAAGCATCTTTAATCCATCCTGCATCCCAAAATATCAGCCCGGGATGAGCTGTATCTTGATAAATTTTTACGATCTTACGCATATCTTGGACATATTCAAAGTTTGTATCTATTCCTAAATCGGATGCCAGTATTATTTCCTCACCAGCGTTAGCGGAAAGATTAAAATGTTCAAAAATATAACCCCATGTCTGAATGACTCCTCTGAATTTACCAAACAGCAATCCCATCATCGCCGCGTCGGCTTCACTTGTAAACATTGCTCGATCTGACGGGACTTCTCGCCCGACATAATGAGAGTATATAAGAAAGCCAAAACGGCCGGCAAGGTCAGGATGAGCGATATATTGCTGGTCCTCTATTTTACCAATGACATCGCCATATCCACCTGGATCAATCATCATCGTCCTCAATCTTTCCTTTAAAACCGGGTCTAAGACAGCTAAAACAGTATTCGATATTGCTGCTAATTTCAAAAATAAATCTTTCTCCTTACCCTCAGAACCTTGAATCCTTACTTTCTGCGATACTTGCAACGAAGCTAGATACAGCGCATCACGAATAAAATGATCTTTGATAACGCCATCTGCTTCCTTAACAGAAAAATCTACAAATTCTAAAGCGGCATTTGGACCAAAAACAGTTAAATAATATTCAGTCTTCATTCTATAACCAACAGTTTCTGCCTCAGTCACAATAGCAACAAATTGTTTCAATTCCTCATCGTTAAGATTACCAATGCGTTTATGTAAATCATGAAATTTTTTATAAAATCCCGGATCTTTTTTAAAATCAACTATTTGACTGCCTTCCTTAATCAGCACTGCAAAAGCAAGAGCTCTGTATTTAGGATCAGTTTTCCCAAGCTCTAATAACTTCATAATCCTTACATAGTTAATGCCAACTAGATATCCTTTGAACGTTCCATCAATTGCATCTATTCCCTGACCACCAAAGCCCAGCGCGCTACCTGTAGAAGAAGTATCCCAAATCTCCACCTTTGCCGTTTCTTGATAAGCCTTAACCGCGTCATAAAATCTTTTATTCCCAATTATGACAGGATCTTTTAAAGCATCATCAATAAATGCCATGATCTCTTTATATTGAGGACTGTCCTGGGACATTTTCAACCCCATTTTATCGCTAGCATAAGGCTCCACTTTTTCCTCATGTATCATAAATTTCTTAAGTCCCAATATGGCAACCACAAGCCCTCCCGCCGCGGCAGCTCCAACACGCAAGAAATTTCTTCGTGAGCTATCGTGATCCTTAACGATTTTTTCTAAGTTAGTCAGCATGCTTACCAAATCAATGCTCTTCTTTCTTTTTAATCTCAATATTCCTGCCAATTTTTCCGCTTTATTACCTGGCTTGTCAGATCGAATTAATTCGATTATTCTCCCAGCTTGCCTAGAACTGATACTGACTCCTGCATCAGTAAGAATTTTAGTAACTTTGTCCTCAATCATCATCGCCGCATCGGCTTCTTCGTCGGCTAGTATTTCCCCAGAGTTAGATTGCCGCAAAGCTGTAATGCGCAGACGGCCCCAGACTGCCGCCCCAACTCTCCTGGCCGTAACAGCGTCTAGATCTAACAATTTTTCAAAATAAATGCCAGGAATTTCGGTATTTATTCTATCTAACCTATCAATTTTCGCTTGGCCATTAACGACAAATCCTCTATCTGAAAGCGCCTGAAATATAATTCTTGACTGATCTTCTGTTATTCCCAACGACTCAAATATAAAAGATTCTCCAGTTAATATTCCCGCTGTGGCAGGGGCTGCTTGGGCCACTTTTCCACCCGAGGCGGTAACGATTTTAAGATCCCTGCCTGCCGCTCTATTCGCAAGAATTTTGATATCTCTAACAGCAGGACTTGCATCAAGCATCGCAGAATCTAACTGAACCCCGCCGGAAAAATATTTTTTGGGGATGACGGATTGGGTGGCTGGGTCGTAATCTTCTTTGATAAAGTTATACACGCCTTTTTTAAAGGCTTCGACGTACTGGTTGTAAATTTTGTCTTTGATATTTTTATCAGCCAAGTCGATCCCGTTGACTTTATTCTGATCGACGTAAACTTTTCCCAAAAAACTCTCTTTTAAATTTTTCTTATACCACGCGGCGAGGATCATGGAGTTGAAGATCTGGCGGAGGTTGGAGAAATTCTTGCCTTGATTGACTTCTTGCTCTATTGCGGGAATTAAAATTTCTTTTAAAATTGACTGCGTTAATTGTGAAGCGTCGTTCGTGAAGCGTGAAGCGCTAGCACTCGCTTCACGCTTCACGCTTAACGCTTCACGAATTGCAATGTAATCTTTTTCAAGCATCACTTTCAAATGCGATTTCACCACAAACACGCTCGATCCATTAACATAAACCGACGCCTCATCCGGCACGATCCAAACCTTATTGAACGTATCCGTCGGGACGGTGACATTACCGAATTTCTCAAAAACCTGTTTATTAACTTTGGCCCAGAATTGTTTGCCGACTTCGCCTTCGGGATACATTAAGGAAGCCGTTAATTGTTTCAAAATATAATCCTGAGCGAGCATGTCGCGGCCCATTTCAGTTTGGCTTAGGCCGCTCGCGATAATTCTGTCTTTTTCATAAGGCGATAAGTTGACCCACATCTGATCTTCCGGAACGGTCAAACTTGCCATAAAATAATTGATGATCTTTTTAGCTTCCGCACGAAAAGCTTCACCTTCCAAATGATCGTCACCGGTGTCGATAATAAAATCAAATTGCAAAGGATTGTCAGGATAAAGCTTCATCCCCGTCATGATCGGCGGAGTAAAACTTGGAGAAAGATTGACCATCACTCCAGGCTTGGGAAGCTCAAAAAGTGTCGTAATGCTCTGGGCGTGCCCGGGGACCGGAAAAACGATAAAATTTAACGTGAAGATAACCGAAAGAAAACAGCAAAAGACACGGTAAAGTAATCTAAATTTACACTTCTCTATATAAATACCCACGTGAATTGCCCCCCATTTTAGATAAAGCCCTGACGGCATAAATATGCCATTAAATTCACTCAAAAACAAGGGCGAAAGATGAGTTTCAGGAAAGCGGTTTCACACAATAAGTAGGGACAGACACTACTTTTCGGCTGTTTTTGTCAAAAAGTAGTGTCTGTCCCTACTTTACTCGCGATTTTCTGGAAAAGTGGTGTCTGTCCCTACTTATTTATCCAAGAAGATCGACTAAACGGGCGATGGATTTGATCTCGGCGCGGACCAGGTCCAGGTCGTGGTCGAGGATAATATCAAGGTGTTTTCGGGCGGATGTGAGATTACTTTTAAGGGCCAAAAGCTGCCTGAGGATACGATTTAAAAAGATCATCCGTCCTCTTAATTGGCGCTTGGCGATCTTTTTATCGACATATTGCAGAAAATACAATGAAAGGTCAATATTAAAATACGGCCGTTCGATCGATAAGAAGCTTTCGGTGATAAGATGGTCGAATATCTTTACGCCTTTGGGCGTCAGACTGTAAACAAATTTCTCCGGCCAACGGCCCTCTCGGCCGACGTCCTTTTTGATCAGGCCTAATTTCTCCATCTGTTTTAACGGATAATAGATCGACTTGATCTTAAGCCCGACGAAAGGGAACAATTCCTCCTCGACCTGCCGCTTGATCTCGTAACCATGCTTGGGGCCGTCTTTTAGGAGGCCTAGGAATAATAATTCGTGCTCTATCATATTTATTGGATTATGAGTAGGAAGTAAGAAGTAAGAAGTAAGAAGAAAACGCTTCAAAATTTCTCCTGCATTTTTGAGCACTCTTCATACTTCTTACTTCCTACTTTTTACTTCTACGCTATTTTAATTTAAATCAACTTGGCCTAAAATCCTGATACTTCTCCGTATATTCAATGATCTGCCGCATAGTGTGGATGCTGCGCGACGGATATTTCCCGACGGATGTCTCCCCTGAGAGCATCACATAATCCGTCCCATCCAAAATCGCGTTCGCAACGTCAGAAACTTCCGCCCGCGTTGGACGGCCGGCGGTGATCATACTTTCCAGCATTTGCGTTGCGGTGATGGCGATCTTCTTTTTTCTGGCACAATGACGAATAATATATTTCTGAATGACCGGGATCTTATACAAAGGCAAAATAACCCCCAGATCCCCGCGGGCAACCATAACACCGTCGCAGGCATCTAAGATACTATCTAAATTCCTGACCCCTTCCGCACTTTCGATCTTAGCGATCACTTTGCTGTCAGGAAAAACAGGCTTGACCAGATCAACAAGCCGCTCGATATCTTGGCGATTCCGAACAAACGATTGCGCAAAAAAATCCATTTTATTTTTAAGGCCAAATGCCAAGTCATCACGATCCTGCGGGGTCATGATATCTGATCGTAATTTTAAAGCCGGGATATTAACGCCTTTGCGATCCTTTAGAACTCCTCCTTGAACAACTTTAAGTTTCAATTTTTTCCCAGCATGCCCAATGACCTGCAAGGTTAAACGTCCATCATCAATAAAAACCAAAAACCCTCGCTTGATATCCTTAACGCTCTCTTCATAATCAAACGGGATATGATTATCCGTCTGATCAGGGTCAGCTGACATATAAAAGACTTGATCTTTTTTGATCTCAACATTCCTCTTAAGATTTCCCAATCGAATACGATACCCGGCCAGATCCTGCAAAAGCTTCACATTAAATTTAAATTTACGATTAGTACTACGCAAAAGATCAACAAGCTTCTGATGCTGTTGATCACTGCCATGCGAAAAATTAATCCGGGCGACATCCATGCCCCGCAACATCATTTTATGAAGCATACTCTCATTAAAACATGCGGGTCCAAGAGTTGCGATGATCTTTGTATGACGACTCATAACATCCTTTCTATTCTATAGCTTTACTTTATTTCAGTAAAACGCTCTGACAGATCAGTAAAGATCAGATCAGAAAGCCTGATCTTAGCACTCGAACTTAATGAAGATATCTCGATCTTTACAGCGCGATCAGATATTTCCTTAAAGAAAACGCCAACTTCCGTTGTATCAACACTTCCTTCGATCCCAATAGCAACAATGACCCCTTTGATCTTATCCTTGATAAAAACATCAAAATACCCCTTTGATATCACTTTAGGAACGGTCACAGTCTCAGCTTTTTTCAGATCATGGTCATCTTCAATAAGCGATTCTCTTGACAAATAGGCGGCTGAATCCTCTAGTCGGGCAAGGTTTAAAACTCCTTCAAAGCACTCGTCAAAAGTACAACTAAAAGTCTGGCTTAACGCATCAACGCGCGCTTCTTCTAACGCACGGGTCGATGAACCCCACAAAGTTTTTGGAATGTCCAGAAGCGTTGAGCAGCCCGAAAAAACTGAGACGATCAATAGAAGAAAGAAAATTGTTAAAACTTTCACGTTTGGATACCTACTTGTGTCATTGCGAGCGCTTTTTGCGAAGCAATCTTTTAAAAAGATTGC
>CAYGEE010000048.1:0-15856 GCA_964348765.1 uncultured Planctomycetales bacterium | reverse complement strand
CCATATTTCTTCATCTTATTATAAAGAGTCGTTCGATTGATTCCCAAATTTAAAGCTGCTTTATTGCGATTCCAATTAAACTCTTCTAAGGTTGCCAAAACAAGCTCCCTTTCTGGCTGCTTGAGCCCTTCCTTAAGGGATTTTCCATTCATTGGCTTTGTTAACAAGGCTTTTTTTTGAAAAGTTTCCGGCAGATCCCATTTGTTAATGACCGATGTCCGCGTCATGATAACTGTCATTTCAATGGCATGTTGGAGCTGCCGAACGTTGCCGGGCCATTGATAATCTTCAAAAATGTTACGGACATCGCCGGATATTCCTGTAACCTTCTTATCATTCTTCTGATTAAATTTTCCAATAAAATGCTGCACTAACAAATCGATATCTCCTTTACGTTCTCGTAACGGCGGCAAGAAAACGGGAATGACATTAATCCGATAATACAAATCTTCGCGAAATTCACCTCGTTCAACAAGTTCTGCTAAATTCTGATTCGTGGCCACGATAATGCGCGCATCTGTTTTCCGTGGCTCAATATCCCCTACTCTTTCGAAAATACCATCTTGTAAAACCCTTAAAAGTTTGACCTGCAGATTAGAAGAGAACGCATCAATTTCATCTAAAAAGATCGTTCCGCCTCTGGCCCGTTCAAATCTTCCTTCGTTATCCTTGATTGCTCCGGTAAAGGCGCCTTTCGCATGGCCAAATAGCTCGCTTTCCAGGAGTGTCTCGGACAATGCACCGCAACTGACTTCCACGAACGGTTTATCCTTGCGGCCCTGATCGTTCTGATGAATAGCCCGAGCGACTAATCCTTTCCCCGTTCCATTCTCTCCAGTAATTAAGATAGTGGCTTTTGTATTAGAAACAGAATCAATCATATTATAGATCTTCTGCATTTTTTCGCTTGTTCCGATAATGTCAAAATATTTTACGCGCGATGTGCGCGCGATGATATCTTTAAGATCTTGATTCTCTTGAAGGATCTCTTTTCGCTCCAAGATCTTATCAATGATCATTTTTATTTCCGACTCGATGATAGGTTTAGTGATGTAATCAAAAGCGCCATTTTTCATGGCCTTGACCGCGGCTTCAATAGAACCATAACCCGTAATAAGAATAACCTCTGTTTCAGGATGAAGTTTTTTAATCCGGCCAAGAAGGTCAAAACCGTTCATGTGTGGCAAATTCATATCAGAAATAACCATGTCGCATTTGACTTTATCGGCAATATCAAGCGCTTCTTCAGCGCTTTGGGCCATGTGGACAGCGAATCCTTCCATGGAAAGGATCTCACAAAGGGCTCGACGAACCAATGGTTCATCATCAACAATAAGAATATTACTTTTATTGGGATCAGTCGCTGGCATTTTAGTTATTCTTTCGATCCAACATTATTTCTTGGCTTCAATGATCTTGACATTTTTTTCTTTCAATGTTTTAAAAGCATTGATCTTTTGGGTAAGCATCTTATTTAAAGGACTTTCCGGTTTCTTGACAATTAGATCTTGATAAACGGCAATCGCAAAATTAAGATCTTTAATCTTCGCGATCACCACGTTATTAATGGTGTCAATAATAGGCCCTGCGATCGCAGGAGATGGATATTTTAATAATATTTGGCTCATAGCGCCGACAGCATCTACCCATTTTTCTTCTGCAAGATAACAATTCGATAAAAGCCTTAACGACTTATATTCAATCTCCGAATTAAGATGTTCCTTAGCCGTTTTTTTATAATAATCAGCCGCTTCTTTAAACATATCTTCTGCCATGGCCTCTTCGGCATGACGCTTATAATAATTCGCAATATAGAGAGGAACACCTAACCCAAGATCCGTATAAGGAGCGTCTTTTTCTAATTTTTTATAAATCGTAAGCGCCTCGGCCCAATTCCCCTGGATCTCATAACTATTCCCAATGTTTGATAACGCCTGAGATCTTAAATTTATATCATTAGGATAATTCGTAGAAATCTCTCCAAAAACCTCTCGTGCTTTTGCGTAGTCTTTCTTAATGATATATGCCTGCCCTAAGTACACATACGCCATCGGTCTCATGCGCGCTAAAGGAAAACTGTTGATCACTTTTTCATAAGCCTTAATGATCGGGGCAAACGCCTGATCAGGAACAACCGCAGTGTTTTTTGCTATTTTTGACAATTTATTATTAGCATTCCAAATGATCTGCTCTGCCGAATAATCCCCCGTATGATCTAATAATGAAAAAATAATAAAAACCCCGGTCAAAATTCCCGCAAACCATAAAATGGTCGTTCTCATTTGTTTTCCTTCTTTAAAAGATAAAAGGTTGTTGTTGCGGTAAAGACAGTCGCATCAATAAAAAGGGTAACAACCACACTAAGCGCAATAACGATCAAATAGATACTGGCAGAGAAGTTGTCGCCAATCGTCGAGACCCCGCCGCTCAACAAAAGAATAGGAACATATAATAGTGTTGGGATCAAAACGACCAAGAACATAAACCACGATGATCGCCATAAGATCTTAAGATTTTCGATCAAAGCCGTCGTTACCTTTTTCTTTTCGATCACAATAACAGGGATCACAAAAACAAATAATGTCATAACACAAACACCGAGGAAAAGATTGACATACGGTTCACTCGACACGATGATTTTTTGTAAAATTGGCAACATTCCGGCTAAGAATCCCAGAGAAAGAAATTTTTGAACGCTCCAATGATAAACAGAAATAAATCCCATAAAAAAACAGAAATACATAACCGCAGCAATGAAGATATGGACATAACTCGGCAAACATTCTTTAATCGCCGCCCCAATGCTAAGCTTTCGATCGTTATTGACAGCCGCTATTAATAAGATCGTAACGGCATTCAAAAAACTGCCGATAAAAATAAAAATAAATGTTTGAGCATAATAAAACAACTTAGGCAATAAAACGAAATTCAAAGGATAGTGCAGATAAGCATCTCCCCAATGCCGGATGACCGGCCCAAAAAAAACCACTAATGGAAATCGAGGCGAAAAATAAAGGATTTCCAAGACAAGCAATTGAATAAAAACCGTAACGCAAAGTGGATATAAAATAATCGGATGAGATGCGAACGTGTCGATCGATGTCTTTAAAAGCGGAAATAACTGTTTATGGAAATCTTTCTTTGCCATTTCGTTTGACCAAGTTCTTAATGTTAAATAAAAATGATTTCGTTTGATTTAGTCAAGATGATAGGCCTATTCGACCTATCTGTGAAGGAGCTGATTCCTCTTTCTCTTGACTTTTTTCCACTGCAGATTAGAAATTGCGGGATACGTGAGGGATTTTTCTTAGAACCAAAGCATTTTCTCCCACCTGCCTTTTGGGCAGGCGGGAATTATGCTTGACGAGGAAGAAGGCTCGTCGTATTTATCTTAGAACTTATGACACTATTTTTTTTCTTTTCCGATAAGCTGCAATCATCAGGCCACTTCCTAATAGCAATGCTGTGACTGGCTCTGGATTATGGACGACTCCAATATCCTCTTTCTTAACCGGAAAAGGATCTCCTACTTCATCTAGATTAGCGATCCCTCCACCGTTATCATAGAGTGTAATAAGTTCGCTGCTTCCATTACTAACAAGTTCGGTGCCGCCACTGACAGCACCATTGCCTGCGCCTGATCCCCCACCATCCTTACATCCATATAACGATGTAAGAAGAAGTGAAAAGACTGCGAGGCTAAGTATTCGTTGATGTATTGGTTTCATTTGGTACCTTTCCTTTCAAGTTGTTATTAAAGCCCTTATTATGCTACTTTTTTACGACGTGCAAAACCTAAACCAACTAAACCAGATCCTAACAACACCATGCTAATAGGTTCAGGAACCGTAGGTTGAACCGTATCAACTAAGAAAACCATATCATCATAATCGGAATCACCTAAAGAAGTACAAACACCATGTTCATCATAAACACAAGGTTTATCTTCCCACGTGATCAGATATGGATTGTTGAATGTGTTAAGTTTGACTTGACAGCCGGTGTTGTCGCAAACTTCGATATACACTGATTGTCCAGCCAATTCGGACATGTTATATGTCAACATATGATCAAGACTGTCAGAATTTCGATTTGCCAATGAATCCCATGTCGTTGTTGAACCATTTCTGGCGGAGTCCAAATACCACCCAAAGTTTGTTCCAGATGGTAATGGTGAATACGCCGCTTGATAAGGATTACCAATTGTGCCGTCTCCAGTAAAGCCAAATCCTGAAACAGGTCCTAAAACAGGAATATGAACAGTAGGATTTGCAACATCATAAACTCCCAATGTATTTGTGTTGGCCGCTGTCAGCGAAATAAGGACAAAAGGCCCGGCATTAGGATCCAACTGACCAGTAGGCGCAATGTCATTCCAACTGCTATCTGGCCCAATATGCTGGAGGAAGTCCACATCTGAGTTCCGAGCATAACTGGTATGTAAAAGCTGGTTAATGGCATCATTAATATCAGGGCCACCATCATTTTTGTCTTTTGGAGTAGATATGTTTGTCATGTTACCCCCACCCTGCTCAATACCATAGATATCGTTGGACATATCTTGAGAAAACGGTTCAGCCCACACGTTCGAGGTAAAGATCGCAAAAGAGACAGCGAGTGTTGCCATAAATATTGTTTTTTTCATCGATCACGTCCTTTTCTTTTTTATTGATTTTAATCACATTTATATGAACATCTTTAAAAACTACCTGAGGAATATCTTTTCTTCGATTCTCCTTCCTTTTTACTTCATATTGCTGTCAATTGATGACATTGAAGAAGATTTTTAATGCGCCCCTGCCCCGGTAAAAACGACCCGGACAGTCCGCAGCATTATTTGGACATCCGTCCACAAACAAATTCTTTTGATATAAAGCAAATCGTATTTGACTTTCTTTCTTACATCTTTGATCGTTTCATCGTATTTATGCCACACTTGAGCTAGGCCTGTGATCCCAGGTTTCACACAGATCCTTTTTCCGTAGTTACATATTGTTTTCTTGAATTGATCAACAAAAACTGGCCTTTCTGGACGTGGCCCCACAATACTCATCTCACCCCGAAGAACATTAATGAATTGGGGTATCTCATCGATATGAGCTTTCCGCAGGAATTTCCCGCAGGGAATGAAGCGCTCGTCATTTGCCGCTGCCCAAATCGGCCCAGTTTCTTTTTCTGCATCGATTTTCATCGTTCGAAATTTATAAATTTCAAATAAAGCCTCATCTCTTCCCACACGCGTCTGAGTAAAAAAGACTGGCCCTTTTGAAGATAATTTGATTAAAAGAATGGCAAAAACGCAAAGCGGCGAAAGTAATATCAAAGCGAGCACTGATAATGCCGCATCCATAACCCGCTTAACCTTTTCATAACTTTTACGGATAAATCGAACAACAGTCCCCATTATCCCGGTGCAAAATAAAGCAACGGCAGCTGCCTCTGAAGCATGCGATTTCAATTTTTCGGATATCAGATTAGAGGATGATATTGGCTGCGATATTTCTGATTTTATCCCAGTATCGGTATGTCCAAGCAGAACAAACGTCGCCCCAGCTGTTGCAGCAAAGGCAAGATAAATAAATCCCGTTAGAAACACGCGGCCAATTAATTTTACTGACTTGATCTTTAAAAACTTGCGTACTTGTAGTTGCATATCTTTCTCCCGTTGTTCTTAATTTGAGTTGTATCCACTGATTAAGCAGCAATTTGCATGCCAACTTCGGAAAGAAAGGCTTTAAAACACAGATAATCTATAAATAGAGCATTCTCAATTGGTTACGACATAATGATTCCGAACAAAAAAAATATTACCCCGGACACTCCTGGACAAGGCAGGATACTCCAGTCCAATCCACTGTTGAGGTATCTCAACATGTTGCAGGTTATGATCACTCAGAGGAATTCTTTATTTAAGGGGATATGTAAGAAATGGAAATTAAGAATTATTAAAAACTATTTATGGCAGATACTGTGGCGTCAGAGGAATGATCGAAGCGAGAAATTCTTTCAATAAGTTTGCTGCTGTAGATTTATCATTATTATTGATATCCATTGACACACGAATAAGTGCGCTACTGGCAGGTTTTCCAGTCAAAGTCTTCAAGGCAATCAGGATTTGCTGTTTCCAATAACTTGTTGTAAATGAATCTCCTACTTTAAACCAATAATATGCGAGTTGTTTTGCCTGGGCTTTAGCTAAAAGCAATTCATTAACCTTTAACATAACATGCCCATCTGGGATCAAAACAGAATCTATTGTGTGTTCCAATATAGAAATACCGCTTCCCGTATAGCAAACCTCGGGAGGATGAGATACTTTTCGATTATTTTGCGCGTAAACAATAAAAAGATAGATCTCTTGATCTTCACGATTCTTATATAAACGGACAAAAACATTTTTCGTTTCAAGAATATCATAATCCTCTTTAGCAATCGGCAAGTCTCTAGAAACCCACTGACCAATCTTTTCAGGAAAATAAGAAATATCCACAGTATCTTTAGCTAAATATTTCTTAAAATAAAGATTCCAGGAAAGGATCCCCGAAAGGGCCAAGCAAACAGCAAGGATAATAAAACTTTTATTTTTCATAATGAACCTCCTCGTAAGTTGCGAGGTATCACAGTGGAACCCTTAACGGGTTCATTCTTCGAAGCCGAATACCCAACTCTACTACGCTCAAAAACTTCACTTCGTTTCGTGTTTGAGCTTCGTAGAGTTCTACTTTCGCCTTCATCCCCGATACTAGCATCGGGGTATTCGGCGAAGTAGAATAAAATTAAGCTAACAGTTTCTCGACAGTAAATAATAAAATAAATGCCGAAATAAAAACGATAAAGCCTGAAAGATCATGGATCAGACCCGTCGCGTATTGTGCTCCCCAAATTTCACTAACAATTGATAAAAAAGAGATCCGGATAACATTCGTAATGATCGCAATAGGGATCGTTGACAAAAATAATATTATTCTCTTAGTCAAGCTTGATTTCATCAAATAAGCAAAAATACTTCCCAGGGCTGTTAAGGAAATAAGCGAACGTAATCCGCTGCAGATATCCTCGACGATAACATGAGTATGTTTCATCATGATCACACTCCCATCTCTTACTGACGCAAATCCAACCTGATTTAGGAAAATGACGGTAAGTTTCGCAGCAAGAATCTTCATCATAAAACTAACCTCAGAAATAAGGGCCAGCGGCACAGGGATCATAAATATCAAGAAAAGGATCGGGAACCATATTTTAGATAATGTTTTTTCCCCATAAAAATATAAAACAAACCCCACCAAAACAAAAAGCATCGAAAACCCGGCTGTAAAATAGATCCTCAAAACAGCACTGATGAGATTCAATCCGATCCCTAACGCGATAACCCCAATAGCCCAACGGGACGGCTGAGGGGCAATATCACGAAGCTCATGCCTTTTTTTCCATATAAAGAATATCGTCACAAAAGGGACCAAAACCCCATGACTATAATAAGAATCCCGGACAAACCAGCGATCCCACATCCAACAAAACGTGGGAATGTATGAGAGTAAAAAAACTAGCATAGCTACAATTTGTAGTTTGTGTCTTCGGATCGATTCGCCCAAAGGATTGATCTTTCCGGCTATTGGATTAATGGACATGCATCTCCTTTAGATGAAAATGAGTTTCACCCCTTGCTTTTTCCCAGGTGACTTCTTGTTTAGATGTTATAAATCTTAAAAAACCAACAAATGCTGAAAAATTCAACAGACAAAAGACATACGGAATATAACAAACCTTCAAAATAACCTTGCCGACCCCCTGTTTCTGATATCTTAACAATAATCCTAATGTCGCCATAAAATAGAAAACAACCTGCAAAGTAATGATTATTCTGAATAAAGGATCATGGATCAGCATTAAATTAATAATAAATGTTGCCATCATAAAAAATGGAATCAGGACACGCAAAAATTTATGTGAAAACATCTGAATAGCGATCGGGCTTTGAAAAGGATTAAACATATGGGCAAACATACCAAAAATCTGATAATTGCCTGACAGGGTCCTGACTTTTCGACGGTATTCTTCCCCAGGATTATCGGCAACCTCATCGTAGGCCCGCGCCTTCTCATCAAAAATAGCGCGATAACCTTTTTCAATGATCTTAAGAGGGATAAAAACATCGTCTAAAACCGTATTCTCGGGTGCTGGAGTATATAATTCCCGGCGAATAGCATAGATCGCGCCTGTGGCTCCCAGCATCGAATGAATTTGGCTTTCCTTCGAACGAATAAATTTTTCATATTCCCAGTAAAGATTGATCCCTTTGCCGGTGGCGCCATCCTGCTTTGAAAAAACCAATTCGCCGCTGACACAGCCAACTTTGGGGTTAGAAAAATTACTAACTAACTCGCGTAAGGCATCGATGGAGAAAAACTGCCTGGCATCGGCAAAAACAAGGATCTCACTGTCAGCATGAGGAACAATTGTGTTGAGTGTCGCTATTTTTCCCCGCCGCTGTGATTTCTCGATCAAGAAAATACGGGAGTCGTCAAAACTTCTGACAATCTCATTTGTCCGATCAGTTGAGCCATCTGATCCTATAATAATTTTTAATTTTTCCCGAGGATAATCCAAAGAAAACAGATTCCGCAATCGATGCTCTATTGTCTTTTCTTCATTACAAACAGAGATAATGATTGTAACTGTTGGAAATTTATTTCCTTTTTTAATGGTCTTCTTAACATATTTTGACACTAAGATTAAAAGCAGTGGATATCCCAAATAACAGTAGAAAACTAAGGAAATCATTACCCAGAATAAGATTTTCATCCCTTGCTCCTCAAAATAAGATCCCGCATTTGAGTATATCCGCCCGCCCCGACAGTTTTTTTAAAAATATTCTTCAGAAATGCCGCCCCAGACTCCTGAAGTGGAATTTTACCCAAAAGGGCCTGTTCAAAACGCGGCAACGACCATGATTTTTTCACAGCGACACGGGCCATACAGCCTTCTTTCTCAGCGGAAAGTTCCGAAACAAAGATCTTTTTATACCGGGCCCTTGCAACATCAATAACTTTCCTATTAATAAACCCTCGCGGAATTGAAAAATAATCGACATTAACTTTTAAATTGTCCTCAAGGATCGATTTTGAGTCATATAGTTCTTTTTCAATCTCCATATTAGTCAATCTCACCATGACTTCATGGTTTAACCCATGAGAGCCAATTAACATCCCATGATCACGCAGTATTCTTAATTCATCCCACCCCATATATCCAACACGGCCGATCCGATTTACCGTGATAAAAAAATATGCCGGGAAATCAAATTTATTTAAGATCTTAAGAACATTACAAAAATTATTCATCTCCCCATCATCAAATGTTAATACAACATTGGGTCTTTTCTCTAACGCATCAACGGTATAATGACTTTTTTTAAGAAATTCCATTTGATTTGTGAAATTCTCCATAGACACATCATAAATGTCTGCGCCCACTTCTCGATTAAGCGGAATATCCTTGTTGTTAGCACAAACACCGTGATACATAAACACCATTGGTTCTTTTGACGTCACATTGCCCATAACATCCTCACTGGCTCGTAGGTTTTAATTTTATAGCGATTAAATTAACTGAGTGCGCTGGAACAACATATTGAAATTTATTATCCACATTGATTGAAGACTCTTTGATATCAACATTCCTTGGCTTGCCATCGTTTTGCGCCTCGAGATTCGGGCCATTGAGCACCCAGACAATCGCTTGAGTTTCGGGGTCAACATCATCTAAATAAATTTCAATCGAAAAATCTTCTTGCTGGTGTTTATTCGTGAGCACAATGGCTAATTCATTAGCATTCGAAAATTTACTAGCGTAGGCTTGAACATAAGGAACATTCCCTGTGTAAGAATCAGCGCGCCAATCTTGTTTTTTGACATAACCATCCGAACCATCAAGCCGGCTTTCAATTAACGTATCTCCAAAATGCCGAGCAAATAATTTCATTGCCAACGCCTTGGGCCGAACCGTTTCCTGATCCCACGCACTTCCGCCCCATCCGGCTTCCTTGTCCCATCCGCGGATCAGTCCAAACATCACTTCCTGAAAAGTGAATTGATTCGCAACACTAACCCCTTCCCGGGCAAATTCGCCGAGCGTATCAGCATAAAAGATCGCATTGGATAACGACCACATCATACCTTTATAAGAGAAATCAAGATCTGAGGAAGCCGCATCCCATGAACCATCCCATTCCATAAAAGTAATTTCAATTTTATCTTTAACTTCTGGCGCGTTTTGCGTAAGCAAATTTTTTAAATGAGTCACGATCTGGGGAACCGCCAAAGAATTCGCCATAATCACTTCTGCCGTTGGATGCTCTCTGTCCTCATATTTTTTCTGTGGACTGGTATGGTTGGGATACCAGTGATAGGAAAGAAAATCAAAAAACCCCGCGGCATTTTTAATAACCGTTTTGTTAAAATCATCATAATTGGGCCCGCCAATATCGATTCCAATTTTTATGGTTGGATCAACCCCTTTCATGGCTAAAGAATATTCTTTAATAACCTTCACGTAATTTTCAGCGCTCATATAAGCTTTGTCCCAATCACCATAAACTTCATTACCCAATTCCCAATATTGGACTGGAAAGCCTAACGTTTTATTCATGACCATGACCCAATCGGCGGCTTCCCGAGGCGTCCCGGATTCGATATTGACCTGGATCACTAATTTAGCATTTGTGATCTTAAAGAACTCCGCAAGATGCTTAAGATTTGCCAAGGGCGCAGTATTGATTCTTTCATTAAAATCAGATAACCCCGTTTTCCAATGATACCCCGGAGAACCTCCGCCCGGAAAACGAAAATTCGTAATGCCAATATCTTTACCGAACTTTGCCACATCCATTTCAAATTCTGTTTTGGGATCTAAATTACTTCCATAAATAAGCCGGTTGATAGGCCGAATGACCTTCTGTGGATAGACATGAAGAGAAAGATTCTTCTTAGTGTCTGCTGAATAAGAATTGACCCCTGTTATTTCCTTAGCATTGTCCTTATGGTTTATCGTGTCCTGCGTTGGGATATAACTTTTCTTTAATCCTTTAACTTCACTTGAATTAGAAAGGCCATTAAGATCTTTCTTATCAATATCCTCCGAGCTTATTGTTTTCACCACAAACGTGCCGCCAACACTGACAACAAAAACAACGATCATAATACCGCCCAAAAATATTAATAATGAATGTTTATTTTTCCGCATCATGAGTAGCCTTTTCATAAATGGTGTTTAATTTCTCACCAATGGTATTCCAATCATATTTCTGACAAACAAATTCTCGTGCTTCGCGTCCTAGACACTCAGTTTTTTGAGGATCATTCAAAAGCGAAAGGACCTGTTCGGCAAACGTCTTTGGCGTATCCGCAAGGACAATTTGGGTGTTTTCTTCGTACTCAATGCCTTCCGCGCCAAGCCGTGTCGAAACAACAGCTTTCCCCATCGCCATAGCCTCTAGAATTTTCAAACGCGTCCCTCCACCGATACGTAACGGAACAACAAAAATTTTCGCGCGTGCCACATAGGAACGCACATCATCAACTCTGCCAGTGAGAATAATACGGTTTTCATTTTGACAGAGACGCCGAAGCCTCGCTGACGGGCTCTTCCCTACAATATAAAATCTAACATCGGCCTTCTGCTGCCAGATAAGCGGCAAAATATCCTTACAAAAATAAACAACGGCGTCATCATTAGGAAGCCAATCTAATGAACCGGTAAACACCAAAGAATTTTCACCTTGAGAATAATTCTGATTATTCATCATTTTCGACCGGTCAGAAAAGGACGGCTGAAAGAAATCCGTATCAACCCCATTAGGAATAACATGAATTTTTGTTTGATTATTAGACGCTTTCGTTAACTCATCACCATCATTTCCGGAAACAGATAGGCAAAATGAGAACTTCCTTAATTTTTGAGATTCAAACACACGCATTTTCTTGGCTTGCAATGAAAATAATATTCTTTTAGGAATATTTTTTTCCACGCTGGCACATCGTTCCAAGATCTTAAATTCAACATTATGTTCGTCCATGACACAGATTTGGCCGTTAAAACAACCTCGATAAAATGCAGTGTGAAGATGATCGAAATGGACCAAGTCATATTTATTTCTTTTATTAAGAAGGCGCAAAAGATCCTCCATCTCCCGAGAAAGATACTTAGAAATGGAATAGGGCAAAGCGTTTAACAACAAATTATTTATTTTTTCAAGTATTTTAGGATCACTTAAGGTAATCAAATGGACTTCAACTCCTATTTTTAAAAATTCACTGACATAGCCTTTATCCGTGCATCCAAAAGAAAAGCACGCTAAGTCAACTTTAAAGTTTTTAGCAAGTTGTTTAATAAGGTTATAAGTTCTAATTTTGGCCCCCGTGTCTAAAGGAAACGGAAACCGCGGAGCGATAAATAAAATGCGCATATTAATTTAATACCTCCTGATAAAGAGCTTCGTATTGGTCTAACATTCGATTATGAGAGTATCGCTGAGTAACACATTCAAATGCGCGATTGGATAGATCTAAGCGTTTTTGTTCGTTAATAATAAGTGTAGATAATTGACGGACTAATTGAGAAACGTTATTGGATTCAACCAAAAGGCCCGTTACATTATCTTTAATGACATTGGGGATCCCTCCAACATTTGTTGCCACAACCGGAATGCGCGCGGCCATGGATTCTAAAATCGTTAAAGGCAATCCTTCCGTTAATGAGGTCAGAACAAAAATATCTAGCACAGGATAAATAGATGGCATGTCCTTAAGAAGGCCGGCAAAAAAAACCTTTTTGTCGATTTTTAGAATCTTTGCGACTTTCTTTAAATATAGTTCTTCCGGGCCTGAACCGACGATCAATAATCGCGCATGATCAAATTCTTCAAAAATCTCAAAAGCCGCTTCAAGCAGCATCTGCTGATTCTTTTCAGGGCTTAAACGCCCGACTGTTCCAATGACGATATCACTTTCTTTAAACCCAAATTGCTCGCGGATTCTTTGCCGACTCATTGAACTTGCGCCAAAACGAGAAACCTCAAGCCCATTTTCAATGATTGTTCTCTTCTTTCGGGAAGATTTATTAAAGACAAAACCCGTTACAGCCACCACTCGATTGAAAAAATTTAAAATCAAACGATCCAAGCGTTCATAGAAAGCGACAATTTTATTCATACGCGTAAATCCGTGCGCTGTTGCGATAACCGGAACTCCCGCCATTTTGGCGGCAAAAAAACCAATAATATCGGATTTATAATTGTGCGTATGAAGAAGGCTTATTTTATTTTCTTTTAAATATTGCGCCAAAAAAAGAATGGCTCGAAGATCTACTGGCCCGTTACTTTTAATAGCTACCGTAGGAATACCTTTGTTTTTAGCACATTCAATGATTTCATCGTGCGGATTTCTCTTATCAATAAGAGCTCCAATAAAAGAAGTTGTCCCATTATGATTAAAATGTTCCCCTAAAGATAAAATCACATTCTCGGCGCCAAATAATCCGCCGCTACTAACCACATGCAGGATCCGTTTTTGAGTTCTAGAAAATAATTTATAAAGTTTCTCGTATTTATTGACCATCCTTAGCATGGAAAAATATTCATGCGCCCTTTTAAGCCCATTGTCTCCCATAACAACACATTCATTCGGATCCTTCAATAACCGCAGAAGAGCTTCTTGCAATTGTACGGAATTTTCCTTTTCAACAAGAATGCCGTTAAACCCATCTTCGATCATCTCCGCATTGCCACCCACTTTTGTGGCAACAACAGGCTTCCCGGCTGCCATATATTCCAAAATAGCATTGGACATCCCCTCGCTTAGCGAGGGAAGAACACAGATATCAGATAGTTTTAATATTTCAGAAACTTTCGACCGCCTCCCTAAAAAATTAACGTTCTTTACAATATTCAACTTATCAGCAAACCATTGCAGTTTCCCATTTAATCCATCTTCTCCAACGAGGAGCAATTTAACAGCCGGATTCTCAGGAACGATCTTTGCCAATGCCGCAAGAAGGTATTGATGCCCTTTCACGGGCTTTAAATTACCCACACATGCAATAACAATATCGCCTTCATTAATACCAAATTCACTTTTCCTAGAAACGATCGGTTGATCTGCAAAATTCGTGATATCCACTCCGTTATAAATAACTTCAATCTTATTTTGATCCACCTTCTCCTCATTGATAACTATTTCCTTGATCGCCTGGGCAACAACAATGATCTTATTGACCCACCGATTAATAAGCCGATATGCTAAAATATGCCATCGATTCCTCCAGAACCCCATGTCTCGACGGTTAGAAATAATGCAAGAAACCCCCGCACAATGGGCAAAAAAAGTCCCCCAGATGTCAGAACTAAAATGATACGTCTGAAGAATATCAATTTCTTTTTCTTTCAAAAATTTCATAAAACGAAAACCCTCTCTTAATCCTGAGATCCCATAAATCCTTTTAACCGGGAAAGCCGCAAATTCACAACTTAACGACTCAATAAGGTTCTGAGGAGTTTTTCCATCACATTCTAAATTTCCAAGAATGACGGTAAACATCTTTTTATCCAGCCGTTTAGCTAATTCATAAATATTACGTTCCGCTCCAGCGGTTAAGCCAGACAGGCAATCTGTTAAAAGTAAAATTCTCGTTTTTTTAGGCAGGTTGGACATAAAGCTGTTTTACCATTATTTTATTATTGACCTGTTTTGGCGATGTGTCATTTGAAAGCACAATTAAGCGAGCCACTAATCCTGCGAAAACCCACATATAAGCGCCTAGAGGCAAATACGTCCATCGATCGCCAAACAGATTGTTGATCAAAGAAACAATGATGCATGCCAAAAAGCCAGCGCCCATCGACCGATATAATCCAGTTTTACCTTTTTTAAACAACCGCCAGCCTTGAGCTATCAGCATAAAAATAAGAGTGAAAAATATTCCTATCCCTACAATTCCTTGCTCAGCAAGAATTTTTAAATAAATATTGTGTGTGTCTTTTAAATTAAATCCTAAATGCCTAAAAACACCAAATCCAATGCCAAAGACTGGTGTTGTTTTAAATAAATCAACACTCTGCTCCCATATCAAAAGCCGGTTCTCAGAGGAATCATCCAATTGCCCATAACTATCAGTTGTCATTTCAATCCTGGTCTGGATCTCCTGCGGCAAAAAAACCTGCCAAAATAAAAGCACTATGACTAACGGAACAAGAAAAACCGGTTTTCGAAGGGCGAACACAACAAAAAGGCCTGCCACGAGCCCAATGTAAGCACCGCGCGAAAACAAAAAGAACACACAATAAATACTCACTAAAATTAACCCAAATAAAGAAAGTTTCAAAAAGCCGCGCTTCAAAGCAAAAAAAAAGGCTTAAAAGTAAAATAGAATATTGATTAAGAAACGCCGCCACCTCATTGGGCCCCAACCAAACAAATGTCCCGTTAATCTTGTCTCGTGAAATAATCCCTGAAAACCAGCTGATTTGTTTAACAGTATACAAACTCACTAGCGCCATTGATAAACACATAGCGACAATGATTCGCCAAACCCACTTTTCTTCATTGATATTGTAAAATATCAAAATAAACAATATGGGAAAGAGACAATAATTTTTCCACTCTTGAACACGCATATCGTGTAAATTAAAATAATCAGAATACCCCAAGTAAGAATATCCGCGGCATAATGAAAAAAAAGTATAAAGGATAAGAACAAAAGCCATAATATTCAAGGAAGATTTACCCACAATCTTCTCCTGATTTGTCATAGATCTGACCAGCCAACCGAGCAAGCTTGAAATAATTAAAATATCTAAAAA
>CAYGEE010000047.1:14017-16227 GCA_964348765.1 uncultured Planctomycetales bacterium | reverse complement strand
TCCTTATTTATTTGGCTGAAAAATTCTTTCAAGCATTTATCGGTTATAAATCATTTTATTTAAGTTTGGTTTTTTCTACCATAATCGCCATTTTATTTATCCCCCTTCGCAACCGGATTCAACATCTTATCGATAAAATATTCTTTAAAGGCAGTATGGATGAGATCGCCGAGCAGAACGAGATGTTATTAAAGGAAGTGGCGAATGTGGAGAAGTTTAAGGCGGTGTCGACGTTGGCTAGCGGGATGGCGCATGAGATCAAGAATCCTTTGACGGCAATTCGCGTGTTTGCCGAATATTTGCCGTCGCGTAAGAACGACCCGGAGTTCTTGGATAAATTCTCGCATATCGTTAAGAACGAAGTCGACCGTATCGATCATTTGGTGCATCAGCTGATGGAATTCTCGAAACCCTTGTCGCCCAAGCTGCAAGATGTCGATTTGAACGCTCTTATCAAAGATATTCTGGATTCCTTAAGCAATGTCTGCATGAAAAATAAAGTTAATGTTGAAACAAAGTTCGCGAACATCCCGCTTGTGAAAGCCGATCCCAATCAAATGCGGCAGGTGATGCTTAATTTGTGTTTAAATGCGGTGGAGGCTATGGCGACTGGCGGTTTGTTGACGGTAAGAACCGAGGTTGTCTCTCGTGAAGCGTTAAGCGTGAAGAGTGAAGCGCTTCCCTGGCCTGCCAATCATGAGAGCCAGGGCAGGCACGTTTCACGCTTCACGAACGACGATAAGTCTATTTTAATTATCATAACAGACACCGGCACCGGAATTTCTCCGCAGGATCTAAAAAATATTTTTAATCCTTTCTTTACCAAGAAAGAAGGCGGGACAGGATTGGGGCTTGCTGTTGTCCAAGGCATCATTAACGAGCATAAAGGCACAATCAGCGTGAAGAGTGAAGTGGGCAAGGGGACGGAGTTTGTGATTGAATTGCAAGGTGTTTAGTCCCCTGTGTCATTGCGAGCGACCTGCCGATAGATAGGCAGGAGCGAAGCAATCTTTTAAAAATGTTAACAAAACAATATTGCGTATATTTTTTATCAAATTTGGAAAGACCTAGATGATGAATTGTAATAGATTGCTTCGTCGCTGATAAGTAAAACATGATTGCTCCTCGCAATGACACAGAATGTGATAGCTGTGGATCATTTATAAAATAAGAATGGTATAAGTTGTGACGCGTTTATTGAAAAAAGCTGTAAAGGAAATCGAAAAGCTTCCCGAGATCGATCAAAATCAATTTGCGAAATGGATAGAGCATAAATATTTATCCAAAGAATGGAAAAAGATCAAAAAGTTGTCTGGTCAAAAGGGCAAGGTGTTTTCTTCTCCAAAGGCAGCTAAAGCATACTTGCAAACTTTGTGACGGCATTGAATCGATTCCCAAAAACCCTTCCTTGACACTCACATTTAAAATCTTTAAAATACCTGACATCAAATCTTTAAGTAGCTATTAACTTAAATTGTAATATTGTTTCAAGGGTTGGTTTTGTGTTGTGTGTCGGGTTTTGGGAATGTGCTTTGAGGATTCCCTATAACTAACAACTCATAACTCGACCCATAACCCAAAACTCATTCACAAAATTCAATCAGGGAGGTTTAAAATGGGTGTCAACGCAACGACAGGACGGGTTAAGATCGCTAATGATATTACCGAATTGATCGGCAATACGCCGCTGGTTCGTTTAAATAAGATGAATACGGGCTGCTACGCCGACATTGTTTTAAAGCTTGAATTTTATAATCCGCTAGGGTCCGTTAAAGACCGAATCGGTTTAGCGATGATCCAGGCCGCGGAAAAAGCCGGCAAGATCAAAAAAGATAAAACAGTTATTTTAGAGCCGACTTCTGGAAATACGGGGATCGCTCTTGCTTTCGTTGCGGCGGTCAAAGGTTATAAATGCACGCTGGTCATGCCTGAGACGATGTCGTTAGAAAGACGTGCCCTTTTAAAAGCATTGGGCGCGAATTTAATTTTAACACCTGGGCCTGAAGGGATGAAGGGGGCGATCAAAAAAGCAAAAGAATTATCGGAAACGGACAGCAATTATTTTGTTCCTCAGCAATTTGATAATCCAGCGAATCCAGAGATCCACAGGAATACAACTGCCGAAGAAATTTGGAATGATACTGACGGAAAAGTTGATTTTCTGATTTCAGGTATCGGCACTGGCGGAACGATCACGGGTGTGTCTGAAG
>CAYGEE010000047.1:0-14007 GCA_964348765.1 uncultured Planctomycetales bacterium | reverse complement strand
AAAAAAAAGAAAACCGTCATTTAAAGCGATCGCGATCGAACCGAAAGGTTCTCCGGTTCTTTCAGGTGGAGCGCCAGGCCCGCACAAAATTCAAGGGATCGGCGCGGGTTTTGTTCCGAGTATTTTAAATACAAAAATTATTGATGAAATTATTCAAGTTGATAACGATCAAGCTTTCGCGCATGCGAAACAGCTGATCAAAGAAGAAGGCATTTTAGCCGGGATCTCCTCGGGCGCGGCAGTTTGCGCGGCATTACAAGTCGCCCGCCGGCCGGAAAATAAAGGCAAATTGATCGTCGCGATCATTCCGAGTACGGGTGAGAGATACTTGAGTACGGATTTATTTGCGGAATATCGAAGTTAATCTAGGGTTTTATAAAAGTAAATTGTAGAGACGAGCCAACGGCTCGTCTTTACTTTATAATATTTATATTGTAGAGACGACCCGAGGGGTCGTTTCTACGTCATTTTAATTAGTTTTAGTGTTTTCAATCCTCCGCCAATCCGTAAAAACCGGATCAAGCTTGTGTTTCTTCAATAACGCCACGATCTCGGAAACGGATCGATCGTCTTCCACGTCAAACTGCGGATCCTGCTCTTCGGGTGTTTTGATCGTGTATCCTCCGACGGATGTGTTCGATCCGGCGGACATGCGGGTGATTCCTAGTTTGATCGCATGATCACGAAAATATTTGTTTTCTCGGGTTGATAGATTGATCCCGACCCGTGGGAATATTTTTCGTGTCAGGCAAATGATCTTGATAAGCGTCACATCATCAACATCGCAATGCGCGAATTCTTTTCCTTTGATCGTTTTTAATCTGGGGAAAGAAACACTGTATTCCACACCGGGAAAATTTTTTTCCATGAAACGTAAATGTTCATACAGCGCGTAAACATCAAGCGCGATATCTGATAACCCTAAAAGAATTCCAAGTGATAAATGCCTTATCCCGGCTTTGGCCGCGCGTTGGGGCGTGTGATATCGAAAATCATAATCCGCCTTTGTCCCGCTTAAATGAACTTCTTTATATTTCTTTTTGTCATATGTTTCTTGATAAACCGTGATCCCGTCGACGCCGGCTTCGAAAAGCTCGGAATATTCATCTGTTTCCATTGGGTGCACTTCGAGGCTGATGTTTGGGAAATGTTTTTTAGCGACGGAGACGGCTTCTTTTAAATAAGAAAGAGGTGTCACTTCATAAGATTCGCCCGTCAGTAAAAGGATATTCTCGATGCCTTGTTTAGCAACGAAAGACATTTCTTTTTCCATTTCGTCATTGGTCAATTTAAACCGTTTGATCCGATGATGGCTGTGAAATCCGCAATACGTGCAATGGCTGCTGCAATAGTTCGATAGATAGATCGGCGCGTAGAGGGAAATGGTGTGTCCGAAATATTGTCGGGTGATCTTTTGGGATTCCTTGGCGAGATTCTCTAAAAAAATTGGGCTTGGATTGTTGAGCGTATTCTGGATTTCAGCAAGATCGATCATGATTCGTGTAAAAATCCTGTCAAAGGCGAAGACGCATCGGCGGATCTTTTTTCATCTGGGAGGCGGCTTAAAAAAGCTTCCCTTCCGGCGGCGATCGCTTTGGCAAAGGCTTGCGCGAGCTGAGCTGGATTCTCGGCGGTTGCGATTGCGGTATTCGCAAGAACTGCATCCGCGCCCATTTCCATGGCTTCTGCAGCCTGCGACGGTGTTCCGATCCCAGCATCAACAATGATCGGGACGTCAATTTCTTCGATCAAGATCTTAATGAATTCTTTGGCTTTTAACCCTTGATTGCTTCCGATCAATGACCCTAACGGCATGACGGTCGACGCGCCGGCTTTGACGAGCTCGCGCGCGGCATAAAGGTCAGGGAACATATAGGGAAGAACGATGAACCCGTCCGCGACGAGCATTTCGGTTGCTTTGATCGTTTCATTGTTGTCCGGCAGCAAATATTTACTGTCATTAATCACTTCGATCTTGATCCAATTCCCACAGCCGGATTCGCGTGAGAGCCGGGCGATGCGAAGCGCTTCTTTCGCGGTGCGTGCGCCGGAAGTATTCACAAGAAGGATGACGTTTTTTGGGATATATTCGATGATATTCTCTTCGTGGCGTTCCAGATCGATCCGCCGCAGTGCGACAGTGACGATCTCTGTGCCCGATGAAGTAATGGAATCAGTAACATCTTGTTTGCTTTTGAATTTTCCAGTACCTAAGAGAAAGCGGCTCTGGAAAGATCGTCCGGCGATTGTAAGGGGATCTGTCATAGTTTGTGATGTTGATTGTGACATATAAAAATCGTGAAGCGCTTACTAACGCTCGCTTCACGCTTCACGTTTCACGCTTCACGCAAGTTATCCCCCGCCGACAAAATTGACGAGTTCGATCTTGTCGCCGTCTTTGAGGGACAGCGTGTCCCAGCTGTTTGCTTTGACGATCTCGCCGTTGACCTCCGCGATCACACGTTTGGGGTCTTTGCAGAATTGCGCGATCGTTTCTTTTAATTTCAAGCTCTGCGGCAATTCTTTTTCTTTGCCGTTTAAAATAATTTTCATAGATTTGCTCCATTAACGGGCTTTATTCTAAAATAGTTTCTTTGAAATTGCAAATAATCTTAAACGCGAGATAATACATAATTATGCAGGAATATCTATGTCCGCAATGTAAAAATCCCATCTATGATGACGAAGCACTGCTGTGCCATTTTTGCGGCGGCAGTTTAGCGCGGGCATCAAGCGGGTTTTTAGGCCGGGTGCGCTATGGTAACAATAAAGTTGCCTGGTTCTTTATTGTATTCTTTGTTATTTGTGTGATCGTCCTGCTGTCTTTACGCTAATGATCATATCAAAATTCTTTTAATTTTTTATTAAGTCGCTTTAATTATCAGCTATAATCAAAAATCAAGGAGGGATGGGGTCCTTAAAAAAAATTCTGGATTGTTGAGAATAAATAGTGTATAAAGATTTCTATTATTCAGGGCATAAAAGTCTTGTGGGCAAATAGGTTAAGGATTATTAACAATCTTATCAAGGATGGAAAACAAAATGGAGCATAGCCAGGCCAACAGCGGGGCGTTTGGTTTTCAGTTATTATTGGATCTTTATGGATGCAAAAAGGGTGTCTGCGATGATCTGAATTTATGTTATAAGTTTTTGGATGAGATCGTCGGTTATTTAGGAATGGAAAAGCAGTCGCCGCCGAGTATTTTCCGCAGCGATGAGGTTCGTTTCCCGGATAAAGCAGGGCTTTCTGGTTGGGTACCTTTAATTGAAAGTTCGGTCGTTATTCATACGCTAACACCGAAGGATTTTATTTCGATCGATATTTACTGCTGTAAGAGTTTCAGCAATGACAAAGCGAAAGAATTCTGTCAGAAATTCTTTGAGCCGAAGAAGATCGATGCTCAGTATTTAGAACGAGGTATGGATTATTACAGATCAGACAGCAATTATCACACCATGACCGTCACCAAAGGCAAAGAAAAATCTCCGCAAGTTGTGTTAACGAAAAAAGAACCGCAGCTTGCCGGAATTAAGTAATTTAGTTTAAAAAACAATTAACGTTCTAAAGGGGAATAGCATGGATTAACGTTATTCCCCTTTTTTATTTTTAGAAATAGCATTTGTGTATTTTGTGTCATTGCGAACGAAGTGAAGTAATCTTTTTAAAGAGATTGCTTCGTCGCTGATATAAAAAATGATAATGGCTCCTCGCAATGACACGAATAGGGTATGTTTATGAAAAAGAGAAGTAAAAAGTAGTTTAAGGATTATAAAATTTTATGCATTACTCCATCGAACGCATTAAATTAACGGAACAGAAGTGGCAGAAGATCTGGGATGATAAAAAGGTCTTCAAGGCTACTGTGGATACTAAGAAAAAGAAATATTATGTCTTAGAGATGTTTCCGTATCCTTCCGGTAAGATCCACATGGGACATGTTCGAAATTATACCATCACCGATGTCATTGCACGTTTTAAGATGATGCAGGGCTTTAATGTTCTTCATCCAATGGGCTATGACGCTTTCGGTCAGCCGGCGGAGAATGCTGCGATCAAACGCGGTGTTGATCCGGCACAGTGGACGTATTCCTGCATTGACGACATGCGTACAGGCTTAAAACGGATGGGTTTTTCTTACGATTGGGATCGGGAGCTTGCGACGTGCGATAAGGAATATTACCGCTGGAACCAGTGGATCTTTTTAAAGATGTATGAAAAAGGATTAGCGTATCGTAAGGCTTCTGCGGTTAATTGGTGCAACAGTTGCGAGACAACATTGGCCAATGAAGAAGTTATCAATAATGAATGCTGGAGATGTCATTCTCAAGTTATTCAAAAAGATTTAGAGCAATGGTATTTAAAAATCACCGCTTATAACGACGCGCTTCTAGAAGATCTTAAAAAATTGGAATTCTGGCCGTCGAGAGTTGTGGCGATGCAGGAAAATTGGATCGGAAAGAGTTTCGGCGTTGAGATCAATTTTCCAGTTAAAGATTCCAAGGATATTATTAAAGTTTTCACAACCCGCCCCGACACGATTTTTGGCGCCACGTATGTCGTTTTGGCGCCTGAACATCCATTGGTCGAAGCACTTATTTCTCATGCGAAGAACAAAGAGGATATTAAGAAATTTATTGAAAGATCATTAAGCCAAAGTAAGAGCATCCGTGTTTCCGGCGATAAACGAAAAGAAGGTGTTTTTAGCGGAACATACGCGATTAATCCAGTCAACGGAGAAACGATTCCCGTTTGGATCGCGGATTATGTGTTAATGGATTACGGGACCGGTGCCATCATGGCTGTTCCGACGCATGATCAAAGAGATTTTCAGTTCGCGAAAGAGAATTCTTTGCCGATGCGCATCGTTATCTCAGACCCGAAACGACCGGATCTAAAAGTTGAACAAATGATAGAAGCTTTTGAGGAAGAAGGGATCCTTGTTTCTTCTGGAAAGTTCAATGGATTAAAGAATGTCGACGCCAAGCAAAAGATCGGCAAGTGGATGGAAGATGAAAAAATGGGCAAAGTAACGACCCATTGGCGGTTGCGCGATTGGCTTATTTCCCGTCAGAGATATTGGGGCGCACCGATCCCGTTTATTTATTGTGACACCTGTGGTGTCGTCCCTGTCCCGGAAAAGGATCTTCCTGTTGAACTGCCTAAAAAGATCTCGATCACCGGCAAGGGCGGAAGCCCGCTTAATTATGTGCCTGAATTTGTTAATGTCAGCTGCCCAAAATGTAAAGGCAAAGCCCGTCGAGAGACGGACACGATGGCGACGTTTTTTGATTCGTCCTGGTATTATTTACGATATTGCTCGGCGCGCGACAATTCGCAAGTTTTTGATAAGAAGGAAGCGTCTTATTGGATGCCGATCGATCAATATGTCGGCGGGATCGAGCATGCGATTTTGCATTTATTGTATTCACGGTTTTTTACAAAATTTTTCAAAGATCTGGGATTGATCGATCTTGACGAACCGTTTTACCGGCTTTTGACGCAAGGGATGGTCTTAAAAAATGGGGAAGTGATGTCAAAATCGAAGGGAAATGTCGTTGATCCCGACCTTATTATCGATCAATACGGCGCGGATGTTTTGCGGGTATTTATTTTGTTTGCCGCTCCACCCGAGGATCAATTGGAATGGAATGATGATGCTATCGGCGGGACATGGCGATTTTTAAACCGCATTTGGCAGGCTGCTTGCGAAAGATATGTTTCGGGGCATAATAATTATTCGCGGGAACAATTTGATGACGCAGATAAAGAATTAGACCGGGCCAGGCATGCGGCTGTTAAGAAAGTTTCGGAAGATCTTAATGACGGTTATAAATTTAATACCGCGATCAGCAGTATCATGATCTTTTTAAATAGTATTGAGAAATATAAGATCGAAGGCGGATCTGAAAATAAACAGGCCTTGTTAAATAGTGTTTTAAAATCTTTGGTTTTACTTATCGCGCCTTTTACTCCGCATATGTGTGAGGAATTGTTTGAGACGATTGGTGAAAAAAGTCCGGTGGCACATGCTCAATGGCCTCAGCACGATGAGAAAGCGTTGGAAAAAAGTGTTATCTTGATCGTCGCTCAGGTTAATGGAAAACTGCGCGGGAAATTTGAAGTTCCTGCCGATATTACAGAAGAGAAGATCCGTGAAATTGTTTTAGCAGATCCCAAGGTCCAGGAATTTATCGCCGGGAAGCCGGTTAAGAAAGTGATCTATATTCCTGGGAAATTGGTAAATATTGTTGTGTAATTGACAGCTCTTTAAGTGTTTTAAGTGTGCAAGAATGTGTTCGTGTCATTGCGAGCCGCCGAAGGCGAGCGAAGCAATCTTTTAACTTGCCCAAGAGATTGCTTCGTCGCT
Organism: uncultured Planctomycetales bacterium; assembly: GCA_964348765.1. GTDB lineage: Bacteria > Omnitrophota > Gorgyraeia > Zapsychrales > Zapsychraceae > CAYGEE01. Next base: position 7,639 of record CAYGEE010000047.1, on the reverse strand, counting down.
GAAAAGCGCTCCTCGCAATGACACATTGCTGGAAAATTCCCCTCCTGCGAGACATAATTAAAATAATTCTCCTCCCCAGAAAGAATTCCATGCTCTCATTTACCAAACAAGAAAAAACCGTCTTGCTGTTTTTGGCCGGGGTCATTTTCATAGGATCATTTCTAGGATTTCTTTTTAAAAAGTATCCTAAACTTGAAACTTTTGTCAACCGTTTTGAGAATGATGAACATTATTATCAGGTTGATATTAATTCGGCCAGCTTGCAGGAGTTGATCGACATTCCTTATATCGGGCCTTACACGGCCGGACAAATTGTTGCGTACCGTCAAGACAACGCCGGGATCAGATCATTAAGCGAATTAAAGACTGTTCGAGGGATCAAGGAGAAAAATTATTTGAAATTCTCAAAATATTTAAAGGTGGGCGGCGTTCATGCAAAAGACTCCCCATAGACCGTTTCTTTTTATCACTCTTTTTTTTATTCTTGGCATTCTTTGCCAGGGGTTTTTTAGTTTACATCCCTTTTTTTGGTTCGGAGCAAGTTTTATCGTTTCTATTTTGGCTTTTTTTCAATATAAGAGATCATCGATATTAGATGCGTCTTTGATCCTGTTGTTTTTTCTCTTTCTGGGGGGATCATATACCGTTTGTTATAAGACATTGCCGAATGATCACATTACATTCATTCGGAGATTTTATTATGACAAAGATATCATTGTTGACGGATGTATTGTTTCTGAGATCAGAAAGGGGCGGCTTTTTAAAACGCCCAAACAGACATTTACTTTAAAGGTCGATCGGATCAAGACGGAATTCGGTTGGCAGAAAAAAAGCGGGAATATCTTAGTTAATGTTTTCGGAGACAGATCGATCCATTATGGCGATGTGGTCGAGATCGAGGGCAAGCTTCATCGGCCATTTAATTTTTCTAAGAGTGAGAATTTTTCATATGCCGATTACCTTAAACAAAGAGGGATCTATGATGTTTTTATGGTGAAAAAGAAAGGCCGTTTAGTGGTCTTAAATTCCCATCGAGGCAATGTTATCGTTATGCGGCTTTTGCAATTGCGAGATCGGTTGGAAACGATCTTAGCAAGGAATTTTACTGCCAATGAGACCGCGGTCATTCAGGCGATCCTTTTGGGTGATAGGTCGTTTATTCCGAAACATTTTCAGGATATTTTTGTGCATACGGGAACGGTCCATATTCTTGCTATCAGCGGAATGAATGTGAGCCTGGTTGCTGGATGTGTGATGATCTTGTTAAAAATGATCCCGCTGCCGCGGAAGGCACAATTGATATTGACGAGTTTCTTTGTTATTGGCTACTGTATTCTAACCGGTGCCAGCCCTTCGGTTGTCCGTGCGACCATAATGATCATTATTTTTTTAATGAGTTTTATCCTAGAAAGAGAGCCGGAAAGTTTAAATACGCTGAGTATTTCCGCGTTCGCTATTCTTTTATGTGATCCGCTTTTTATATATGATATTGGATTTCAATTGTCCTTTATTTGTGTGTTATCGCTGATCATCTTGACGCCAAGAACGAATCAATTATTCCTAAAGGTTCTTCCCATTGAAAATTTCAATTTGGCAAGATCGCTGTTGTTATCACTAAGTTCCTCGATCGCTGTTTTAATAGGAGTGGGAGGTTTTATTGTGTATTACTTTCAATTGGTCACTCCGGTCACTATTTTTGCTAATTTGATCGTTATTCCGCTCGCGTCTTTGATCGTTTTTTTGGGATTTGGCCTTCTTTTGACAGCTAGTTTTTCCTCTGTCTGTGAAACAGCTTTTTGTATGTGCTTAAAGGTAGTTTTTAACTTAATGATCGCCTCTATTTATTGGTTTAATAAGATCCCGGGCGCTTATTTTAAGGTTGCGCATTTTAATAAGTGGTCGCTGTTGTGTTATTATTTGGTTCTTTTAGCGATCCTTTCATTAAAAATGGCGGGAGCATTTAAAGTTATTGGAAATATTCAATTTTTTCGGCAAAAGAAGGGTAGGATTCGGCCTGAATCAATTGACAAAGATAGACGGCTGTGATAAAGTTTGCAAGATGAATAAACCCTTCAAAATCCTATTAATTATTATAAGTATTTTACTTATATCCCAGTCCTCTTTTGCCTTTTGGGTCTGGACCCCTGGAACGAATAAGTGGGTGAATCCGAAACATTCTGTTAAGGAGACTCCGGCAGATCAGCTTGCTTTTGCCCTCGATTTTTATCATGCCAAGAAATATAAAGAAGCCGTTTCTGAATTTAATAAGCTTTTAAAAAGTTATCCGCGGGCTAAAGAGGCTCCGGAAGCGCAGTATTATATCGGCCTTTCCTGGGAAGAGCAGGATAATCTTGTTGAGGCTTTTAAGCAATATCAGGTTGTGGTCGATAAATATCCGTTCAGTGAGCGCTCTGCGGAGATCGTTCGGCGTCAGTTCGATCTTGGGGTTGCGTTGTTGGAAAAGAAGAGTAAAAAGAAGTTTTTGGATCTGGCGGATGAATATGATGTTGTTGATATTTTTCGTGCGGTCATCAAAAATGCGCCTTATAGCGATCTTGCGCCCTTAGCTCATTATAAGATCGGTTTGTATCTGCAGGAAAAAAAGCTGTATCAGGAAGCGCGTGATGAATTTGAAAAGTTGATGAATGATTATCCGGAGAGTGAGTGGGCAAAGGCTTCTAAATTCCAGATCGCTCTTTCCGATTCTAAGCGCTCTACGGATGCTCAGTATGATCAGAAGATCACTCGCGCGGCGGTTGATGAGTTTAAAGATTATGTTGATAATAGTTCCAATGAGGGACTATCTGCCGCGGCTAAAGATCAGATCAGTCAATTGAGGGAGAAGGAAGCGGAAAATAATTTCATCGTTGCTCAGTTCTATGAAAAACAGAAGAATTTTAAAGCCGCGACGATCTATTATCAATCGATCGTTGATGAATATAAAGACTCTGCTTGGTCATCCAAAGCCTTGAGCAAACTTCAGGAAATCGCTCCGAAAATACAATGAAAAAGAAATTCTTTATTATTTTTAGGGTTGTAGCATCTAAATGCCATTCTGTGTCTTTGCGAGGCCGTTTTTCGGCCGAAGCAATCTTTTTAAAAGATTGCTTCGCAAAAAGCGCTCGCAATGACACAAATGCGAAAGTCCTGATTTTGTGTGGCGTGCTCATTTCCTTTCTTTTTTCGGGATGCGGATATAGCACCAGATCAGCATTGCCCAGTCATTTTCGTAGGATTCATGTTGAGTTATTTAAGAATAATATTAATTTTGCTGAAGAAGGCCAGCGCAATATTTATTTCCCGCTTTTAGAAGTTAATGTGCGTAAAGCGATCATGAATCGATATCTTTTTGATGGGAATCTTAAGATCTCTGATCCTGAGCAGGCGGATCTTATTCTTAGAGGTGAATTAAAAAGTTATGAGCGGACAGCGCTGCGGTTTTCGGATGACGAGGATGTTCAGGAGTCGCGGGTCCACATTACGGTTTCTTTAGAATTATTTGATACTAAAAAGCAGGAAACGAAGTGGAGTGAATCTAATTTTACCGGAGAGGCGACGTACTTTTTAACAGGAGCTCAGTCCAAGTCGGAAGAGACTGCTATAGAAGATGCGATCACTGATCTGTCCCGCAGGATCGTGGAACGGACTATTGAAGATTGGTAGTCAGTCATGGTCTATCTTTTTGTTGGTGAAGATTTCTTTGCAAAGAACCAAAAAATTGCTGAATTAAAGAAAAAAATCCTGCCCTCGGAGGAAGCCCTCCAATTCGATCACGAAGTCCTTTATGCAAAAGAGTGTTCTGCAGAAGAATTAAAGAAAGCTTTAGTCGCCCTACCGGTTGTTTCGTCAAAACGTCTTATTATTGTTAAAACTTTTCAAAAAGCTGATGATCAATTAAAAGATCTGATCTTGGATTTCTTAAAAAGGAAAGAAGATCGGATCGATGTTATTTTGGATGCTGATTCAGATCTTTCTGATAAAGCGTTTGTTGCAGAGATCGTTTCCTTCGGCCAGGTTGTTCAATTTAAGAAAGCAACTGCTCCCAAAAGACTTTTTGATATGACCAATGCGATGGAAGCGAAGAAACATGAGGAAGCTTTAAAGAATTTATTGCTACTTCTAAAAGACGGGAATCATCCTTTGCAGGTGATGGGTGGTTTGATCTGGTTTTGGGGGAAAAATAAAGGGCGTGTGACGAAGCAGAACTTTATAAAAGGATTGCAATTTATTCAGGAGGCCGATCTGAACATTAAACGATCCAAAATAGAACCTCAATACGCGCTTGAGGTTCTGGTCCTTAAGCTATGCTTGCTAATATCCGGCTGAAACGGGATTTTCGTCTTGAAGCGGTGTTTTTTGCGATAACATTCTTTTTTGTCGCTTTGTCAAATTTCTTATAAAGAAGGTTTAAAGTATTCTTTGCTTCTTCTTTGTTTTTCTCGGCGATAAGATTGTTAAAGCTTTTCATAGTTCTCTTAATATCTGACTTAATATCAAGATTGTGAGCGTGGCGTTTTTCGTTTTTTCGTAAATCTTTAATGGGAGATCTTCTTTGTGGCAAAGTGCGCACTCCTTTTTAATGTGAGATCAATAAAATTTAAACCTTCTAAACAGTTGCCCAATATAGCAAAAAGGGTTTGTGATGTCAACTAGTAAATCCGAGGCTCTTTACTCCCGCCGTTCGATCGTTAAATCGACATCTATTCTATCTGTTGGGACCTTATTTTCGCGGATTTTGGGATTTTTTAGGGATATTATCCTGGCGCGGCTTTTGGGGACAGGTTTTGCGGCGGATGCGTTCTTTGTGGCAACGAAGATCCCAAATCTTTTTCGTGATCTTGTTGGCGAAGGGGCAACGAATGCTGCGGTTGTTCCGATCTTGGCGGAATATGCGGATAAAAAAGATAAAAAAGAGCTTTGGGATTTTATCAGCGTTGTTTTCATCTTGTCTTTGATCATTTTAAGTACGATCGCGATCTTAGGGATTATTTTTGCTCCCTTTGTTGTTAAGGTCCTTGTTCCTGGGTTTACGGCCGAACCTGGGAAAATGCAGTTAACGGTCAATTTAACAAGGATCATTTTTCCGTATTTGATCCTTATTGGATTAACCGCCTATGGGATGGCGATCCTTTATTCGTTCCAATCTTTTGCAGTTCCGGCATTTAGTCCTTGCCTATTGAACATTTCAATGATCATAAGTGCGTATCTGTCGGGCTCGATGGAGCAGCCGGTTTTTGGTTTGGCTATCGGCGTTCTTGTCGGGGGAGTTCTTCAGCTGGCAGTGCATGTCGGGCCGATCTTGAAAAAAGGGATCCGCTTTATAAAGCCAAAAACGTTTAATCATCCTGGTGCAGTTAAGATCGGCAAGCTTTTGATCCCGCGTGTTTTTGGTAGTGGTGTTTATCAGATGACGGTTTTTCTAGATACTTTTTGCGCATCGCTTTCAACGATCGTCGGCCCCGGCGGGATCTCGGCGATCTATTATGCGAACCGGATCATTCAATTTCCCATGGGCGTTTTTAGTGTGGCTTTGGCCTCAGCAGTTTTGCCGACGCTGTCGGCGCTTGCCAATCAAAAAGATATGGAAGCGTTTAAGAAAACGATCGTTTTCGCACTGGAAAATATTCTTTTTATCATGTGTCCGATGACGGTGATCCTTTTGTTATTGTCGAACCCGATCATTAGAATATTTTTTCAGCGGGGACAATTCGACGCGTATTCAACCGATATTACGGCGTGGGCGTTAGCATTTTCGTCGATCGGATTGTTCAGTTTTGGCGGGATCAAGATCTTAGTTACGGCATTCCATTCTTTGCAAGACACAAAAACTCCTGTTAAAGTTGCGGCTTTTTGTTTGGTGTTAAATGGGACGCTCAATTTTATTTTAATGTATCCGCTTAAGGTCGGCGGGATCGCTTTGGCGAGTTCGATCGCCGGGACGGTTGATTTTCTTATTCTTTTTTATGTTCTCGATAAAAGATTAGGCGGCTTAGATTCCGGACTTTTAGGATATTTCTGCAAAGTCACCTTCGCCGCCGGATTAACAGGCCTTTTAGAATTTTGGGCCTGGAACACGTTTTCTTTCCAGCATGAAATGATCAAACTCTTTGCCGTCGGATTTGTCGGCTTCGTCTTTTATGAATTCCTCTGCGTGATCCTGCGCGTTGAACAGGCGCATAAAATTTTTCAGTGGGTCTTAAGCGGTTTAAAAGATAAATCTTAAGTCAATACAATGGATCTTAAAGATAAAATTGCAGCGATCCCGCTGACCAGTGGGGTTTATTTGATGAAGAATGCCGATGGAAAAGTGATCTATGTCGGCAAGGCTGTGTCTTTGCGCAAAAGAGTGCAGTCGTATTTTCGTCCTCGTGCGTCTTATGACAAGACATCTTTTTTGGTTTCAGAAATTACCGACATCGAGTGGATCGATACTCAAAGCGAAGCGGAAGCGTTGATCTTAGAGGCGAGCCTCATTAAAGAGCATAGAACAAAGTTCAATATTGAGCTTCGTGATGACAAGAGTTATCCGCTAATCAAGATCTCCAGTGATGAATTCCCTCGGATATCCGTCGAGCGGCCGCGTATTAAAGATAAGAACGCGACATATTATGGGCCGTATGTTAATGCAACTTTAATTCGCGAAGCTTTGATCATCATTAGAAAGATCTTTCATTTTAGAACGTGTGAGCCTTTTCCTCATAAAGAATGTTTGGATTTCCACATTGGGATTTGTGATGCTCCTTGCATCCAAAAGATCAGCCGTAAAGATTATTTGCGCAATATTCGAAATGTCACATTGATCCTTGATGGAAAGAAAGATGAATTGTATCGTCGATTAAAAGAGGATATGGAAGGTTTTGCGAAGGATAAGAAATTCGAAGAAGCTTCAAAGGTCAGAAATGAGCTTCAAGCCATCGGTGCGCTGTATTCGGGGACAAAGGATATCAATTATTATAAAGAAGCAGAACAATTGCAGCGCGCATTGGATCTGCCTCGCCGACCGGAACGGATTGAAGCGTTTGACATTTCTAACATCATGGGCAATCAATCCGTCGGAGCGATGGTGTCGTTTTTTAATGGCAAGCCGGATAAAAATAATTATCGGCGATTTAAGATCAAAACGGTAGATGGCATTGATGATTTTAAAATGATCGCCGAGATCGTCCGTCGCCGATATAGCCGGTTAAAGGATGAAAGATCTGCTTTTCCTGATCTGATCGTTATTGATGGTGGAAAAGGGCAGTTGGCCGCGGCCAGTGATGAGCTAAAGAAATTGGGCCTTGATTTGCCGATCATTTCATTGGCCAAGCGAGAGGAAGAAATCTTCTTACCGAACAAGCGAAATCCTGTTAAACTATCTTTAAATTCTTTGGGGTTGAAATTATTGCAGAAGATCAGGGATGAAGTGCATCGGTTTGCTGTGAGCTATCATCGGGTGTTAAGGCAAAAAAGTGTTTTTGAATAGAGGTTTTATTGTTCTGTCTAATGAATGTTTTAGTGTTCTAAAGTAATCTTTTTTCTTGATTATTTTGAGATCATTGAGTATACTTATTTTGGAGGTAAAATATATGTCTAAAATATCTTATGCTGTAAAAATTGAATCTAATTTGGCTGAAAAAGTCTGTCAATTCTGTATTTA
>CAYGEE010000046.1:0-16316 GCA_964348765.1 uncultured Planctomycetales bacterium | reverse complement strand
GTACTTACTTTGGGTGAGTTTTGCAGTTTTCCTTAACTTTACAATTTATAAATTAAATTATAAGAAATGATTTGAAAAAATCACGATATCAAAGATTATTAAGGAGAAAATTATGAAAAGATTGTTAGGTTTTATTTTGCCGTTGATCGTTTTTCTTGGTTTAACAAGTAAAGTCACTGCTGTTGAACCTTCAAATGATGATAGGAATTTATTTTCGCTCTTGGTCAATGATATTGATGGGAAAGAAGTTGATCTCTCACAATATAAAGGAAAAACGTTGTTGATCGTTAATACCGCCTCCCGCTGTGGATACACACCGCAATATAAAACGCTAGAAGCTCTTTTTGAGAAATATCAGAGCCGCGGATTCATGGTCTTAGGATTTCCGGCTAATAACTTTATGGGACAAGAACCTGGGACGAATGAAGAGATCAAAAATTTTTGCACATTAAAATATCATGTCACATTCCCGATGTTCGGTAAGATCAGTGTTGCCGGCAAGGATATTCATCCGTTGTATCAATACTTAACGAGCCGGCCGGAGTTTGCGGGTCCTATTAGTTGGAATTTCAATAAATTCTTGATCGATCCTCAGGGCCGGATGGTAGCACGTTTTGCATCCGGAGTTGATCCTATGTCTGATAAGATGATCGAAGAGTTGGAGAAGATCTTACCTAATAAATAAAATGAAGAATAATATTCGCCTGGGATTATGTTGTAAATTTCAAGAAGAGCCGATCCAATTTTATACTTCGACCGCGAAATATTTGAGCAAACTCGGTCAAACTGATCGATGTAATAAGATCTCTCAGTTGTGTTTAAAGAATGCATTGTCGCTATTGCAGGCTATTGAATATTGTGGGAAAAACAATATTGGCTGTTTTCGTATCAACAGTCAAATCCTTCCTTTGAAAACGCATCCTGATATGGAATATAGCGTCGATTCGTTACCAGATGCTAAAGAAATTAAAAAAACGTTCAACCTTTGTAAGAAAAAAGCTCAAGACCTCAGTGTGCGATTAACGTTTCATCCAGACCAGTTTATTCTCTTAAGTTCGCCAAATCCGCTGATTACAAAGAAATCAATTGAAGAGCTGGATTATCAGGCAGAGGTCAGCGAGTGGGTTGGGGCGGATGTTATTAATATTCACGCCGGCGGAGTTTATGGGGATAAGAAATCAGCATTAGAAAGAGTTGGACGCGCTTTGACTAAGCTCAATAAGCGGATTCGGCAACGATTGACGCTTGAAAATGATGACCGGAGTTATACTCCAGAAGATCTCATTCCGTTTTGTAAAAAACATGCCATCCCGTTTGTTTACGATGCTCATCATCATCGTTGTCTGCCGGATAATTTGACAGTTGAAGAAGCAACGATCCGTGCTTTAAAAACGTGGAATAGAGAACCATTGTTCCATATTTCAAGCCCGAAAGAAGGATGGGGGAATCATAATTCGCGATGGCATCATGATTATATCAACATTAAGGATTTTCCAAAATGCTGGCAGGGTTTAAATATAACTGTTGAAGTCGAAGCAAAAGCCAAAGAGCTGGCGGTGAAGGTATTATGGAGACAGCTAGACATATAAAGCTATTTAACAGATCTAAATATTTCTCAATCAGTAATTTCAATTATTAAGAAAGGATCCACAATATGGATATCAAACGAAGCGGCTCACAGCCTTCTGCCAAAGGTCCTGCTGATTATTTTACCGGCACGGTGCGCATTGATCCATTGTTCCAGGTCAAAGATCCTGCACGAGCGGCGGCAAACAGTGTTACCTTCGAGCCCGGGGCTCGGACAGCCTGGCATACGCATCCATTGGGGCAGACGTTGATCGTCACTGCCGGATCAGGGCGCGCGCAGAAATGGGGCGGACCCGTCGATGAAATTCGTCCCGGGGACGTGATCTGGTTTTCGCCGGGTGAAAAACATTGGCATGGCGCGACACCAACGACCGCCATGACGCACATTGCCATTCAGGAGCAGATCGACGGTAGAGCGGTTGAGTGGATGGAAAAGGTGAGTGACGAACAATACTTAGGCTGAGGATCATACATACTGCCCCGCCGCATGGCCCGACGCCCAGGCCCATTGGAAATTAAATCCTCCCAAGTGGCCGGTCACATCGACGACTTCGCCGATAAAATATAATCCTGGGGTTCTTTTGGCTTCCATCGTTTTTGATGAGATCTCTTCGGTGTCAACTCCTCCAACGGTAACTTCAGCCTTGGCGTAGCCCTCGGTGCCGCTTGGGGTGATCTCCCAATTATTCAAGAATTCCCCGATCTTTTGTAATTGTTTTAAAGAATAATTATTGAGCGGTTTGTTCTCGAAGAAATGTTCACAGAGGATCTCAGTCAGCCGTGAGGGAAGAAGGCTTTTGAGAAAGATTTTTAAGGTGGTCTCTTTGGCGTGATTGTCTTTAAGAATGGCGGAGATATCTTTTTCTGGTAAGAGATTTATTTTGATCGGTTTGTTAGGTTTCCAATAAGATGAGATTTGTAAAATAGCCGGACCGCTTAAGCCTTTGTGAGTGAATAAAATGTTTTCGCGGAAGTTCATATTCTCAAAAGAGACGAGCGCATCGACGGAAACTCCGGCGAGTTCTTTAAAAATGCGCAGGTTTTTGTCAGAGAGAGTTAACGGCACTAATCCGGGGCGGCAGGTGTTGACTTTAATATCAAACTGCTGTGCGATCTTGTAACCGAGGTTCGTTGCGCCAAGTGTGGGGATCGAAAGTCCGCCGGTTGCGATCACTAAACTCTCCGATCGGAATGTTCCTCGTGTGGTTGAAAGGAAGAAGTGGTCATTTTTGACAATATCCGTAACTTTTGTTTCAAGTAAGATGTCGATGTCGTATTGGGCGCATTCTTTTTTGAGTAAATCGATGATGTTCTGCGAACTTTGGTCGCAGAAGAGCTGTCCAAGTTTTTTTTCGTGAAAAGGGATTTTGTATTCGTTAACGAGTGTACAGAAATTATTGGGTGTAAAACGCGCGAGCGCTGATTTTTGGAAATGAGGATTTTGTGAAATAAAATTATTGGCTGTTGTGTGAATATTGGTGAAGTTACATCGTCCGCCGCCGGAAATGCGGATCTTTTTGCCGATAGCGTCATTGTGTTCTAGGATCACGACGGACCGTCCGCGTTTGCCTGCTTCGATCGCGCACATTAACCCCGCAGCTCCAGCGCCGATGATGAGAACATCTTTATAATGCGATCCATTCTTTTCCATGATGATGGCATTTTATGACTAATTTGTAATAAGGCAAATATAAATATTGTCTTATTTGTAAGATATTAAAGCACGGCAAGAAGAATGGTCTTTTGATATGTGCTTTATTTAAGGACTCTCATTGATTTGACCAATGGTCTGTTGTGGATTACAATCAATGAGTTCTTGGAAACGGGTCACAATTAATAGTTGCAAATCTAATGAAAGAGGGCTTATGCAAAATCCGCTTCAAATCACTTTTCACGACATTCATCATAACGATGACATTGAGATAATGATTCAGGAGAAATTTGAAAAGATCAAAGCTGAAAGCTTGGACGTGACAAAGTGTCACGTGGTTTTGGAAAAACAGAGCAAGCATCATCAGAAGGCGAATATGGTCTGCGTTCGTTTGGATCTAAAACTTCCGCATTATGATGATATTGTGGTGACAGAAAAATGTTTTGAAGATGAGATCTCTCTTAAAAGTGCTGTTTCGAAAGTTTTCAAACAGGGATTGGAATTGGCGCATGATCATAAGAAACGCAGGCTAAATCATAAGCGGATGCCTGTGGGCGAATTGCCTGCCGTTGAGCCGATCGAGGCAGAAGAGCAATAAAGAGAAGAGGATGTTTTTTTGTAGATTTCAGGAGAGAAGTTGCCTTGAAGGGATAAAAAAGTGTTATGATGTGTTCCTGTCGATGTGACGGATAAATTGGAAAGGGGGATCAATTATATGGGAGACAAAAGTAAGGGTAAGAAAGATAAGAAAAATAAGAAGCCTAAACAGAATAAGAAATAGTTTCTTCAGCCGGTTTCTGAGGGCAACACTTTGCCCTCGGCGCCGGGCTGAGCAGGTTCTTTTAAATTAGGTCGATTATTGTGCAGCCTTCCGGTGTATATGATCATCGAAACATATCTCAAAATAGGAATAAGTAATGGGCGTTCAGGGACATAAAGATCCTCTGCATGGCGTGACACTTGAAATGATCTTGATCCGTTTGCTTGAGAAGTATGGTTGGGAAGATATGTCCCGCCGCATCAGGATCAATTGTTTTTCAAAAGACCCCAGTATTAAATCCAGCCTGACTTTCCTGCGCCGTACACCATGGGCGAGAAAAAAAGTCGAGGATCTTTACCGTCAAGGATTATGAACAAATGCCATAAAAAAGATCAGGGACAAGCTTGATCTATTAAGCTTGTCCCTGATCGATAAACTATAAGCTTCTTAGCAGTGACCTTCTGTGTTTATTTCTTTTTCCCTGCTTTTGCCTTCTTAACTTTGTTTTTTGGATTCTTGTCGCCCATTGAATTCTCCTTCTTTACATGCATGGAACAGGTGTCCGTTGGTTTTTAGAATAAATATAATAAATTTATTTATTCCTTAATACAGTCTATTTTGATTCCTAAAAGAAACAATGCTTATTTACTATTTCCTTATTTACATTTTCGCTCTATGCAGGATAAATTGCTGGAAAGAGAGATCTTTGGTATAGTATACGAAATAAAGTATACATGCGGCCAGATTAGCAGCTTCGTTCTTATCAGTGCTGGCATAATTAATTGGATCAGGTTGTAAAAAAAGGGGGAGAATATGGGAATGGGGTTAATGTCTTTTGTTGTTATTTTAGGATTTATTATTGTTTCAGGGGTTAGGATCATTCAGCAGTATGAAACCGGCGTTGTTTTTCAGCTTGGTAGATATTCAAGAACGCTGCAGGCCGGGCTTAATCTTATTATTCCTTTGATCGAGAGTGTCCGGGTCATTGATATGAGGGTTTTGACCAATGAGATACCCAAGCAGCAGGCGATCACTAAGGATAATGTTCCGGTATCGATCAATGGCGTTGTTTATTTTCAAGTTATGGATGCACAATTTGCCGTTATTAAAGTTCAGAACTATTTGTACGCGGTCTCACAATACGCGCAGGCAGCGCTTCGGGATGTTGTCGGCGGGATGACTTTTGATGACCTTTTGGCGGAACGGCAGAAGATCGGCGATGAAATTGAAGCGATCATTCAAAAACAGGCTGCGAACTGGGGTCTTAAAGTTACGGCGATCAAGCTTCTTGATGTTGATGTTCCGGAAGAGTTAAAGAAAATGATGTCGCGGCAGGCATCTGCGGAAAGAGAAAAAAGGGCGAACATTACTAAAGCGGAAGGTGATAAGCTCGCCGCTGTCAACCTTGCGGAAGCGGCAATGACCATGGCGCAATCTCCGGGTGCGATGCAATTAAGAACGTTGCAAACCATCGATGGCCTTGGGCCGACGGCATCGAATACTGTTGTACTTGCAGTGCCGGTCGATATCATGGATTCAATAAAAGCAATCACAGCCAAATTCATAGAGAAAAAATAGGAATAAAATAAGTTTTAAGTCAGTTAATAAGTGTGGCCGCTGATGGTTTAGTCAGCGATCTCAGACGGAACAAGAAAACCCTTTAGCTTTAGAGCGAAAGGGTTTTCTTATTGGGCCACGGGGTTTTGTTGTACTTAAGTGACGGGTTAAGCTATGATGTCTGTCATGTCATTTTCAATCTTAGGGTTATCTAAAGATCTTTTGCAGGCTGTTGGATACGCAGGATATCAGCATCCGACGGCAATTCAGGCGCGAACGATCCCGCTTATTTTGCAAGGCAAAGATATCATTGCACAAGCAAAGACCGGGACAGGAAAAACGGCCGGCTTTGCCTTGCCGCTTTTGCAGTTATTGCAGGATGAGCCTATTAAAGAACGTAAAACGATCAAGGCGTTGATCTTGGCTCCGACGAGAGAATTGGCGATGCAGGTTAATAGCTCGATAAAGGTCTACGGACGGAATTTAACCAAACCATTACGCAGCGCGTTAGTTGTCGGCGGGATGAACATTGATGTGCAGTTAAGAAGTTTGATGCACGGTGTGGATATTATTGTGGCGACACCGGGACGATTGTTGGATGTGGTTCGGCGGCAAAGGGTTGATCTTCTTTCTTTGAGATTTTTGGTCATTGATGAAGCTGACAAAATGTTTGATCTGGGATTCGCTAAAGAATTAGGATCAGTCTTAGAATTATTGCCGCAAAGAAGGCAGAATTTATTATTTTCAGCGACGATCAATGACAAGGTTCGGGAATTAGCGTTAAAGTTCATGCCGGCGGCTGAGCATATCCGGTTTGAAGATGAGGTTGTGACGGTTGATAGCATTTTACAGAGGGCGATCGAAGTTAATCGTAATAATCGCGGCCCATTATTGCGGCATTTGATCCAAACAGAAAAGTGGCAGCATGTGCTGATCTTTGTAGCGAGCGTTAGATCTGCTGATATGCTTGCTGTGAAACTTAATAAAGCTCAGATCCAGGCAAAAACTTTTCATGGCGGGTTAACTCAGGCGCAGCGAAGTCATGTTTTAAGTGAGTTCAAGAAAAAGAAATTCAATGTTCTCGTTGCAACTGATCTGGCTGCTCGAGGTATCGATATCGATAAACTTCCCTTTGTGGTCAATTATGATCTGCCGCGATCAACCGATGATTATATTCACCGCATCGGGCGCAGTGCTAGAGCCGGAGAAACCGGGACGGCGGTCACTTTTATTGGTCACGAAGATCGATCGCATTTTACGCTTATTGAGAAACGGATGCGGATGCGTTTAGAGAGGGAATCAATTCATGGTTTTGAACTAACAGGTGAGCCTTTATCGGAAATAAAAGGTAAAGCTCCCGTCAAAGGTTTGCGTATGAGCAAGAAAGATAAGGCTCGTGCTGCGATAGCCAAGAAAGAAGGTTAATATGAGTGAAGTGATCAAAGATTTTAAAAGTGTCGGTTTGAGTAAATCGATGCTCGATAATTTAAAGTCCTTGGGTTATTTGGAAATGACGCCTATTCAGGAAAAAGGTTTGCCGTTTATTTTGGCGGGGCGGGATTTTATCGGACAGGCGAATACCGGTAGCGGAAAAACGGCAGCGTTCGCGTTGGGGATCTTAAATAAATTAGACTTAACGATCCAATTGCCGCAGGCTTTAGTGATCGTTCCTACCCGTGAATTGGCTGAGCAAGTGGCTAACGAGATCCGGCGTCTTGCGCGTTTTACCAGTAACATCAAAGTTCTCACCATTTCCGGCGGTATGGAAGAGCGCCATAATATTAAATCATTAAGGCAAGGGGTTCACATTATCGTCGGAACTCCGGGGCGTATTATTAAATTATTGGAAAGAGGAATGATCATTACTTCAGATCTTAAAGTTTTAGTTTTAGATGAAGCAGATCGTTTGCTTGAGATGGGAAGTATCGAGGAGATGAATCGTATTGCTTCATTTACACCGGAAGATCGCCAGACGATGTTATTCTCGGCGACGTTTCCCAATGGTATTCGTTCATTAAGTGAAAGCCTGCAGGAAAATGCGGCGCAGGTCACGATCGATTCTCAGCACCAGAACAGCACGATCAAACAGTTGTTTTATAAAGTTGAAGGAGAAAAGACCGACGCATTATCACGATTGTTGGGATATTATCGTCCAGAGTCCTGCATTATCTTTTGTAACAGCCGGGAAAATTGTAATAAAGTATCGGGGTTTTTGCGGACAAAGAAAATGGATTCTCTGCAAATGCATTCGGATCTCGAGCAGCAGGAGAGGACATTGATCCTGGTTAAATTTGAGAATAGAAGCTGCCGTTTTTTGGTGGCAACGGATCTTGCCTCCCGCGGGCTTGATGTTAAAGATGTGAGCACGATCATCAATTATGACCTTCCCAGCGATAAAGAACTTTATGTCCATCGTATCGGGCGCACCGGGCGGGCTGGAAAGAAAGGGTTGTCGTTGAGTTTATACACTCATAAAGAACGCGCGATCCTTAGAACGATCAGTGATTATCTAAAAGTGGATTGTACGATCAAAGAATTAAGTGAATTGAAAGAATTCAAGTCGATCGTTTTGCGTTCGTCGATGTCGACTATTTATATCAGCGGCGGCCGAAAAGATAATATCCGTCCCGGTGATATTTTAGGTGTTTTGACGAAGGGTGCGGGGCTAAAAGCGGAAGAAGTCGGAAAGATCCATGTCCTGGATGTTAACAGTTATGTAGCGATCGTTCATGAAAAGGTCGAGCAGGCTATCAAAAGTTTAAATGAGGGAAAGATCAAGGGGAAGAAGTTTAAGGTTGGGAAAGCGTGAACAAAGTAATCAGATATGGGTTAATTTTAAAAGTAACTTAAAAAGAAAGGAATCCCCTTATGACAGCAAAAATTCAAATGGGCGCAAGAATAATTTTAGGATTGATCTATTTTGTTTTCGGATCCATGGGATTGGCGATCTTTTTAGGTTTTATGAAAATGCCTCAAGAAACGATGCCGCCGGCAGCGACGGCGTTTATGACAGGGATCATGGCCAGTGGTTATTTTTTTCCAGTCCTTAAAATCACTGAGGTTGTTTGCGGATTTTGCCTTCTTACAGGTCTTGCAGCCCCAGCCGCACTTGTTGTGATCGCGCCGGTGACGCTGCATATTATTTTATTCCACGCTAATCTCACTCCCGGCGTTGAAAATTTACCCCTTCCTGTCGGCATGGTTATCACGCAAATCATTGCGATGAGTGCTTATGCAAATTTGTATAGACCTTTATTCTTAACTGGGAAAAAAGGTTAACATGAAAAAGTTGTAGCACATGCAGGAAAATTAATGAAAACTTTTGTCCATAATGATTTTGTTTGCCCCGTCGATGGATTGGCGCTTTTACAGAAAGATCGATCGTTAACGTGTGCAAAAAAGCATGTTTATGATCTCGCCCGGGAAGGCTATTGCAATCTGCTTTTAGTCCAGCAGAAAGCAACGCTTGATCCGGGGGATAGTAAGGAAATGGTTTCAGCCCGGCGGCGATTTCTTGACGGCGGGTATTTCGCGCCGATTGCCGATAAATTATTCAAAAGGATCTCTGAGATTGCATCCAAGAAAAAAGATACGCCGTTACGGATCGTCGATGCTGGATGCGGAGAAGGGTATTATCTGGATCATTTAGAAAAATTAGCGAAAAAAGATAAAAATTCGGCCGCAATCGCTTTAGCTGGATTTGATATTTCTAAATGGGCCATTAAATCCGCCGCGAAAAGATCAAACGCAATCGCCTGGGCGGTGGCGAGCAATAAACAGCTGCCTTTTGCGCCGAGGAGTGTTGATATTATTTTGTCTACGTTTGGATTTCCCATTTGGGAAAGTTTCAAAGCTGTTCAACCTGCTGGTGGACGAGTCCTTTTAGTCGAGCCCGGCGCGGAGCATTTGATCGAACTAAGAAAGATTATTTATCCGAATGTGAATGACGCTGTGTCGACATCTTTTAAGGTGGCTCAAGCGGCCGGATATGAATTAACATCTGAATCACCGCACAAATTCCCGATCACCCTTTCCAATAATCCCCGGATCCAAGACCTCCTGTCCATGACCCCGCACGCGTTTAAGGTCGATCAAGCCCGTCGGGAAAATCTTAAAACGCTGGATCAGTTTGTTGTGACTGTTGATGTCACTTTTCGAGAACTGCGTCTTGTGCGTTAATCTTCCTATCGGCATAAAGATCGAGGTTGTACTAGGGTCCAATTGATATTCTTTTCGCTTCCCTTAAAATAACATTATGAATTCATTCTTCACTCTCGGCTATTGTCTGCTGCCGGTTCATGAGATGTTTTATTAATCGCTATTTTAAGAAGGAGATAAAAATGAAAAATTTAAACGATAAAAAGAGTTATCAAGCGTTAGATAGTCATTCTCATAAGATCAAAGAAAATGATCCTGAAGTGTCGCAGATGTCGATCGGGCAGCAGGCGGATGAAAATGAAAAACCTGACGGGAGTTTAGAAGAAGTAGACCAGCCCAAAGTTTTTAAAAATAATTCCAAGCCTCGGGCTATTGGTTCAGATAATGAGCTGACGATAGATATTTATGACGCGATCGGTAGGGATCAGACATTGTTTCCGGTCGCTCTTAATATCCTTGTCCACGTCGAAAATGCGGTTGTGACCTTAAAAGGTACAGTTTCCAGCGAGCAGGAAAAAACAACCGCCGGAGATAAAGCCACCGCCCTTGCCGGGCATGGAAATGTGAAAAATCGTTTGAATGTTACGCGTAATTTAAATTGAAGTTAAAAGATCATAAAAACTCCTTTTGAATATTGATTTAAAAAGAGTTTTTATTTTAGAAAATGCAGTCAATTTTTTGTCTTGTGATATTGAGGAATAGTTCGTAAAATTAATGTGATCAGAAAAGGCGGAAAGATCCGTCTTTGATAGTTCTAAACGATATTAAAAACATTGAAAGGAGAATTACAATGAAAAAAATGATCAGTTTAATTGCTGTTGTTGTTTTCTTGGGAACAGCTGGTTCTGTTCTTGCCAATGAGGGCAAAGATATGGGTATGATGGGCGCCGGCATGATGAAATCCGACATGATGGGCAAGCATGGGATGATGATGAAGATGATGGAGCGTTCCGTTGTTACCACATCAGACGGCGGGATCGTTATTGTTTCTGCTAATAAGATCAGCAAATACGATAAGAATTTAAACCTTGTCAAAGAAGTTGAGATCAAAATGCCGACGATGGAAGAAATGCAGAAAACCTGTCCGATGATGGATAAAGCTGCGATGTCAGAAGGCAAAGAAAAAATGTGCCCTATGATGGGCGGGATGGGAAAAACGGCTGATAAACCCGCTGACGCGGCAGCTCCTGCGGAAGTGGATCATGAGAGTCATCATTAATAAAAATTAAGGCAATCGATCATGGCTAAAGACCCGATCTGCGGAATGACAGTTGATGAACATAAGGCCATCCAAGCTAAAAAGGATGGCCTTGTGTTTTATTTTTGCAGTGAACATTGCAAAAAAAAGTTTTTGTCTGAGAAAAAACCGGAATCAAAAATGGAATTAAATCAAGGGAAAGGTGTTTATACCTGTCCGATGCATCCGGAAGTTGTGCAGGACCATCCCGGCGATTGCCCGAAGTGCGGGATGGCTTTGGAGCCGAAAAATGTGGGGATGGATAGTAGCTCGGAAAAAGCTGAGAGCAAAGAATTAGCCCGCAAGTTTTGGGCAGCAGTGTTTTTGAGTGTTCCTGTCGTTCTTTTAGCGTTGGGGGAAATGGCACCAGCGCTAAAGGTCAATTTTGTATCACATGAGGTTTCTATCTGGCTGCAGTTGATCCTATCGACACCGGTTGTTTTTTGGGCGGGCGGATTTTTCTACATTAGGGCTTATAAATCAATCATTAATCATAGCCTTAACATGTTTACGTTGATCGCAATGGGTGTTGGGGCGGCGTATTTTTATAGCGCGTTCGCGGTTATATTTCCTTCGATTTTTCCCGAATCTTTGAAGATGCAAGGGCATATCAATTTATATTTTGAGCCGGCGGTTGTTATTACGGCGCTCGTGATCCTTGGGCAATATCTTGAGGCCAAAGCCCGCGCGCAGACGGGGCAAGCGATCAAGGCGCTGTTGGGATTGGCGGCGAAAGATGCTCATCGATTGAAAGATGGGAAAGAAGAAGATGTTCCGGTTGAACAAATTCAAAAAGGGGACCTTTTACGTGTTCGTCCGGGCGAGAAGATCCCTCTTGATGGGATCGTTATTGAAGGGAAAACGTCGATCGATGAATCGATGATCTCCGGTGAGCCAATTCCGGTTGAAAAAAATATTAATGATCGTGTTATTGGCGCGACCGTTAATCAAACGGGAACGTTTGTGATGAAGACGGAAAAAGTTGGCAGCGAAACGTTGTTATCGCAAATTGTCCATATGGTTTCGGAGGCCCAGCGCACGCGCGCGCCTATTCAAGGTTTGGCTGATAAAGTTGCGGGATTTTTTGTCCCCGTCGTTATTTTTATTGCCGTTGTGACTTTCGCGATCTGGGCGAATGTCGGCCCCGAGCCGCGGTTGGCGTACGCAATTGTTAACGCGATCGCTGTTTTGATCATCGCTTGCCCGTGCGCGTTGGGGCTTGCGACACCGATGTCGATCATGGTCGGGATCGGTCGCGGTGCTCAGTCGGGGATTTTGATCAAGAATGCTGAGGCGATCGAAAAAGCGGAGACGATCACGCATGTCCTTCTTGATAAAACAGGCACGCTGACCGAGGGAAAACCAAAAGTCACGTCGATCGTCGCCGCACAAGGCCGGAATGAAAATGAACTCTTGATGATCGCCGGATCATTAGAGCAATCAAGTGAACATCCCTTAGCCCGGTCGGTCATTGATTTTTCTAAAGAGAAAAATATTCAGTTAAATAATATTTCAGATTTTGAATCAGTCACCGGCGGCGGCGTTAAAGGAAAATTGAACGGGAAATTTGTTTACCTTGGGAAACAAAAATTTATTGAGGATGTTGGTTGCGCCGCTCCGGAAGATATGAGAAACAAATCCGCTGAATTTCAAGAAAAAGCGCAGACGGTTGTTTGGGTTGCGATGGAAAAAGAGATCGTCGGGATCTTAGGGATCGCGGATCCGATCAAGAAAACAACGCCGCAAGCAATTGACGCGCTTCATCAAATGGGTATCAAAGTCGTGATGTTGACCGGCGACAATAAAAAAACCGCTGAGGCGATCTCAAAAGAATTAAAGATCGATGATGTTCGCGCTGAACTCGAACCAAAGAATAAGCAGGAGATCGTTAAACAATTTCAAAAAGACGGCGCGGCTGTTGTGATGGCCGGCGACGGGATCAATGATGCGCCAGCCTTGGCGGAAGCGCACGTCGGCATTGCCATGGGAACCGGCACGGATGTGGCGATCGAAAGCGCCGGGATGACGCTCGTTAAAGGCGATCTCAACGGGATCGTAAAAGCTCTTAAGTTAAGCCGATCCGTCATGCGAAACATCCGCCAAAACCTCTTCTTCGCCTTCATCTACAATCTCCTAGGCGTCCCCATCGCCGCCGGGATTTTGTATCCTTTCTTCGGCATCCTCCTAAGCCCTATGCTCGCGGGTGCGGCGATGAGCTTTAGCTCAGTGTCCGTTATCACGAATTCTTTGCGCCTTAGGCAGATCAAACTTTAAGATTGAAGTAAGTAGGGACACCACTTTTTCACGAATAATGCTGAAAAGTAGTGTCTGTCCCTACTTCGATTGTCTTCGCTTGGGCGAAATGATTGTATACAAACTTCGCTTGAAGGGATATATTGTTATCGGGTATATAAGGATGATTCATCCATAATATGAAAATCAAAGAATTAGCGCTTCTAACTGATGGTGTCGTTGAAGGTGACGGGGATATTGATATCACCGGGCTTTGCGGCATTGAATCGGTCAACGTCGGGGACCTGACCTTCGCGCTAACCGATGATATCCTTTCGCTCGCTGAGAAAAGTGAAACCTCCTGTATTTTAACGACGAGATTTACACGCAAATCCTCAAAGGCGCTCATTCGGGTCAACAATCCCAAACTTTCTTTTGTTGTTATCTACAATGCGTTCCATAATTTTAAATCCCAGGATAAATATATCCATCCAACGGCTGTCGTCGCGGATTCGGCGAAGCTGGGGAAAAATGTTTCGATCGGTTCGCATGTGTCGATAGAAGAAAAAGTCGTCATTGGAGATCATACGATCATTGAGAGCGGTGTTGTCATAAAAAGCAATTGTGAGATCGGAACACTTTGCCATATTCACCCCAATGTCACTCTTTATAAAAATACGATATTAAAGAATCATGTCACTCTTCATAGCGGAGTTGTTGTTGGTTCTGACGGATTTGGTTATGTGAAAGACAAAGGGAAGATCCATAAATTCCCGCAAATGGGAAAAGTTATTATTGAAGATGACGTTGAGATAGGCGCCAATTCGACAATTGATCGCGGGTCTTTAAGCGATACTATTATTGGAGCCGGTTCAAAGTTGGATAATCTTTGTCATGTTGCGCATAATGTCAAAATTGGAAAAAATCTTATCATGGCGGCGCAAAGCGGTATTGCCGGAAGCACAACGATCGGGGATAATGTGACGATCAGCGGCCAGGTCGCGGTCACTGATAATATTAAGGTCGGGAATAACGTTGTTATCGCCGGGAAAAGCGGTGTGATCAAAGATGTGGCGGATAATGAAGTTATTCTGGGGATGCCGGCGCGCCCCATCGCGCAGGCGAAAAGACAAATGGCAGTTCTTGCCTGGATGACAAAACATTTCACTGTCCTTTCAAGAACGATCAAGGATAGTGACAATATTTAAGGAGGACCTTCATGGAAAGAATTGAATTTTTAAGAAAAGCCGTCACAAAAGCTAAACGTAATGGCTATTTTATCCCGATCAATATTGACGCCATGCTTTTCGGCAGCAAGCAGATCGTCTGTCAGAATGACACGATCACAAGCGCGGATTATCTGGCCGGCAGTTTTTGTTATTACAAGATCATTTACAATCATGCCTTTGCCGAAGGATTTTTTGGTAAGGATTGGCAAACGCATCTGCAGAATATGGTCGTTTTACGTGAACCGTTGGATTATTTAGGGAAATTTCTGGAAGTGCCGGTAGTAGAACAAAAAACATCTTCACCCGTGGCTTCATGAGTCAATGTTTTCTGTGTCAATGACACGGTTTTTTATGATTAACAATGTCCTGGTGTTTAGAAATAGTGAGTTAGAATGAGCATTCATGTAAGAGATTTTTGCGTAAAAGAAGGCAAACAGGTCGACCTTAAAAAATGGCCGACGATTACGAAGCCATTTTATAAGTCCAAAGAAGATTACAAAAATATCCTCGTCAGGCACACCGAAGAGTTAAGCCAACTGCAAAGTATTCTTTATTCGTATAACAAATATTCCTTATTGCTTATTTTTCAGGCGATGGACGCCGCCGGTAAAGATGGCGCGATCAAGCATGTGATGAGCGGTATTAATCCTCAGGGCTGTCAGGTTTTTAGTTTTCAGCATCCCAGCGCCGAGGAGCTTGACCATGATTTTCTTTGGCGTACGACCCGTAATTTACCTGAGCGTGGAAGGATCGGCATTTTTAATCGTTCTTATTATGAGGAAGTCTTGATCGCGCGTGTGCGTCCGGAAATTTTGGCTAATGAGAACATTCCACGAGATGGATCAAACGAAGAAAAGATCTGGCATGAGCGATACCGCTCGATCCGGGACTTTGAAAAACATCTTTACTGTAATGGGACGAGGATCATTAAATTCTTTTTACATCTATCAAAGGAAGAGCAACGCCGGCGTTTTTTGAAACGCATTGATGATCCAGAAAAAAATTGGAAATTCAGTGCCACTGATATTAAGGAAAGAGCGCTTTGGAAAGATTATATGAAAGCGTATGAGATTTGTTTAAGCGAAACAACGACGGATATCGCTCCCTGGCACATTGTTCCGGCGGATGACAAAGAGAACGCGCGGCTGATCATCTCGGAAGTGATCGTCGATGCCCTGCAGAGCCTCAAAATGTCCTACCCCAAACTGGACGCGAAGCGCCGGAAAGAGTTGCAAGCGATGCGTAGGCTGCTTTCTCGAGAATAATTCCAAGATAAATAATTTAGGTATTCTCAATTTGACATTTAGAAGTTGTGAGGTATACTTCTAATAGTTGCATATACAACTATAAATTCATGAATTTTTCTAAATACAATCTGGACGATTCTTTAGGCTATATTATGGCTCGTGCGTCGCGCGCGTTGGGGACGCGGCTTAACCGTAATTTCGCGGATGCGGGGTATGATGTCACCTGTGAGCAGTGGTCTGTTTTGGTCAACCTTTGGCAGAAGAACGGCCAGAGCCAGCATGATTTGGCGGCCACGACTTGTAAGGATAAGACCAGTGTGACGCGTCTTATCGACAACATGGAGAAGAATAACCTGGTTGTGCGGATCCCCAGTAAAGAAGATAAGCGGCAGAAATTGATCTATTTGACGAAGATGGGTAAGGATTTTCGATTGAAATTGTTGAAGATTGTTAAACAAACGGTCAAGGATGCTCAGAAAAGCATCCCAGTGAAAGATGTCGGATTGTGCAAAAGTGTTTTACGGCAAGTTTATGAAAATACAAAATTAGTAAATGTTTAGCGATCGAGAGAACTTTATGATTCCCCTCCCCTTGTGGGAGGGGTAAGGGGAGGGGTCATTGATGGAGATTATCCAGTTTATGTCCCCCTCCCTAGCCC
>CAYGEE010000045.1:0-16393 GCA_964348765.1 uncultured Planctomycetales bacterium | reverse complement strand
AAATAAAGAAGTAATTTCATTTGCCTAATATGGTATTTCTGCAGCTTTTGGAAGTTTATTAGTAGACAGTTTCTTAAGATATGGATAAAATAGCCCCATTGTAAAATAGATCAGGGAGAAATATGGCGATAGCAACGATCACATGGACAAAAAACAGCGCGCGGATCATTGATCAGCGTCAGCTGCCGCACAAATTAGTTTATATTAACTGCCGGGATGTTGAGACTCTCTGGAAAGCGATCAAAACATTAAGTGTCCGCGGAGCGCCAGCTTTAGGTGTCGCGGCGGCGTTTGGGGTTTTGTTGGGGATAAAGAAATTCAAAGGGGAGAATGTTGTATTATTTAGCAAGCATATTGATTCGCTTTGTAAATATATCGGTTCGTCTCGTCCGACGGCGGTTAATTTGTTTGCCGCTCTTAAGCAAATGAAAGAAGTTGTTATTCGTCATCCGAAAGCATCAGTAAGAGAATTAAAAGATCTGCTTAAAAGAGAAGCATTTAAGCTTTATGAAGATGATCGGCGCATTTGCCGGGCAATGGGGGATTTTGGCGCAGAACTTATTGGATCGAAAAGCTGGATCATGACGGTTTGTAATGCCGGCGCGCTTGCCACCGTCGATTATGGGACGGCGCTGGGTGTTATGTATTCGGCAAAGAAACAGGGAAAAAAATTTCAAGTTTATGCCTGCGAAACTCGTCCACTATTACAAGGGGCGCGGTTAACTGTTTGGGAATTATTGCAGGCGAAGATCGACACAACATTAATCTGCGATAATATGGCTGCTACACTTATGCAGCAGAAAAGGATCGATGCGGTTTTTGCTGGAGCGGATCGTATCGCCGCCAACGGAGATACGGCCAATAAGATCGGAACATATAATTTGGCTGTGTTAGCCAAATATCATAATGTTCCATTCTATATTGTAGCGCCATTATCAACTTTCGATCTGTCTATGAAAACTGGCAAAGAGATCCCCATCGAAGAGCGTGACAGAGCTGAAGTGACGCATTTTCGAGGTGTTTCTTCTGCGCCGAAAAATGTGAAGGTTTATAATCCGGCTTTTGATGTGACAGATCATGTGTTGATCAGCGGGATCGTGACGGAATTGGGAATCATTCAGAATCCTAATGAAAAGAATATTAAGAAGTTTTTAAAGGCATAGAGATTTTGATGTTGTGTCATCGCGAGGTGAAGTGATTTTTTCAATGACGAAGCCCTGCCTGCCGGCAGGCAGGGATCTTTTAAAGGATTGCTTCGGTGATACAGCAAGAAACTTCTCGCAATGACACAAAAATGTTTTCAAGCAAATAATTTATTATGAGTTGTAAATTAGAATATTTATCAAAGGACGAACAACAGACGATCCTTCTTGCGCAGAAGATATCAGGTTGTTTGAATAAGGGCGATATCCTTTGTTTGTTTGGAGATCTTGGCAGCGGGAAAACGACTTTTGTTAAAGGATTGGCTAAAGGATTGAAGGTCAAGGACGAGCCTGTCAGTAGCCCGACGTTTGTTTTGATGAACAGTTATCAAGGGCGGCTTCCCATTTATCATTTTGATCTGTATCGGCTTAATGATAGCGCAGCGATCTTAAATATCGGGATTGAGGAGTTTTTCTATGGTGATGGCGTGGCAGTTATCGAGTGGGCGGAGCGGTTAAAAGAATTAATGCCCAAGGAATTTTTGTCGATCACATTAGAACATCGATCTTTGCAGGAACGTTTGATCTTAATTGGGTCATCCGGCAAGCGGTTTGAATCGGTAATTGAAAAAATATCAGCGGATATAAAGAAAATATGAAATTACTAGCCATCGATAGTTCAACAAAAACTTTCAGCATTTGTCTGTCTGATCAGAAAAAAGTTCTTTTTGATCAGAATATTAAACTGGATGGGGTTTTGTCGTCGTCTATTATCAGTGATATTGATAAAGGATTGAAAAAAATAAAATGGAAATTAACGGACGTTGATGGGTTTGTGGTTGGTCTGGGGCCGGGGTCATTTACAGGCTTACGCGTGGGATTATCGACGATAAAGGGTTTTGCGTTCGTGACGGGGAAACCAGTTGTGGGGATCTCAAGTTTTGATGCGATCGCTCTTTCTTTGCCGGTTGAGAAAGGGCAGATCTGTGTCTTGACTGATGCTCGGCG
The DNA here is from genome assembly GCA_964348765.1 of uncultured Planctomycetales bacterium. Classification (GTDB taxonomy): domain Bacteria; phylum Omnitrophota; class Gorgyraeia; order Zapsychrales; family Zapsychraceae; genus CAYGEE01. The sequence continues at coordinate 14,243 of CAYGEE010000045.1, read as the reverse complement.
AGATATGGTTTATGCGTGTTGTTACGATAAGGATCACGATGTTATTAAGATCAAAAGTCCTTATCAATTAACGTCGATCGGTCTTTTATTGAAGAATTTGAAAGGATCTGTTTATTTTGCTGGAGATGCGATTCATCTTTATAAAGATGTCATTGAAAAAAAGTCCTCACGTTTTGTATTTGTTGATGAGAAATTCTGGGATCCGCAGGCAAAATATTTAGCGGATATTGCTATTGAAAAATTCCGAAAGAAGGAATACGACAATATTGATGAATTGGTTCCGTTGTATTTGTATCCGGAAGATTGCCAAGTCAAGGGTGATGTGGCGAAGAATAAATAAGAATAGGAGTTTCGCGATTGAATATCATTTTGTGTCATTGCGAGGAGCGTTCTTTGCGACGAAGCAATCTCATGAAAAGATTGCTTCGCAAAAAGCGCTCGCAATGACACCAAACGCGAAAGTCCTAAAGAAATTAGAAATTAGAAGTTAGAAGTTGGAAGGCTGGCGGGAAAGTATGGGGAAATTAATGGCATTGACCCGAGTGGATATTGATCTAAAAGCGATCGCTCATAATTTTCAAGAGATCCAAAGATTGGCTGGCGAAAATTCTTTTCATCTTCCTACTCGGAAAGATCTTCATGATCCTTTGAAAAATAAAGTTCAAGTTCTCGCCGTTGTGAAGGCCGATGCTTACGGGCATGGGATGCAGCAAGTTGCGAAACTTCTTTTAAAGCTTGGGGCTACGCAATTCGCTGTTTCCGATGTGAAGGAAGGGGTCGCTTTAAGAGAGATGGGGATCAAGAAACCGATCCTTCTTTTGGAAAGTCCGCTGCCGGGATTTGTAAATGATATTATCCGTTATGACCTGACATCGACGGTGTGTACTTGGGAGCTTGTCGCGGCTTTAGAGAAGCGGGCAAGAGCTATTCGCAAGATGGTCTCGATTCACATCAATGTTGATACCGGAATGGGTCGATTAGGCGTGCGTCATGAGGATGCTTTTGAATTCATCAAGAAGATCAGTGTGGATTTTCCCAATCTTTCGATCGAAGGGATCTATACGCATTTTCCATCGGCGGATGTGGACAGGAAATTTACAAACAAACAGATCAAAGCGCTTTATGATCTGGTGATCAATCTGGATAAAAGCGGGTTAGTTATTCCTTATGTTCATGCAGCTAATAGCATGGGGCTTGCGGATTACCGGACGAAAGTCCTTAATTTAGTTCGTCCGGGATTAATGATCTATGGCTTGTATCCTCATCCGAAATTGGAAAGGCAGGTCACGTTAAAACCTGCGATGATCGTTAAGTCGAAAATTATTTTTATTAAGAATATTATCAAGGGGCAAGGTGTGAGCTACGGGCGAAGTTTTGTCGCTAAAAGAAGGATGACCATCGCTACGATCCCGATAGGTTATAACGACGGGTATTTGCGAGCTTTATCGAATAGATCATTTGTGCTCATTGATGGCCGCCGTTGTTCTGTTTTGGGGCGTGTGACGATGGATCAGATCGTTGTTGACGTTTCTGCGGTTAAGAACGTTAAACTTGGAGATGAGGTCGTTGTTCTGGGTCGGCAAAAAGGTCTTCAAGTAAGTGCTGATCATTTGGCTCATTGTGCGGGGACGATCAATTATGAAATTGTTTGTGGATTGGGAAATCGCCTGCCGAGGGAATATCTTAATTAGAAAAATCTAATTTAATGAGCGTGAAAGCGATCACTGTGAAAATAAATGGTGCGAGCCAGGCACAGAAAAATGGCGGAATGAGCCCGCCCTTGCCAAAGGCCAGAGAGATCGCATTGGTGACGTAATATAGAAATCCGATGACAATGGCAATCCCCAGTGTTGCCACAGTCGCGCCTTTACGGTTTTTGACCATCAGGGCAAATGGAAGTCCTACCAAAACGATTATAAAACTCCCAAAGGGATAAGCGATCTTTTGATGCATATCGACTCGAAGGCTGTCGAGCGCGCGGGTTGCTCCGCTTGTGGAAAATTTCTGAATATACTGATTTAATTGTTTGATATTCATCGAGGAGACATTGATCCGCTGATTGAGAAAATCATCGGGAGTCTCTTGGATATCCATGAGTTTTTCATTGTAAACTTTGACTCGAATAGGATTGTTCAAAGCTCCGCCCTCGAAGGAAGTGATCTGGCATTGATAAAATTTCCAGGCGATCCCCGTCCAGACGCCTTTAAGGGAAATGATCTTTTGTTCGATATTCTGATTTTGATTATATTCAATGATGGTAACGCCTTGGATCTCGCTATTTTCAGGGTCAAAGGTGTCAATAAAGTAAAGACGATTCTTTAATCCATAAAAAGTCAGGTTCTTGATCTTTTCTTTTTTTCGTTTGACGCGGTCTGCCTCGAGGGTGAGATTCTCTTGCCGGATCTGTTTTGTTACTTGAGTTGCTTCCGGAACATAAATTTCATTGATCCAAAGAGCGAAGGCTGAAACGACCAGTCCAAAAATGATCGCCGGTTTCGTGATCTGCCAGAAATTCAAACCACTTGCTCGCATGGCAATCACTTCGTTGCTATTGTTGAGCCCGCTGAAGGTTAATAGAACGGCAATAAGACAGGCAAAAGATGACATTTGAACAATGATCGTTGGCGTGAAGGCTAAGTAATACTTTAGAAGGATCCCCAGAGGAACTTTTCGGTCGATAAATTCATCGAGCTGGGCTGTGACGTCGATCATCAAGTATAATAAAGTGAAGATGATCAATGTGGCCGCGAAGATCTTGAAAATATTATTTTGAATGTAACGGTCTATAATACGCATTTAATATTTAGCATAATGGCGGTTAGCGTTAAAAGAATATTGGGAATCCACATAATAAAGGCCGGGTTTGCGATCTTTTGGATCCCTAAGGCCTCGCAGCCTAATGAGAGTAAATAGTATAAAACGCCGCAGAAAACAGCCAAGACAATGTTCGCGGATTTCTCCCGCCGATGCGTAATAACAGCGATCGGGAATCCGAGCAGAATAAAGACAAGCGGAGAAAATGACCAGGTGATCTTCCGATAAAGTTCTGTTTCAAGCCTTGCGGTATCCTCGATCATGAGTTCTTTTAATTTATTGATCTCTACCCGCAGTTCTTTGATGGTCATTCCCTTTGGTTTTTTTGCGACCTTTTTTTCTGAACTTGTTAAGTCCAATGTCATGAAATAATTTTGAAAATTTAATTTATAAAAACTATCCGGGTTCTCCATGTTGGGTTCATCGGATGTTCCTTCAATGAGTTTTAATTTGATCTGCTCTTTACCGGGGACGGGAGTGAATTCCCCTCTTTTGGCGATAATGGTTCGAGTTGGTTTTTTATCTTGCGGCTGATAGATCGTTACGTTGTAAAGCTGATTACCTTCGATGCGGTGGATGAAAACGATCTGATTGTTGAAAGAATGGATAAAAACACCCGGCTCCAAAAGCGCCGTCGGGTTTTTGACAGCGAGATTTTGTAATAATCGCCGCTGTTCGGAATGAGCGTAAGGGATAATGCGTTCATTTAAAATAATAGAAATTAAGCTCATGATCACTCCGATAAAAAGAAGGGGAAAAAGGATCCTCGTTAAATGGATCCCGCTTGCTCGAAGAGCGATAATTTCGTTATCAACGGACATTCGGCTGAAAGTCATAATGACACTCACCAGGCACGCGATCGGCAATGTATATCCTAAAAGAACCGGAACATAGAGCAGAAAGACTTTTCCGATCGTTGTCACAGAAACACCTTTATTGATGACGAGATTCGCAAGCTGCAAGAGGTTGCCCAGAAGAAAAACGCAGGTCAGAACTCCCAATGACAGGAAAAACGGAATAATTGTTTCGCGCAGGATGTAGGAACGGATGATTTTCATTGGCTCTCATGAATTACTTGTGTCATTGCGAGGAGCTCAAATTCTTTATTATCAGCGACGAAGCAATCTTTTAAAAGATCGCTTCGTCATCGGTAAAGAAATACGTCTCGCGATGACACAGTGGAAAAAATCTATGGTGCAATTGCCAGCGTCAAAACCCCAACTCTCTTTGCTCCAGCCATTTTCAAGATCAGAGCCGCTTCGGAACACGTCGCACCGGTGGTCAATAGATCGTCTATAAGAAGAATATTCTTATTAATAATTATTTTTTGATTTTTTTTAATAAAAGCCCCGTGAATGTTTGTCCAGCGTTCTTTTTCTTTCAAGAGGGACTGAGAAGATGTATTGCGGATCTTTTTGAGCTGATCGGTTGATATTGGGATATCAAAATGGTTTGAAATGCTTCGAGCTAAAAGTTCTGATTGATTAAATCCTCTTTCTCTGAATCGCGCGGAAGATAGAGGGATCGGGATGATCATGTCGAATTGTTTAATATCGAGTTCAAAAGCAAGAATGAATGAGATCATCCAGCTACTGAACGGGATCTTTAAAAATGTTTTTTGAGAATATTTGAATTGGTGAATAAGTTCTCTTAATGGATCGTTAAATAGCAAGCTTCCCCAGGCAAAATCAAAATGCGGCTTAAAGCGCCGGCATAAATGACATAAAGGATGTATCAAAGGTTTTTGCATGAATCGGGAACATTTTAGGCAAAAAGGCGGACGGTTGTATTGAATAAGCTCAATACACTTTTGGCAGATGATCTGTGAAGGGGCTTTTATTAGGCTCTTAATGGGAACTGTGGGTTGCCTTGGGATATAGTTGTGGCAGATCACACAGTTTGGGGGAAAGAGCAGATCAAGGAATCCTTGAGCAAGTCTTTCAATCACAAAGGAAATGGTATCATTTGATCTTGAGAGTGTCAATCTTCTTGCGTTTTGGGGTGTTTTAGGGCGACTGGCCTTGACAACCCTTAGTCGCATGGTATACTTCAACTGCGAAACAATTTGGAAGTGAAACAAGGTAAACCATCCGAAAGGTTGGGACACAAAGCTAAAGGGCCCTCGAGAATATCAGGGCAGCCAGTTGCCACGGTTAAGTAGCGCGTGTACCTATTCTAGATGATGGAATAGGTTTTTTTATTGTAAGTTCTTTAAAATCACGGACTTTAAAAATATGCCTCGGGTGTAGACGGGGAATGGGATTTCATGTAAAATATTAATGTTTGAGAGGAGGTGAAGAGGTTAGGATCGAAATGTAAATTAAAATTAGGATGTCCTTGGGATCTAAAAGAGAGGTTTTAACGCAATCATACATTCATAATCCTCTTAAAAGATGCAAGGATGAAGAAATAATGTGGGTTGAAGTTTCAAGGAGGATCTAGAAATGAGAAAACTAAATAAAAGTGGTTTTACGTTAGTCGAAATTATGATCGTCGTTGCTATTATCGCGTTGTTAGCGGCGATCGCGATACCGAACTTATTAAGAGCAAAGCTGTCATCCAATGACGCTCTAGCGCAGTCAACACTAAGAGCCATGTCAACGGGTACAGAAACATACGGAACGGCTAATAGCGGTAATTATCCTGCTACGATGGCCGCATTGACAGGTGCGACTCCACCGTATTTAAATCAGGATTATTGTGCAACGACGGCTTCAGGGTATACATATGCTTGTACCAATACTGTGGGAGGATATACGTATACAGCAACACCGGTAACAACTGGTACTACTGGTACGAGAGTTTATACGATCACAACAGGCGGTGTGTTGAACTAGTTCTGTGATCGGTTGATGATTGTTGTTATGTTTCAAGTCGGGGGGCTTAAAGTTTAAGCCCCCCTTTTTTTTAGTGAATTTTGTATTAGTTTTTATGATTTTGATGCTAATTTTGGCAGTAAAAAACACTTTTCGGGATTGGCCGTTTCAGAGGAAGATCTTGCTTCAGCAATCATTCTCCAGAAGTTAAAATCAGCAGAACCGAAAGAAACGAAAATAATTCATGAAATTCCTCTTGATGATGTTATCCTGGTACAATAATATACAGTACAGATGTTAAGTGATTTCCGTTAACATATAGTTTGTTGATCCTCCGATGGTTAAAGACATATGCATCCTCTTTTAGTATCCTATTTCAAATTCGTTAAACGGTTCCTTCCTGTGTCTTCTGAGACAACATCGATCGGTTTAGATATTGGCGCGGGAGAGTGTAAATTAGTTGAGCTTAGAAGCGTCGACGGAAATTTTGAGTTAGTGAATTGGGCGATCGAGCCTGTTCTTAATGCTGACGTGAATGGGACGATCCAGAAAATGCTGCAAAAATTGGGAAGCAGTACAAGTTCGATCTATACCGCAGTTTTTGGCAAGGGAACGCTTATTCGTTATCTGGATCTTCCCAAGATGACAAGTGGGGATCTTAAAAAGTCTTTTTCCATAGAAGCTGATAAGTATTTTCCTTTCGCGCAAGATCAGATCTACACAGACTGTTATGTCCTAAACCCTAAATCAAGCGATAAAAAGATCTCTGTCATTGCCGCGGCTGCTAAGAAGGAAATTATTGAGCAACGGGTGAAATTATTGACGGAATTAAATGTGACATTTAGTTTTATCGGGATCAATCCTGTTGCGCTTGCGAATGCGTTTACCGTTTTGGGATTTGAACAGCCCGAGAAAGCCGACGCAGCTGTCGCGCTTCTTGATATGGGCGATTCTGTCAGCAGTTTGATCATTTTTATGAATAAATCGCCATTATTCACGAGGGATATTTACCTCGGGGGGCGGGATTTCACAAAAAGGATCAGTAATACGCTTGGGGTCAGTATTGAGGAGGCTGAGAGATTAAAAAAAGATCCAGGGGATAAAAAAGAAGAGATCCTTAAAGCTGGCGAAGCGGCTGTTATGAATATTATCCAGGAGCTTCGTCTTTCTTTTGATTATTTTGCGACTGAGAAAAATTGTGAGATCGGGACTCTTTTTTTAACCGGAGGAGCTTCTTCTTTGGATGGATTAACGGAATCTTTTGAGAGGAATTTAGAGATCAAAGTTAAACGATGGAATCCGGTCACATCCTTAAAGTTAGCGAAAAATAGTTCTGTTGAAGAAGACATGAAAAAAAAATTTTTGAAATTAGGAGTGGCCATCGGTTTGGCTCTTTACGAATATGATTGAAATTAATTTGATCCCCGAACAGTTAAAGAAAAACCGGAAAAGGAATAGTTTCCTGATCGCCGGATTTAATATTCCTCCAGAGATCATTTATGGATGCGGGGGCGCTTTGGTTTTTCTTCTTATTCTTGTTCATGTTGTTTTTCTTTTGATAAACCTTTCGAGATTATCAGAATATCAGATCTTTAAAAATGAATGGAAGCAAATGCAGCCTGCGAAGCAGAATGTTGATACTGTTTTGGTCCAATTGAGATCATTGCAGAGCAAGCTTAAGTCTATTGAAGATATGACCCCTGCGAAGCAGTTGATGTGGTCGCAAAAACTTAATATTATCAGTGATAGCCTTCCTAAAGGCGTTTGGTTCAAGAAGATCGCGGTTACGGAAGATATGCTTTTTATGGAAGGTAGTGCGATTTCTAGAGGGGGACAGGAAATGTCGGATGTTCATGGCCTCGTCAGTAATCTTAAAGCGAATGAATTCTTTATGGATAAATTGTCCAATTTAGATATTGAGTCTATTCAGAGCCGAAAGGCTGGGAAAGTTGACATCTCAGATTTTCTTATTACCGCGGAAAGAAAAAAAGAATGAAGATCCCTGAAAAACTAGCGCCGATCCTTGAGCAGATCTCGATGAAGATCAATAGCCTTGATGATAAATCTAGGTATTATTTATTTGGATTCGTTCTTTTATCTGTTTTTATATTGGACTATTTTGCTTTTATGAGCCCGCAATTAGCGGCATTAAGAAAGATCACTCCACAGATCAGTATTACGAAGAGTGATATTGAAACACTTAAACATGATCAAAAATCCCTCCCTGAATATCGTTTGGAGATCGATGCGCTGAAAGAAAAAGTTGATATCGCGCAGATCAAAGTCCGTTCTCGCAATGAAGTTCCGTTGATCTTAGAAGCAATTTCTAATACTGCCAGCAAGAATAAAATTAGGATCGATGAGATCATGCCGAAGCCTGATGATCAAGTAAAGTTGATCGGAGATAATGACCGCCAGTATTACTCTTTGCCGATTGTTTTAGAAGCGAAAAGCAGTTATCATGATTTTGGAAGATTTCTTAATCAGGTGGAACAGGGTAATATTTTCCTTACCGTCAAGGATTTTACGATCCGCAATTTGCCGGATTCAAAAATGAATTCTATTAAATTAACATTATTGGCTATCGTTTATGAGAAAATGACAAAAGAAATGTTAAGCGAAATGAGCAAGGATAAGGCTAAGAATAAGGCGATGGATCCGGCGCAATCAAAGGATAAAAAGAAATGAGAAGGTTTTTGTTTACGATCATTTTTTTAGCTATATTCACTGCCGTTGGGCAGGCTAAAGATGGTTTTGTCTACGATGATCATGGGAAGAGAGATCCGTTCTGGAGTTTGGTTAGCTCCGCAGGATCGATCACAACGTATGATAGCGATTATCGCATTAGTGATCTGCAGCTTGAGGGGATCATGACGGGCAATGATGGGAATTTAGTTGTGATCAACGGCAAGATCTTTAAAATTAAGGATATGGTCGGTGAGTATTCTGTTGAGCAGATCACAGCGAGTAGCGTTATTTTAAAAAAAGGGACACAAATTTTTGAGCTTCAGTTAAAAAAGGAGGAGTAGATCATGAGGGTTGGATTATTTGCTTTAATGATGGTATGGCTTGTTTCGGGTAATGTGTGTGCTCAGGACGCAGCAACAAATGATACGGCGGTGAATAGTATTCCTGGAACTTTAAATGCAGAGGATGCTGCGGTGGCTCTGGTGAAAGATGCTTCATCAGTTCAGCCTTCAGTGGAACAGGTAAGCACTACTCAACCAGGGAATGTGAGCCTTGATTTCAGGGAAACAGATATTCATAATGTTCTGAAGATCTTATCTTTTAAAAGCGGTGTGAATATCGTCGCTGGGCCAGAGGTCACAGGGGTTGTCTCTATTCAGCTTAATGATGTTCCTTGGCAGCAAGCCTTGGATGTTATCCTGCAGTCTTATGGATATTCATATGAAAAGAAGGGAAGTATCCTTCTTGTTACGACAGTTGAGAATTTGAAGAAACATCGCGAAGATGCGATGGCGCTTGCCGAGCAGGAGCCGGTTGAAACGAGGACGTTCACTCTTAATTTTGCCAAGGCGGCTGTCGTCGCCCAATCTGTTGAGAAAATGAAATCGGAGAGGGGCAATCTTAACTTTGATGACCGGACGAATACATTGATTGCTACCGACATTCACAGCCGGCTGGAGATCATGGCTGATGTTATTAAAACTTTGGATGCGACAACACCGCAAGTGATGATCGAAGGCAAGATCGTAGAGACATCATTTTCTGACACGGAAAATTTGGGGATCGATTGGGTTTTAAAAGCGACCGCAGCCGGTGCTAAAAGACCAACGATCTTTCCTTTCACAAGCCATACAAATAACAAGTATGTGAACACGGATTTTGGTCAAGTTCAGACATCTGAATTGACAAAAGAATTTTCTTATGGGACATTAAATTTTTCTCAGTTGCAGTCGATCTTAGAGTTGTTGAAGTCCAAGAGTGATACAAATATTTTATCAAATCCGCGGATCGTAACTCTTGATAATCAAGCGGCTAGGATAGTTGTTGGGTCGCAATATCCGATCCCAAGCTATACTTATAATGAAGAGCAAGCCAAACTACAGGTTTCCGGATGGGAGTACAAGGACATCGGGATCATTTTTGATGTCACTCCGCATGTTAACAATGCGGGATTTGTTACTCTGGAAATTGAACCGAAGCTTACAGAGATCTTGGACTTTGTAACTGTTGAGAATACATCGTTACCTCGGCTTAGCAACGAACAGGTTAAAACAAATGTTATGGTTAAAAGCGGTGAAACGCTTATTATTGCCGGTTTGATCAAAACTAAAACAACAGATACGCGAAAGAAATTCCCGGTCTTGGGGGATATTCCGGTTCTTGGAATGGCCTTCTCAAAAAAAGAAAAGACAATGTCGAAAACAGATGTTATGATATTTTTAACTCCGCATATCATTACGCCGGATATTGGTGCGGAACCAGAGAAGAAATCATAAATCTTGGGATTTTTAATATATTTAGAAAGGTTTTGGTGATGTCGTTTTGTCTAGAGAGATCCTTATTCAAACAGATAAAAGAGAATGCCTCGTTGCGATTCTCGAAAATGGACGCCTTGATGATTTTCACATTGAAGTCGACCGTTATCAGTCCCTCTTAGGAAATATTTATAAGGGAAAAGTTGAGAACATTTTGCCGTCGATCAATGCGGCTTTCGTTAACATTGGTTACGAAAAAAACGGGTTTTTATATTTAACTGATGCAGATAATCCTCTACTTGAGGAAGAAGTCCCGGTTGAACGTAATCTCATAGAGAAGATCTTTAGAAAAAAGCCTCATCGAAAACCCCGTCCGGAAAAGAAGCCGAAAACAGAAAAAGATAGTATCTCTCTTCAGATCGGCCAAGAGATCCTCGTTCAGGTCGTTAAAGATCCTTTTGCAGGAAAAGGCCCGCGGTTAACAACGCATTTGACCCTTCCTGGGCGTTTTGTTGTTTATATGCCTTATGATAAGCAAACGGGTGTTTCTCGTAAAATTGATAGAGTAGAAGAGCGTCAGAGACTGCGTGAGATCATGGCAGAGTTAACTTTTGCTAAGATGGGTGGATTTATTGTTCGGACAGCGTCTTTGCATCAGGGAAAGAAGGAAATTATTAGGGATGGAAAATTTTTATATGAATTATGGCAGAAGATCTACAAGAAAGCGGAAGAGGTCAGCGCGCCATTTTTAGTTTATGAAGAAGGGGAGTTGACCTGGAAAATAGTCCGTGATTATTTAACTGACAATGTCGAGCGGTTGATCATTGATGATCAGGAAGAATTTTTAAAGATCCGTAAGTTCGTGCAGACGTTGATCGGTAAAGAAATGGTCGAGAAGATCCAGCTTTATAAAGGAGATATGGGTCTTTTTGATTCGCGAAATGTTTCTAAGGAATTACACAAGATCTATGATACGCATATTTATGCAAAGAATGGGGCTTATGTTGTTATCGAGCAGACGGAAGGGTTTACGACGATTGATGTTAATAGCGGCAAATTTAAGGTGAAAGCTTCTCCCGGGGAAGCTGCGTTTATGGTGAATATGGAAGTGATCCCCGATATCGCGCGCCAATTGCGTTTGCGGGATCTGGGCGGGATCATTGTTATTGATTTTATTGACATGACACGGGATGATCATAAGCGGAAAGTTGTTGAAGCCCTGCGGCGCTATCTTTCAAAAGATCCGGCAAAAACGGAAGTCAATAATATTTCACCGCTGGGGCTTGTGGAAATGACTCGTGCCCGGACCGGGAAAACAATTGAATCGATCTCGTTTGGTAAATGCCCATTTTGTGATGGCCGTGGGCGGGTGAAGATCCCATAATCGGGAAATTAGAAGCAGTCGGAATCTTTCCTTGACTATTCTCGTCCCATATAGTATTTTTTATAGTCTATTAATTACGATTTGTAAGTAAAGAAGTGGAAGTTTACACTCAAAAAGGAGTATGTTATGCAAGCTGTTATAAAAATTGGTTCAGCACAACATCGTGTTGCTGAAGGCGACGTGATCGATGTGAATCGGCTTCACGAAGAAAAGGGAAGCAAGATCGCCATTGAACAAGTCCTGTATTTTGAAGATGGAACAGATATCCGTATCGGCCAGCCATTCTTAAAAGATGTTAAAGTTACTGCTGAGGTTCAGAAAATTTTTCGCGGTGAAAAGATGGTTGCTTTTAAGTTCAAGAAACGAAAAGGTTATAAACGAAAAGTTGGTCATCGTCAGGAATTATCACAGTTAAAGATCGTGAAGATCGTTGTTTAAAATTTTGATGGGTCGAAGGGATTTGTGACCTATCATCCCGAGGCGCTAGTCGACGGGGGATTGACATGGTAAGATCCTTTGCTATGCGGGCTCCAGAATATATGCCCTCGGGTGTTGTTGTTTAAGAATACCCGAGGGTTTTTTTATGTCTTTTGTTGATCAAGCAAAAATCTCCGTTCAAGGTGGCAATGGCGGAAAAGGCTGCGAAAGTTTTTATCGCGATAAATTCATGCGGTATCCTATTCCTGACGGCGGCGACGGCGGCAAAGGCGGGGATATTGTGATCGTCGCGGATAAAAGTCTTCATACTCTCCTTGATTTTAAATTCAAACAGCATTTTGAAGGTGAACGTGGCGGTCATGCCAGCAGTTCAGGGAAAAAAGGCAAACGCGGGAAAGACTGCGTCTTACGGGTCCCGATCGGAACGATCATTCGGGATGTGGATTCTGATTTTATCATGCGGGATATGACCTCTGTGGATGAAACACTCATCGTTGCCAAAGGCGGCATTGGCGGGATCGGGAATAAAAACAGTAAAATGATCAAACTGCCGAAAAAAGGTGAGGCGCGTGAGATCCAATTGGAACTTAAGATCATCGCCGACGTCGGGCTTATTGGTTTTCCTAATGCCGGAAAATCGACATTGATCTGTAATATTTCCAATGCGCATTCAAAGATCGCGAATTATCCTTTTACGACGAAACAGCCGATCTTAGGGATCGTTGAAGCTGATAATTTTAAATTTGTTATCGCTGATCTTCCCGGGATCATTGAAGGCGCGCATGAAGGTAAAGGGTTGGGCGATCGATTTCTTAAGCACGCGGAACGGACAAAGATATTGGTTCATGTCGTCGATATGGCCGGATCAGAAGGGCGTGATCCGCTGGAAGATTATAAGATCATCAATAATGAGATCAAACAATATGGCGATATTTTAGTTTTCAAACAAAAATTTGTTGTCGCCAATAAAATGGATCTTCCGGAAGCCGCTGAGAATTTAAAGCGTTTTAAGAAAAAATTTAAATTGGAAGATGTTATTCCCATTTCGGCATTAGAAAAAGATGGATTGGACAAGCTTTTGGAGCAGATGAAGAGGATCTTATGTTAAGACAATTTCCCCGAACGATCAAAAGATTGGTTGTTAAAGTTGGCTCAAGTGTTATCGCTACCGACAGCTTAAAGCCGCGGATGGCGCATTTGCAGTCTTTGGTCGACCAGATCTGCCGTATCCAAAAACAGGATGTGGAAGTTCTGTTGGTTTCATCAGGTGCGATCGTTTTAGGGATGGGTGATCTTAAATTAAAAGAACGTCCTAAGGAACTTCCTAAATTGCAGGCGTTGGCAGCTGTCGGACAGGCTGTTCTGATGAAAAAATATAATGAATGTTTTAAGAAGCATCACAGCCATTGTGCGCAAGTATTATTAACGTGGGATGATTTTGATAAACGTGAGCGTTACAATAATGCGCGTGAGGCTTTGAACGCAATGCTTTCCATGGGTGCGGTTCCGGTCATTAATGAGAACGATACGATCGCTACAGATGAGATCAAATTCGGGGACAATGACAAGTTGTCATCATTTGTCGCAAGCCTCGTTCAGGCGGATCTTTTGATCATTTTGTCCGATGTGGAAGGCTTGTATGATACAACTCGAGAAGATAAAAAAGTTTTCGAACAAGTCAAAAAGATCACGACAGATATTGAGAATATTGCTTCGGGAACATTAAAGAAGAATATTTCCAAAGGCGGCATGACTGCAAAATTAGATGCGATCAAGATCGCGACTAAGGCAAAAATTCCGTGTGTTATCGCTAATGGCTTGACCGAGAATGTTTTATTGAGAGTTTTGGCTGGAGAAACGATCGGCACGCTTTTTGAAGAGAGTGAAGAAAAGGCTTTGTCTCGCAATCATTGGATCTCTTTTGGCGCTAAGCCGAAAGGATTTTTGATCGTCGATGAAGGTGCGAAGAAGGCTATTTTAAGCGGCGGGAAAAGTTTGCTTCTTCCCGGCATTTTATCGTTCGAAGGACATTTTAAAAATGATGAAGTTGTGATTGTTATGGATAAGAATAAACAAGAGATCGCCCGTGGGATCATTAATTACTCGACGGCAGATTTGAGTAAGGTTGATGATAAAAAAGGAAAGCTAGAAGTGATCCATCGGAATAATCTCGTTTTATCAGAGAAATGATCCTATGAAAAATAATTCCATGCACAAGAAAATATTGAGTCTTGTTCAGAAAGCTAAAAAAGCTTCCTTTGAAATGGCGCTTGTTGATTCGAAAACCAAGGATCACGCTTTGGAGTTGATGGCTAAAGCCCTTATTGATCGATCGGCGTACATTATTAA
>CAYGEE010000044.1:0-16887 GCA_964348765.1 uncultured Planctomycetales bacterium | reverse complement strand
GGGCACGATGGTTGCTCTAACGCCTAAATTTGTTCCGCCTCTTATCAAGGGAATCATGATCCATCCCGAAAATCCTTTGCAGTTTGATTTTATTGTCGACACGGGTGATAGTGATCTGGCTGATGAGGCTTTACGGAAAGAATCCAGTAAACTCATTAAATATTTTTTGGCGTCTTTAACTGTTCCGGAAGATGATCTGTGGGTTAACTTATCTCCGTATGAAAAAGACCGTATCGTTCCTAATGCGTTTGGTCAAACGGAAATGGGTCGCGACCTTTTAGCTCAGGATTATATGCTTAAGCAATTAACGGCGTCGTTGATGTATCCGGAAAAAGATTTTGGAAAAGAGTTTTGGGCGAAGGTTTATCAAAAAGTAGGGAACGGTCGCGACCGTTCCTTACTGGATCAGTTTAGGACGGATACATTCAACAAGATCTGGATCGTCCCTGAAAAGGCGGTTGTTTATGAGCATGGCAATGGGGCGTTTGTTGTGGAGTCGCACTTGAAGGTCATGCTTGAGGAGGATCTATTAGCGCAGGAGAAGTTAGAGGCTAGAAGTCAGAAGCTAGAAGGAGCCACTAGTTCTCCACTAACGCCCACTAAATCCACGGCTGAAGTGACTGCCATAATCAGAGAAGTTTTAATTCCATCAATAGAACAAGAAGTCAACACCGGCAAGACTTTCGCCAATCTTCGCCAGATCTATAATTCCTTCATTCTCGCCAGCTGGTACAAAGATAATTTAAAAGAAAGCATTTTAGGCCAGGTTTATGTTGATAAGAATAAGGTCAAAGGTGTCGATCTTGAAGATAAGAATGTTAAACAGAAGATCTATGAGCAGTATTTGGAAGCCTTCAAAAAAGGCGTCTATAACTATATTAAGGAAGACTACGACCCAGCAACGCAATCCGTGATCCCCAGAAAATATTTTTCAGGCGGTTTGAAATTGACCAGTAAGGGGGCAAAAGGCACTGGTTTTGGGTCTTTTGCCGGCCGGCGCGATGTTAATGACGCGAATAGGACATCAGCCGATGAAGCGATGCTACAAACTGGCCTTTCAGTAGGCAGTCCTCATTCAAGTGTTGTACGTGTTCTTGCTGAGATTGATGACGTTGGTCCTAAGACAAGCAGAGAATCCATTGAACAGGCGGAGAAGTTGGGCGCGGATCAGGCCATGTTTAATTATTTGAAACCTTCCGGAACGCAGCGATCATCATCACATTTACCATATCGAACAAAATCTCCAGCTTATCGTGCAAAAATTTTGGATCAGAAAACTGCTGCAGAAGACAAAACGGCAAGCGAATCAGTTTTAGCGCCGGTGCCAGACAGAACAATAGATCCGGCGATGATAGCTGATGTTCTTTCCGCAAAAGAAAAGCCGTTTTATTCTCAGGTTCCCAATCATGAGCTTCATGAGAATTTTGGACTTAATCTTCATTCGCATGGATTAATCGTTGATGAATTTTGGGTTTCAGATCTTGAACAAGGAAAGGGCGAACTCACACGGCCTTCAAAGACTGATTTTTTAAAGAATGTTCCGACACAGGCAGGGATATCTACAGCCGTCTTGCAAGCTTTAGCCGGAAGCGCCTATGCAAGTCTTAGACTTGGATTTTTAGGGGAAAGAACAAGGGAAGCTGGTTTAAATCTTGGAACAGAGATCGATGCGGCCGCGGTTAAGGTCGGACGGGATTCTCTGGAAGCATTTTCAGAAGCCCATGATATGGGTATTGTCGTCGGCGGGAATGAAGGCGGTTTTCGTGATAAATCAAAGGATATGCCTCTTGGGTTGTTGATGCGCTTAATGGCTAAATTTAAGAGAATGTATTTCGGTGATTCCGTTGAGGTTACAAATGGCGTAAAACGCGATGTGGGTAAACCCGGGACATCTTCGATGATCGCGCTGGTTCCCATGATGCAGCCATCGACGGATGGGTACCGTGTTTCGCTGGCGATCGATAAATATAATCCGGCAAAATCATTCCCGAAGATCGACCCGATTGTCACAGATTTGAATCCGCTGTCAAAGATCATCGCTCAGATCGCGGAATATATGGATGTCGACTACGACACACTTCTTAATGATCTTCGTGCGAATTATATTATCCCGATGCTTAATCGTCCTCGGCATGACGCGCTTAAGAAACAGGCTCAAGATCTGGGGATCGAAGTCGTGGAACGTGAAGACGGTGATCCGATATTTTTTATGCGGGCCGTGTTAGGTATTCCCGATGTTAATGGAAAGAAGTCCTTTGCGATCTCCTCAGGCGGGGCTAACGAACATATCATGGCCTTATCGTTCGCAACGCTTTTTGGACGGGGACTGATGTATTCAGCTTATGCTTCTAATGAAGCGCTTAAGGCGACAGACGAAGCTAATAAAGGCAGAGGCACGGGAAGCCTTAACGATGCCAGGAATTTCACTCAAGCTGATCTAAATTATTATGCAAGCGTTAATGAAGACATGAATCCGGCCCGCAGCGCGGATTTCAATGTTCCTTACGCACCGCAGACAAAAGATGAATTAACAGCGCAGGTTTTAGATCCGGGTTCTAATGAATTAGAAGCGCTTCGCGACAGAAATAATCCGTCGGTTGTCGCGATGGTTTATAACACGGGAGCTAACAATCTCGATTGGGGTGTTTTGCGCGAATTTTTTCCTGCGGTCACTTGGATCGAGAATAAGGATGGTTCAGGTAAGGCCATTATCAGCGGATTCTTTATTAATAATGATGGAATAGTACGATTCTTTCGGACGAGTTTGAAAACAGACAATGTAACGCTGTCGCGTTATTCGATTCTAGCCCGCAATGACCTTCAGGCGAATCCGTTCATTGTTAATTATGAAAAAACACGCGCTTCTGTTCGTGAGATGGTTCAAAGAAAAGAGATCAATTTTCAGATCTTAGAAAACCATTTGACCAATGTTAAAACGCTTTTGGCAAATGATAATTCATCGAAAGACCTGGTTCAAAGATTGGAAGATGCTATAGCGGCCGTAAGACATACAGTCGCTCTTAATGATGAAGTGGTAACCGCCATTGAAGCGATCGATCGGTATATTCTGGGCACGCCTTGGATACAAATGGAAGATGGTTCGCGATATGATGTCGTCCAGTCTGCTCATTCTGCGATGATGGTTGGTAGTGAAGAGACAGCGGTGACGGTTACGGCGGCGGATTTTAAGGAATTGTTGATCGCGCGCGAAGAAGGCAAAGCCGGTTTTCAAAAGAATATTGACCCGACACCGGTTGTTCCGGCGACGGAGAATGCTGTTTTGGATTGGGATAAGGTTCCAGCATCTGAGAAGGAAAAATTAGTCTCTGCGGAAAAAACGATCTATCAGAAAGGGCAAGTTGCTCCGATCGTTATGATCGGCGGAGAAGCGACACGTTTTGGCGGCCCAAAGACTTTTGTGGAAGTTGACAACAACTTAGGCGACTTTTTAGGGATCAAAGCGGCGAATTTGAATTGGCTTCATCAAACTTTTGGAACGAAAGTTCCGATGTATTTACTATCCAGTGAAACACGGTTGGCGGAATTTAAAAAAGCACTTGCCGAAAGAAATTCTTATGGGTTAGCGAAAGAATATTTTGAGTTTTATACGCAAGGCACGGTCGATACGTTCATTCCAACGGATGCGGAGATCGACGCGAATTTTAAACCGGCGGAAGCCGCGCAATATAAAGTCTACGCGCATGACCTTCGTCAGCAAAATCCTGACGGGATCTATCGTTTCCAAGGGAAACCCCGCAAAGTCCCTGCCGGGCATTTTGACGCGATGGCCGCTTTTATCATCTCCGGCCGATTATCGGAAGCGTTAGCTCACGGCATTGAATATGCACCAGTCTTTAATATTGATAATCTTCAAGCTGTTATTAAAAATGATGGTGTCATTGCTCATTTTGCTCAAAGCGGCGCGGATTTTGGATTTATTCTCGCTGAGAAAAATCTAACTTATACGATCACGGATAAAAATGGAAAAGTCGTTGTCGATAAACTGATCGTGCGTTTTCGGGATAATGTCCTCTCCTTTGACGGCCTAACAGAATTTAAAGCTCAAGCAGAAAAAGATGGGTTGCGATTTGTTATTAATCATGCAGAAAATAAAGTTGATGTTTATGACAATGCCACTCAAAAATTAATTCCTGATCTAACTGAAAAAGTGAAACCTGAAACTGGCGGTACGCTTGTTCAGCCTGTTGATGCGGATGGAAAACCTCTGGGAAATCCGACAATGAGGGAAGGTTTTGAGCTTCCATCAACATTCCCTCACGCTGACGCGCCATTTTTTAATACCAATACGATCATTGTTCGCTTAAGAAGTTTGCTTAAATTTTTAAATGTTACAGAAGAAGAATTGGCAGAAATGACTTTTGAACAACGCTCCGATCTGGTAAGAGAGCGGTTAGTTAAGCCTACTAAAGCGAATTTTGAATTTAAGAATCATGAAGTTGAAGGTGAATTTCCTGACCTAGGGGTTGTGAAGGATGGAAAAACAAAGATCCCTGTTTCACAACTGACCCGCATCATGCTTCAGGTGGCGCATTTAAATGGAGCAAAAGTTGAATATTATTTTATGCCCCGCGCCGAGATTTTTGCGCCGGTCAAAGAGCCGGAAGATAAACCCATTGCTGCGGCTAATAACGGTCCGTCGTTAGCGAAGGTGACGCGCTATTCGTCTGCCGACGCGGCGATGATGGTTGAGCGCAAAAAGATTGGCCCGACAAAACGATTGGTAAAATTTGGGACGAGCGGAGATCGCGGGGGCATCGGCGATGATTTTGATATTCATCATATCCACCGTTTAGCGCAAGGTACAGCGGCTTATTTTAAAGTAGCTTCTAAAGTAGCTTCGTCTGGAAAGAAGCTTCTTTTCGGGATGGACACTCGCAAAGATAATTCGATCTTTATCCGTGAATCAGCGGCGATCGCGGCAGCAAACGGGATTAAAGTTAAAATTATCATCGGCGAACCAACACCAACTCCTGTTTTGGCCTTATTAGCTAGTAATGACGATGAGATAGGCGGTGTTATTAATCTAACAGCAAGCCATAGTCCGTACACGGATGGCGGATTCAAATTTTCTCCGGAGCACGGCGGTGCGGCGGATAAAACTGTCACAGATGCGATCCAGGAGGCGGCGAATAGCGCGACGGAATATTTAACGATGGATTACGACGAGGCTAAGGCAGCCGGATTGATCGAAGAGATCACTTATGAAGAGGCTGTCCGGCAATATGTCGAAGGCTATCTTATCCCGGAAGCTGAAAAGATCGGGGCATTGAAAGATATTGTTGACTATATAAAAGCGAATCCTGATTTTAAATTGGTCCTTGATCCGATGCAGGGCTCGGGCGTCAAATATATGGAAGCGATCTATGCGGCTATTGCGGAAAGAGCTGGACGGAAATTCTATGAAGTGATCCATACGGATAATACCGATACGGAATTTAAAGAAGTTAAAGGTGCCCCTCAGCCTGATAAAGAGACGAGTCATGCGGATCTTGTTGGAAAGATCAAGCAAACACCGCACAGTTTCGGGCTCTCAGTCGACGGAGATTGCGACCGTTTTGGTACCGTTGATTTTGGCGGGACATTTATGGGTGCCAATGATCTTCTGGCGCTATTAACATACTTTTTGAAAGCGGAGATCGGAATAAAAGGCGATGTTGGAAAGACTGTGGCAACAAGTAATTTAGTAAATGCCGTTGTTAATCATTTAAACAAGAACGGTAACTTCACGAAAATATATGAAACCTCCGTCGGGTTTAAGGAGATGGTTGAGTTGGTGACAAAAAAGGATGTCGTTTTCGCGATCGCCGGAGAAGAAAGTGCTCATGTGGGCATCGGACCGTTCATGAAGACATGGGATGACGGTTTTGCTGTCGGTTTCACCGCTCTTTGGATGGTGGCGCGGACAAAAATGACTCTTGCTCAATATAAGGCAAAGATTGAAAAAGAGATCGGCAAGAAATTCTATATTAAAACGTTCACTGACCGCGGCAAAGACGATTCGCATAAAGAGCCGGTCTTAAGGATCATTCGAGAGACTTCTGCTGAATTGCAAAGTGGCGTTGCTCCTTTAGAAACAACGATCGTTAAACGGGCCCAAGAATTATCAGGTCAAAGGGTTGTTGAGCTTATCACTCTTGATGGTTTAAAAATCGTTTTTGAATCTGGAGATTGGGTCTTGTTGCGTCCTTCAGGAACAGAGCCGGCTTTTAAAATGTATCCTGAAGTTATCGATGATGAAAGTAAGTTTGCCGGGATGTTGGATATAGCTAAGAAACTTCTTGGACCGAATGATGTTGGGATACAAGTTGAAGAGTCCAATGATATTGAAGAAGAACCGTCAGATTCTGGACCCGACTCCGCCATGTCCTCGCAAAATCCCGCTGACCGGGCGATGGTTAGCCGTGGTCTTTTGTTTAATGAATTAAACAGAGAAATAGTCTCTAAGATCAAAGAGGCCTTGAAAGAAGAAGGGTCTGTACGGATAGTTATTAACGGGATCTCGATCCCTGAGTTTGGGAAAGATCGCTACAGCGCTGAGAGTATTCGCGAGTTTGCTTTGGCTCCGATCTCAAGATCTCACAAGGTCGGGGATAGCTATTTGGTTAATCGAAGAGGAAAAACCATAACGATCACTACAAAGCCGGATTTAGCGATGCTTGCGGATGATATTCACAATTTTGTCGCCAAAGCCCAGGCTGCTACGCCGGCGAAAATAGATGCATCTTTTGCCACAGCTCACAGAGATCAAGTTGCGGGTTTAGCGATGCGGATATTATGGAAGCTGGGTTCAGAAGGCATGAATTCAGATGAGATTACTTATTTGAACCTTGTTACTGAAGTTCCTGAACTCTCTAAATTGCAAGAAGATGATTTTGACTATCTTGCGGCGATGGGTTATTCTCTTGGATTTTGGTATATCGCAAAGGTTGGTGCTACAAAAATACAATTTATTAATCATGATCTTTTGAAGAGCGTATCCCATAGTAGTCCGACGGGACTCTCCGGTGACCGTGCAATGACAGTCCTAAGCCCTGATAATGTGACCGTGCTTGCTGAAGAGTTTTGGGGGAAAAATCGAGGACAACAAATCGGGATCGATAAAAGATTAGGGAATCAATTAAGGGCAGTTCCAAGATTGGGTGATTATGGTATGTGGCATGCTTATGATACTGATAGAAAGAAGAATTTAAATGGTAATGGCATTCAATTTTCATGGGATCATGAAGATCGATCAAGAACGAACGATGTGTACGTTACTTTTACGTTCATCAAGAGAAGTAGATTCTTAAAATTCATTGATGCGCTGCTTAACGTCAATCCTCAAGCCGCTCGAGATCTCCTTGGATCTTCCGATCGGGCGATGCTGATCGAAAAATTGACCGAGATTAATGCGCAGATCGATATGATCTTAAAAAAGGATCAAAAACCCATTGATCCTAATATTTCAGGATTTTATCTTGAATTAAAACGATTTAGCCAAAGATTTGAAGATGTTCGTTCTCAATTACGGGGGGCTTCGAACCGATTGGCTCGCAATGATGTTGATGCGCTTATTGGATTTATTGATCAGTTTAACAGGTCGACCCCGACTCCATTTTTAGTAAGTAAGTTGCCGTCTGATCTTCATTTGTGGCTTGATGGATTTAATCAGGACCTAAGGAGTTTACGGCTTCTTCTTGATCGTGCACGGCTAGTGGTTGATTTTTCTTTAGGAGATGGACATCTTTTGGAAGAACCGACGGCTGATCCGGCTATGGTACCGTTATTTTCTGATGATCTTGAGAGTATTGAATCAGATCTTGATGCTTTGGCAGATCGATCAAAAAATAAAGAAGCTATTTCACATGTGTTGAAAACATTAGGCTCGATCGCTGCAAATCTTGGGATCAATGGATCTCAATTTGCGGATATTCGGGCATTTCGTAAGGGGCAATTGGGAAGTTTTAGAGATCGAGTGATCCAGCTTATTGAGGAAGACCAAGGCAAGAAAGTTGTGATCCCCGACGGCGGAAGATTGGTGCGGGATTTTGCGCTTAAGGATATGCCTCAGCCGAAAGAAGGTGAGGCTCCGATCTCTCGAATTGCGGATAAGAATGGCTTTGAGAACGTTCTTTTAAAAACAATACGGCAAGATGTCGAAGCGCTTAAAGCATTGTTGGGTCACGAGAAATTAGATGTAACACAGAGGTTAGGACTTCAAAAACATTTGGCGGATCTCTTTGAAGCGATCGTTGTCTTAAATTCAATATTACCGGAAGACGGCACACCAACATCTTCCGCGAATGCGGCGATGCTGACAAATGTGGAAGGACTTTCTTTGCAAGAGGCAGTAAACCGTTTTCCTTCTTTAGTGCAAAGGGTTCACGAGAATATGGCACAGTTAAGCCGTCCAGCCGGAAATGTTTCCTTAAATGGCAGAACAATTTTGTCGATCCGTCCTGGAGGAGAAAATATTAAAGATCAAGTGCTCACCCTGAGATTGTATCTTCAGAGTAATATTTCGAATGAAAGTATCATTGATATGGGAGTTGATGGACCGAATCTCCGTATTTTTTCGAGAAGTAATACACGTTATGCTCAAGATACTCTGAGGAGTAAAGACGGGGCAATGCTTTCAATTTCTGATAATGATCAACTTGTGGAGTCGGGTGCTGTTGAGAAGACTCTTTTTGCCGGTACATCGGTCGAGACAAAAATAATTTCTCGTCGAGTTGCTCATCCGATCGCTAAAGTTTTGGTGCTGGAATCCATTGATGTGCGGGCGATCCGTGAATTATCGGAGCGTGACGATATTGATGTGGATATTATTCATCCAGATTCAGAAATCAGGCTTAAGAATGATCCTAATATGGGTGAGTTTTATAAAGCTTTTAGTCAGCAGCAATTGCTTGCCATTGCTAAAGAAGGAAACTACGATGTCATTATTCCTTTCGTAAATTTGCAGGTTAATAAAGAAGTCATGGATGCTTCGCCAAACCTTAAAGCCATTATTTCTTTCGCGACCGGTTATAATAATATTGACTACTATCGCCCCGAAGAACAGAAAGCCCATTTAACGGAAGCTAATCGCCGGGGAATTCTTGTCACTAATGCTCCTGGCCCGCTGACAATTGCCATGGCAGAGCTTAATATTACCGGAGCTATTGCTGGAAAATACCGATTGCAAGAATCTATCCTTCATCTAAAGAATCTTGAAGAAGATTCAGAAGATGCTCAGAAAATTAGTAGCCTTTTAGATGATGAAAACACAGATTTCGAGGCAATTGCTCAATTGGGTTTTGGAGAATTATTGGTTACGTCACAAAAACTTAAAGCGATGCGGCAATTTGTTTTGGATAGAAAATTCGATGGCTGCCGTGTTTTTCATACTGTTTTTCATGATCAAATAGGATGGGCTGAAGATATTGGAATTAGAACAACTGTTGGCTTGATCGCTGGAAAAGATGTTGCTTTAATTCGCCGGTGGGCGCAGTATCTAAAAGCCTTTGGCGTTAAAGAGATCAATTATTTTGTTGATGCAAAATCGCGTTTATCGGCAGAGGAAGAAAGGGCGCTTAATTTAAAATATGTCGAATCTGCTCAAGCGCAAAATTCTGATTACGTCCTTGTTGCTCCGGATGCGACGGTCGTGGTGGGTGAAAATACGGAAAAAGTTGTCGATATGCGTTTAATGGCAGTTAAAAAAGGATATGAGAATATCGTCAAAAGTTCACTTTTGGGAAAGAATTTTAATACAGCCGGATTGGGACGCATTGGATTGGCCTCAGCGAAAAGAGCTATTGCTTTAGGCATGAAAGTCAATTTTACGGAACCAATTAAAGATGCCAAACATCAAGCCTATATTGATCAAGCCGTTGCCGAACTTGAAGCCGATCATGAAGCTCTTATGAAAGAGCGCGGATTGCCTGGTGGAAAGGTTGTAAAGCACGTCGAGAAAAGAGAATTGTTTCAAACGGCGAATGTCCTTTCCTTTAATATGGACCTTAACCCTTCCAGTGGATATTACGCTACAAAAGAATTCTTAGCTCTCATTGAAGATCCTGATGTCATTATTGAAAATAATGCCCGCGGACCGATGACGAAAGAATCCGACATGATCGAGTTTTATAAAACTCATTACACTGCCCAAGGATTTCACGATGTTTTGGAGAATGAAACTAAAGAAACCTGGAAAGGTTTAGCCGAATTGTCAAATGTGACAGTGACTGGCCACACCGGAAGCGCCGTGCCGCTTGTGCGTTTAGCGATGCAGCGAATAGCGATTAGAAATTTATTTAAGTTTCTCGACGGATATTTCCCGGACAACGTTGTTCCGCCGAGTAAATATGCGGATAGAAATGGATTAGTGAATGAAATCTTAAAACGTTTTGTGGAAACAGGAAAGCTTCTTCATGAAGACCGAGAATTTTTAGAACGATTTACCATCGATCACGCGAAAGATATGGCTTTTAAAGTTACTCAAGATAATGTGAAAAATGTTGTTAACGATCGCCTTTCTATCCTTGCCAAAGTCGCTCGATCGGTTGAAGCGGCAAGAAAAGAATTGGGGATCTCTGGCCCCATGTTCGATCAAGTCTGGAATGTTTTTATTCCGCAGGCGCAATGGATTTTAAGGCAAAAACAACTGAAACAGCCTAACTCCGCTTATGTTTTTGGAATCAACGGCGGTCAAGGATCTGGAAAAACTGTTTTGGCCGGGATGCTTAAATCTGTTTTATCTCAAATAATTCCCGAGGACGAAGGCGCGGTTGTTTCAATATCTATTGACGATTATTACAAAACAAAAGCAGATCGTGAAAAATTAAGGACTGAAGGTTATGATCCTGGTGTCCCAGGAGTTTCTAATCGCGGCCCGGCGGGAACGCATGATATGGATGTTATGCTTTCACATCTTCGTAGTTTTAAATCAAGCAATGACCAAACATCCGTTGATATCCTTCAATTTGATAAAAGTAAAGATGATAGAACCAATCCTAAGACCGTTACAGGTAAAGTGGGTATTGTTATTTTAGAAGGCTGGCTGGTGGGAGCGAACACGGATATTGATCCGCAAAAAATCGCACTAGGAACTCTCGCCAGAAAAACGGCAGAGAGTTTAGTTCGTGACTATAAACCTGTTTTTGATTTAATCGATGATTTATTTGTCTTCGACCTTCCGCCGTTCGAACAGATTCAAGCCAATCGTCTGCAGCAAGAAGAAACCGCCAGAGCAAAAAATCCGGAATGGAAAGGGATGAGCGATGAACAAATCCGTGCTTTTGTAAATTATTTTTATCACATGGCTTGGGATTACAGGGAAGGTGGCCATTATGGGGAAACATCACCTATGCCTCGATCAGAAGATACAGCTCTTAAAGCGTATACGAATAACCTCCGAATTGTAAGGTTAGAAGCTGATCCGAAGGATGCCGCGATGTTGACCGATTTTGATAAGATTAAGAGGAACTATTCTACTTTAAATAAAGGATTAAATATCAGTTCGGTTCCTTTGTTGCAAGGGATAGCGACGCAAGCTAAGGCAATTGCAGCAGAATATGGTATTGATGGAAATACATTTGATCAAGCCCGTGAATTTAGAAAAGCATCCTTAGGCGGGTTTAGGGACGGGATCATTTTAACCGGCGAAAAAAAAGACGGGAAACTGACCACAGTCCCTGATGATGGACGGCTGATCCGGGATTTTACGTTACAAACTCGAATCGATGAGGGGATAACACCGTACTATCGGATGGCTGATATGCGCCAGCACGTTAGGGCTCTTATCGCAAAGATTGCTGAAGAACTCAATGAAGCACAGGGTGTCACTACAGCGAATAGGTCGTTAAGTGATACAGCCCGCACGCAATTGACAATGCATTTGGTTAATATTGCTGAAGCCGCTGATACTTTAGGGAAAATGATCGAAACACACGTTCAGGCTTCGAGTATTGTTGAGAAAATAAAAAAGATGGGAATAAATCGTTCTTTTACAGTTAATGAATTTGTTCTAGCGACGGGATTCTCAGCGACACTTGCAGCTGGCCTTTTGGAAGGAGTTTGGAGAAATAATGATAATATTGCCCGCGTTCGTGATGAGAAGGGTGTGACATCTTATATGTACGCGCCGATCACGGTCGCTGTGGCGATCGGCCCGGATGTTTCTGTAAAAGATGTTTATGACGCGCCTGAGGTTGTTATTAATCACTCAGAAGTTCGTGAATTGTTAGGCGAAACGTTGGAATATTCTCGGAGGCAGTTAGGGGCTTTCTTGACGGGAGGATTTAAAGTTATATTACTTCTTGGCGATTTTCCGGAAACGTATGATGGTAAGGATTATCTTTCTTTAGGTTTACGCAAATATCCAGCCACAGCTCAATCATTGATAGCCAAAGCGCAATTGTTAGTGAATAAAAATATTTCTGATCCGAGATTCTTTGAGCTATTATTTTCCGCAGATCCGTTTCTTTATGAATTGATCAAAGCTATTGAGAGTTTAGATCGTAGGAATGTCAATGAACTTTTTGGTGCTTATGGGGAGATGTTAAATGCCTTGGGGATCTTTAAGGATCGATCAAGGGATGAAATTATTGCTGCCATTATCAAGGAGTTAAGTACGAAAGCAGAGATCGAGAATGAGATCGGCATTTTATTAAATGGGATCAAACAGGAGCAGTTTAAGCAAGTAACGGTCGCCTATAAGCCGGTAGATGGGATCAAGGGTGTGGCTATTGCCTCAGAGTTGGCAAAGTATCGCCTTAAGTTCATTAAAAAAGCGATCGCGATTACTACGGGTGCAGAGGAAAATTCTTTTGATGTTGTCTATGGCGGTGGAGCGAAGGTTTCTAATATTGGTTCGCTGGCAGATTCCGGATATTCAGGTGGATTTATAGGGCGTGCTTCTGCAAACGCCGTTGCACCAGATGGTGAAGATTCAACAGCTAATATTGCGTTAGCGGCGCAAGAAAAAGGGAATTCGAATGGAAATAAATTGATGGTTGTTTTTAACGAGAGATTGACAGAACCTCCCATTCCAGGCGAGCGTCTTGAAGCTTATCGTGATAAAGGCGTTGATCCGGAAAATGGCGTTAAGGTCATACATATTGTTAGTCGTCTCAATTATCGAGCTTGGTTGAAGAGTCTTTCCGGTCAAGAAACAGCTGTCATGTTTCGGGATGCAAGCCGAGCAAATGGGCCGATCGGGATCACGGTTTACGGGATGGAAGGTGTCGCTCAGCAAGGCATAGGGGAATTTACCGCGCATCAATCAGCGGATTTTTTAAGAAAAGCCGGTGTAACTTCTGTGATCTTATCGGCAGCAGATATGGTTAATAAAATGGATAAGTTCCGCAAGAGAGTCGAGAATTTGCGGAATAATGGGATCACTCCGATCATTTCAGAGTATCAATTCGTTCAGCATATCCAGTCTGAATTGGAAAAAGATCAATTAGGCGATGCAAATTGGAATGCGATTGAATCTTTTATTTTGATCAAAGCTCCGGGTGTCGATGGCTCCCAGGATGTTACTGCAGAAATGATCCTCAATGCAGTCAGGAAGATCCAGCAGCGGCGCAATGATGAAGGGGCGATATCTTTGGGTTTACAGCGGACAGTTCACGTTATCGCTCGATTGTCGAGGAAAGAAATATATGCTTTAGATGAGTTATTAGCTCGTCAAGAAAAGGATGCGCTCAGAGGGATCAAGATCGAAGTTTATGCAAATTTAGAGGCTGTTCGGGATGTCCGCTTTCAATTGACGGCTTTAGAGGCTGATCAGGCATCTCTTGCGGCAAATGACCAGGATGTTGGCGGTATTAAATTCGATAGAAAATTATTAGATATGCAGATCAAACGCGACAAAAACGGCGTTCCTTTGCCGGTTTTTCAGCAGCCGATCAAAGATCTTAAGATTGAAGGCTTTTTACCGGTTATTATCAATATTACTCCGATCCAAAGTATTCCCATTTTCTTAGGGCTTGATCTTCCGGCTCAAAAAGAAACAGACCTAAGTTTCAACCTCAGCCAATTATCCCCTGCGGATAAACAAGAAAGATTTGCTGTTAACAGATAGTCGATAGCCCCAGTTTTCTTATTCCCCGATATTAAAAGATTTTGCCTTATTTTCTTTTGGACGCAGAAGATATCATATGCTATCATTTTAGTACAAAAGATATTTAAAAGGAGGCAGCCCGATGATTAAAACACGTCTAGTCAGTCTTGGCGCGAGGATCCCCAGCAGTGTTAAAGAACAGATTTCTTCTTACTGTGACCGCAATGGGGTGAAATTGCAATTTTTTGTTACGGAAGCTATTCTGGAAAAATTAGCTGATATGGAACATGATGAAATAGACAATAAAATTGTTGATGAGAGGTCAGTAAATCCCCAATTTACTACTAAATCGAAATTAAAAGAATATCTTCAAAAAAGGAAACGAGCAGTGTAATGTACCGTGTTGTTATTGAATCAAGGGTGTATAAAGATCTTGATAAGGTTCCGGCAGCTGATTTGGGGAAAATTTATCAATCTGTTGAATCTCTGGAAGCTGATCCAAGAAAGCTTGGTAGTAAAAAGCTTAAAGGTTATCCAGATCGTTACAGGCTGCGTCAGGGTCAATATCGGATCATTTATAGCATTTTTGATGCGGGAAAAGAGGTTCGGATCCTTCTTGTCCGTCATCGTAAAGATGTTTATGATTTTCTGAAATAAGAGTAATAATCCCGTTCATTTTTTTAGAATAATGTTATTTTACCGATATGTTTTTTAGTCAATTTTCAGGAAATCAACCTAAAATCCGTCAGATATTCCTTGTTTTATTCTTCCTTCTGATCGGGTGGTATCTTTTTTTGGCCACCAAACATTATTTCAATGCTCGTCTGCTTTGGAATGATGAGGAAGCTGTTTTTAACAATGTAAAGCAGTTTAGTGTCTACCAGCTATTCCATGAAGAGCTTGTTAATGATCAGGTTTTTCCAAGAGTATATTTGTTCTTGATCCAGGCTGTTTCCAAAATTTTCGATTATAGCCGTTTGAGTTTACGGTTTTTACCTTTTGTTTGTATGCTCAGTGCATTTTTTCTGTGGCTTAAGATCGGCCGACGGGCGATTACGGATTCGTGGGCTTATCTTGTTTTTATTTTATCCTGGTGCGCGTCGGTCATGCTGATCTATTACGCGGCGGAATTAAAGCAGTATTCGATGGACGTTCTTGCGGCGGCGATCTTCATATGGTTTCTTTACAAGCAGAAGGACTGGGAAAGTTCAAAGAAAAAGAGATCCTATCTTTTGATCCTTTCTGCTTTGCCCTTGTTGGGCTTTTTTTCTTATCCGGCATTTTTCTTCATGCTTTTTCCCCTTTACAACATGATCATTTCAAAGAAAAATCTTCGGGCTATTGGCTTGCCGGGGCTGTGTTATGGTGCATCGTTAATAAGTGTTTTTTTTATAAGTTATTTTTTTGATATGCGTCTTCGTCATACAGGAGTTGTTGCAGAAGGATGGGCTGATTATTTCATATCGTTTTCTTCGCCGGGAGCGTTCTTCAAAACTTTTGGAGAAGGGACAATCAATCTATTTTCCCGTTGGTTCGCTGAACAGCCTCGCATTATAAAAAAGATCTCGATATTCTTTTTTTCTTTGGGTTTGATCAATATGTTCCACAGTTTTTTTGTTAACTTTAAGAAAAATGGCTACTATTTAAACAGCATTGAAACGCTGGCGCTGGTTATTTATTCGGAATCATTTTTCTTTGGAGCGCTTAAGAAATATCCATTTACAGTTCCGAGGACTTCTTTATTCTTTTGCCCGGTCATCTTATATTTAACAGTTCAGGCGATCTTTAAATTAAGAACGATTAATAAACCGCTCTTTTACGTAGTGTTGACGCTTTATGTGTGTTTTTTGACCGTTATTTCGTTCTTATTATCTCGACTGATCATTGCAGGGGATATGGGCGCCGAACCGGTCCTTTGGCGTTAAAGCTTGTTGAAATTTTACATTGCTTGAAAAAGATTATCCATATATAATAATTTTCTTTAAAACTTTGTGCATGTCGCATGATTGTAAATTTAATGAATTTATAGTGTTAAGAAAGGCAGGAAAATTCCATGTCAGTTCTTCATCTGGGTAAGAAAAATTTTGAAAATGAAGTTTTAAAGTCCGAGATCCCTGTTTTGGTTGATTTTTGGGCCGAGTGGTGCGGGCCATGCAAGGCGATCGCTCCGATGGTCGAGGAAATAGCCGAGGAATATGAAGGAAGATTAACAGTCGGGAAGATCAATGTTGATGAGGAACAGGATCTGGCGATCAAATTCAATGTGATGTCGATCCCGACGTTATTTGTTTTTAAAGGCGGGAAAGTCGTTGACATGGTCGTTGGCGCTCTTCCGAAAGAAAAGATCTTATCAAAAATCAAACCCCATCTTTTATAATGTTTATCGAATTCTGCAAATCAAAGATCGCGCACGCAACGATCACGGACGCTTCTCTGCATTATGAAGGCAGCATCACTATCGATGTGAATCTTCTGAATGCTGTTGATATTATCCCCGGTGAAAAAGTCCAGGTCCTTAATATGAATAATGGCAACCGTTTTGATACTTACGCGATCGCGGGAGCCGCCGGTAAAGGTGATATCTGCCTCAACGGCCCAGCCGCCCGCATGGGGCTTGTCGGCGATCAAGTTGTCATTTTAAGTTATGCGCTGGTTGATCGTCATGAAGCGGAAAGTTTGAAGACGAAGGTTGTTTATCTTGACGCTAGGAATAAGATTAAGAAGAAAAAATGATTTTAGTGAAGAAGCAAAAATAAGTAAGAAGTAGGAAGTAAAAAGTAGGAAGAAAGAGCTGAAAAGGTTGATTTAAACGATTTCATTCGTGTCTTTTTTACTCTGGT
>CAYGEE010000043.1:0-17046 GCA_964348765.1 uncultured Planctomycetales bacterium | reverse complement strand
TCCCTACATTATTCATTATTTTTCTAAAACAACCGCCGCGCCCTGACCTCCGCCGATACAAAGAGAAACGCAGCCGACGTTTAAATTGTTCCGGTTCATATGTTTTAACATCGTCAGGATCAATCGCGTCCCAGTTGTCCCGACGGGATGGCCGAGGGCGACCGCTCCGCCGTTAACATTAAGGATCGACGGATCAATTGCTCCGGTGCATCCTTCATAACCGAAGTCTTTTGCAAATTTTTCTGATGCCAGCGCTTTTAAACATGCGATCACTTGCGCGGCAAAAGCTTCGTTGATCTCAAAAGACTGAATGTCTTTGAATTTCATTCCCGCTTTTTTTAAAGCTTTTGGAATCGCATGCGCCGGCCCGATCCCCATTCGATTGGGTTCCACTCCCGCAAAAGCAAAAGATCTCATATAACCCAAAGGCTTGTATCCTAATTCTTTCGCCCGGCTTTCTTTCATAATAATAAGCGCCGCTGCTCCGTCGGTAATCTGACTGGAATTCCCCGCCGTGACGGTTCCCGCGACCCGGTCAAAAAATGGTTTTAATTTTGCTAAGGCTTCCATCGTTTGGCCTTCGCGCGCGCCATTATCATCCGCGACAATTTTTCGAAAATTTGGTTTTGGAATAACCGTCATCATTTCTTCTCTTAAAGCATATCGATTGGCAATAACACGCTGATGGCTGACCAACGCGAATTCATCCTGTTCTTTACGGCTGATGCCGAATTCTTTCGCCAAAACTTCTGCCGTTTGCCCCATTCCCAATCCGCAAACCGGATCCGTCAATCCCAAACTTAAACCGATCTGCGGAGCAAATAAAAACGCTGGGCTAAACCCGCTTAAAACGACGAGTTTTTGAGAGAATGATCTCGCTTTTTGCAGATTCGTAAGAAAGGCCTGCGCTTTTCTACTAAAGAAAAAAGGGACAAAACTCATCGCTTCCGTCCCGCCGACCAAATAGACACTTCCCTCTCCCGCCATGATCTTGATCGCCGCCTGCGCTGCTGATTCGATCCCCGATGCGCAATTGCGATGTACGGTAAAAGCAGGCACTGTTTTGGGGATGCCTGCCAATAGTGAAATAACTCTGGCGATATTCGCCGCATCCGCCGGCTGACAGACATTTCCAAAAATAACTTCATCGATCAATTTTGGATCAAGCCCGGTTCGCTCTAAAAGTTCACGAGTCACAAGCCGCCCTAATTCCTGAGCGCTGACCTCATTAAAATCCGTGCCCATTTTGCAAAAAGGCGTTCTGATTCCATCGATGATCGCTATTCTGTCCATAAGGTTCCTTTTTTTAAAGTCAGCAGTCGTCAGTCTGCAGACTGCAGACTGCGAACTGAAGACCATATTCAGATTTTAAATTAAATTTTAGGCCTTGCGTCAACAATCCGTTTTTCTTTATTCGCTGTTTCTAATTCTAACCTTTTGACGATTTCATCAATAGGAATACAATAAATGGCATTCGGCGCTACTTCTGTCGCTTGCAGCATTTTCTCCCGGATCTCTTCCTCCACATGCTTCTTTTCCGCGCCAGCGCTTGGAGTGACATAAACATTCAACTCATCCATTTCAAAAGGGTCATTATCTTTTTTACGAAGTTCGATCTGCCACTCCTCAATATCTCGAACCTCAGCCATGAGCGCGAAGAAATTATTTAAATTAACGAGTGACCCTTTGATCTTTGATAAATTAAGATCTTTCACATCCGACAAACGCGTGATGTCACTTGATATCCTCGGCACCCTTCTTTTACAATGCGGACACGGCTCAAATGTCATTCCACCTTTGACAAAATCTCCCGTGCGGTAACGAACAACACCACTAGCTCGAGAATCAATCGACGTGTAAACAAGCTCCCCATCTTCCCCTTCTTTTTTTACGTCACCTGTTTTTGGATCAACGATCTCAAAGATCTCTTTGTCAGGATAAAGATGATACCCGCTTGAAACATCCAATGACGTCGGACATTCCGCCCAGGCACAACGCGCTTCCGTAAATCCATATGTCCCTAAAACTTTAACATCCTTCGCACCCATACTTTCAAGCATTTCAGACAATTTTTGTTTAAAAGGGATCGTAACTCGCGATGCCCCTAAAATAACTTTCTTAATAAAATCAAGCTTAACATTCTTTTCTCGAGCAACTCTTAACAAATGATAAACAAAACTCGGAACCCCTAAAATTACAGTCGGGCGCATATTCAGCAGAGCCGTGATATTTCCTTCCGTCCCCATCACCTTCCCGCCGCCCGTACTTAAAATAAGCGCGCACGACGCCATCCCGCCGTAAACAACTTGCCAGAACGCCAGATGCGGAGCATAAGGAAACATGTTAACGATGTGTTCAGTATTTTTAATATCAAATAAATACAACATGCGCGAACCGGAAACATATAAGTTCTTAATATCATAATTACTATACAAGAACGGAACAGGCTTATTCGTCGTCCCCGTCGTAAATGTCATAAAAACAGGGCGGAATTCCTGGTTGAATTGATCGATCGTATATTCTGAACCGCGAAACACGCTCGTTAACGCAAGCGGGACCTGCTTGACCGCCGGCCAATGCTTCATGATCTTCTGTTTATCCGGTTGCATAACAAAATCACGGTATCGCGCGGGAGCCTCTTGCGTGCTTACAATATCAAGCTTCGAAGTAAAAGGGATATGTTTTAGATCAGCTGCTGTCCGGATCAATTTAGGGTTGATCTTATGATCATCAAATAATTTCTGATAATGCGGACTGAAAGGGTATAAATAATCATTAATTAATGTATGAAGTTTCTTATTCTGCAGGTCTGCTGTTTCTTGTTTTGACAGGCGATCAATATTGCGCCAGGGGTTCATGAAGCGGATTTCCTCTCAATTGATCAAACATCTCTTGAAGTCTTAATGTCTTAAACCCATTATACTTTGATAAGAAGTCAAAACAATTGAAAACTGGAAGATTTTCATTTCTTTCGCGCAGCCATCCACCGATAGATCGCGCAGGTCACGCAATAGCCTTGCAGGGCGGAAATAATAAAGAGGAATCCTAGGATGAATGTGATCCACTTTCCCCAACCAACGAACGCGGCACCCATCATGATGATGCCAAAGAGGCTTCGGGTAAAAACTTCTTCGGGGGCCATATTCTTCTTGGACATAAAAACTCCTTTCTTTCTTATCGATAAACCGCGATCGCTTCATCTTCATAAATAGATGAATCCTGATAAGAGATCTTCTGAGCAGCCTCTTTATCTAATAAAAAAAGAACTTCCCCATCCGCGGGAAGGACTTGAGCGGCTGGAAGATCGTTTTTCCCTTCGATCACACGCGAGACAATATCCGCTTTTTTATCGCCGAGCACCAAAAACACGACCTGTCGCGCGTTGTTTAAGACTGATAAACTTAAACTGATCCTCTCTTCTTCTAAACTATTTAAGGAAACCGGAACAACCATCATATTTTTCGTTTCCTCCAGATCCTGTCCGGGGAATAATGATGCTGTATGCCCGTCCTCACCAATGCCAAGAAGAATAAGGTCAAATCTAGGGAACTGTCCTGCTTTTAGCCCAAAATAATCCACCAATCGTTCTCGATATAAAGCCGCGGCTAAACTGACGTTCTTGACATCTGTTGCTATCGGATGAATATTCCCTTGAGGAATATTGACAAACTGCAATAAATTCTCTTTGACCATCCGAGCATTGTTCGCATTATGATCCGCCGGCACAAAACGCTCATCAGCAAAGAAAAGATGCGTCTGCGACCAAAGATCAAAACTTGTTAAATTCGATAGCCGGCAATAGAATTCGACCGGGGTTTTCCCGCCGGAAAGAGCGACTGAGAAATAATTCTTAAAATGAATAGCCTGATTCGCTTTTTCCTGCCAGAACTTGACAAGGAAATTACTAATAGCGTATGAATTCTCGAAGATGAGGATCTTTTTCTGTTTTGCCATAAAATTCCCCTGCTCATACTTAAAATATTGTTTCCCCTCCCTCGATGGGAGGGGTTAGGGGAGGGTGAAGATGGCTTCCTGCAACGCCATCATTACCCCCACCTAACCTCCCCCATAAAGGGGGAGGAATAATTTATTTATCACAACGATAATAAATATTCAACTCTCGCTGCACGACGCCCCGCCGGCGAAACAGGAATAGCAGCGATGATGTTTTAGCATCACACGGATCTTCATTGCTTCTGACAAATTTGATCCTAGATCATAATCACTGTCATCATCAACGAGCGTACAGGCATAGACGCGCATGCGCCCGTCTTTTTTAACGATCATTTTACTAAAAGAACACATAAATTTCGAGCGCGTTTCTTCCGTGTGATATTTTGTCATGCATCCGTCCGTGATCTGCGGGACCTGGGCGATCGAGCTCGGCGAGAAAAAATCTGGAAAACTCACGATCCTTGTATCCAACGGCACTCCCGCGAATTTTAAGAACGGCTGATACTCTTTATCCACGGCTTGAATATTCTCTTTCTTCGCCCTCTGCCGGGCGATCGAAACGCCAAATCCTAGACGGTAAAGCTCTCCTAACGTTTGCAAAGACAGCGCGAAATTTCCGGCGCCGCGGGCGGCGTCATGTTTTTTTTCGTTAGGAAAATCCAGGCTCACGCGGAAATTAAGTTTATGTTCTTTCTTAAGAAGCGTTTTAATATCTTCCAACCGGACATTCAAAGGCTTCGTCGCGTTGGTCAGAACTAAACAAGGTTTAAAATTTAACGCGTAATCCAAAATCTTGATCATGTCCTTAACAACAAACGGCTCCCCTCCGGTAAAAGAAAACTTTTCGGTGTTAAGATTGATAGCTTCATCAATAAAAGGTTTTACATCGTCAAGATCCATCATCTGAAGACGGTTGTCGCCGGGCTTGGAGCCTTCTAAACAAAACGGACAGCTTAAATTGCAGTTTGTTCCCGTGTGGAACCATAATTCTTTTAAAGTTTGCGGCTGAATGTAACCGCGAGATTCCCCTTTGGGAGAAAAAAGCCAGTCTTTACGTTCGATGTGATAAGCGGGTGTGTTCTTTTGAGGAATAGTCGTCGTCATAGATTAACGAGACACAGACAATTGGGCGCTCTTTTTTTCGATGGTTGAAAGTAATGTTTCAAAAGCCTGGTCGAAAGCCTTAAGGCCGTCTTCTAAGAGTTTCGCGCAGACCTGGTCGATATCAATGCCTTGATTTTTCAAGGCCGCGATCGTTTGGCAGGATCCTTCAAAAATCCCATCAAAGCTATGATCCATTGTGCCATGATCAATAAAAGCCATCAAAGTCGCCTCCGGGACAGTATTCACCGTCGGACGCGTGATCAATTCTTCCACATATTTCACATCTTTGTATTGAGGGTTTTTTGTGCTTGTCGAGCCCCAGAGGACTCTTTGTTCATTCGCTTTAAAAGCAGAAAGCGATTTAAATTCTTTCGTGGAGAATTGCTCTAAATATTTCTCAAAGATGATCCGGCAGTTAGAAACCGCAGCTTTTCCCTTTAACGATCCTAATTTAGCTTTTAACAAATCATTTTTTTCTTGAGCGATCTTTTCATCAAGGACTTTATCAATAAAAGTATCCACACGGCTAACAAAAACGCTTGCCACGGAACGGATATGGCTCAGATCTTTTTTACGTTTTGAAGCCGTATGCAGCCCGCGCAAATAAGCCTTGGCGGTCTCTTCATATTGTTTGAGAGAAAAAATAAGCGTGACGTTGACGTTCACTTCATTGGCGATCAATTGCTCAACAACACCTATTCCTTCCGGCGTCGATGGAACTTTGATCATGACGTTGGGACGACTTACTTTCTTATATAAACGCAGACCTTCTTGTGCCTGTTCTTCTATCTTCTTAGCCAATAACGGATTGATCTCAAGGCTCACATAACCATCTAAACCCTTTGTCGTTTTATAAACGCCAGCGAAAGCATCGGCCGCATCTTGAATATCTTTGATCGTCAATTCGTCATAGATCTCAAAAGCCGACTTGCGCGCCGCTTTTAATTTGACGATCTTATCATCATATTCATTCGTCGAGCCGATCGATTGATTAAAAATAGAAGGATTCGAAGTCATCCCGCGCAACCCCTGATCGATCAAGCCCTGCAATTTGCCGGAATCCAGCAATGAACGGCTAATATAATCGAGCCACAAACTCTGCCCGTAATCGCCTAATTCGTGCATGATCGTTTTTTTCATATCTCTTCCTACTTTTTACTTCCTACTTTTTACTTTTCGCACGGCTTCAACAATATCGACATCCTTCAAATGATAAGCCTTCAAT
Source organism: uncultured Planctomycetales bacterium (assembly GCA_964348765.1). Classification (GTDB taxonomy): domain Bacteria; phylum Omnitrophota; class Gorgyraeia; order Zapsychrales; family Zapsychraceae; genus CAYGEE01. The sequence continues at coordinate 10,763 of CAYGEE010000043.1, read as the reverse complement.
AATTCCTGCGGTGAACCAGTCTCTCCGAACGAATCATTCACAGCGACCATTTCCATCGGCACCGGTTTACTTTTGACCAAAACTTCCGCAACAGCACTTCCTAATCCGCCATTCATTTGATGTTCTTCGGCACTGACGATCGCGCCGGTTTCTTTGGCGCATTTAACGATCATTTCAGCATCGATCGGTTTGATCGTATGCATATTCACAACACGCAGATCGATATTTTCTTTCTTTAAAATTTCCGCCGCTGACAAAGCCTCCGAAACCATAACGCCACAAGCAATGACCGTCGCGTCTTTTCCCTCACGCATAACATTGGCTTTCCCGATAACAAAAGAATCCGTCGATTGTGTGATAACCGGTAACGGCGCACGGCTGGTGCGCATATAAAACGCCCCGTTCTCAGCGATGATCGCACGTGTCGCTTTTGCCGCTTCGATCGCATCGACCGGACAAAGGACTTTAATATTAGGAAGAACTCTCATGATCGCAAAATCCTCAAGGCATTGTGCTGACGCGCCATCTTCTCCGACGGTCACACCCGCATGAGAACAAACAATTTTTACGTTGCGATTGTTATAACAAACATCTAAGCGGATCATGTCGTAAGCACGATTGGTCAAAAAAACAGCAAAGCTTGTGGCGATGGGGATAAATCCATGGAATGTCATTCCGGCGGCGACCCCCATCACATCCTGTTCAGCGATACCTAAGTTAAGAAATCTTTCCGGAAAAGCGTCGCGAAAAAATTCCGCGCGCGTTGCATCTTCTAAATCCCCAGATAAAACAACGACTTTGGGATTAACTTTTCCGATCTCAACGATCTCTTTACCGAACCCGTCGCGAGTGGCGATCATTTCACTCATTGCCCTGCCTCCAACTCTTTAATAGCATCCTGCAGCTGTTCTTTATTTGGAGCTTTGCCATGCCACTTGGAATTACCTTCCATAAAAGAAACGCCTTTTCCCTTAATGGTGTGCGCGATGATCGCTAAAGGTTTATCGGGAACTGTTCCCAATAGGTCAAGCCCGGAAATAATGCTTTTAAAATTATGCCCGATCACTTCAACCGTGTTCCAGCCGAAACTTTTCCATTTATCGGCCAAAGGTTCCAAATTCTTAATATCATTTGTCGGGCCGTTCTCCTGGACTTTGTTATAATCCACGATCGCGCAAAGATTATCCAGTTTATGATGCGATGCCGTCAACGCCGCCTCCCAGACGGAACCTTCCTGAATTTCTCCGTCGCCCATGAGGCAAAAAGTTTTATTATTTTTCTTGAGCATTTTCGCACCCAAAGCAATACCATTAGCAACCGAAAGCCCATGTCCTAGTGATCCGGTATTAAATTCAACGCCAGGAACTTTCGTATGAACATGACCTTGCAATCTGCTTCCAAACTTTCGATATTGTTTTAACTCTTCTTTGGGGAAATAACCAAAATTAGCAAGTGCGACATAAACCCCGGCGCTGATATGGCCTTTGGAAATAATTAAAAAATCCCGCTCATCCCAAGTAGGATTTTGCGGGTCATGCTTCATTTTATAACCGTAAAGGCTGATCAAAAGTTCAACCGCCGAAAGTGATCCACCCGGATGCCCCGAGCCGGCGCTTTGAAGGATCGCTAGGATCTCTTTTCGAAAAAGAATGGCCTGATTTTTAAGGGAATTCAAATCAACTTCTTTGACTGCCACGATAAATATCCTTAACTAATCGATGATGCTAGGATTATACAAGAAAAATAAAAAAGAGGTAGAAAGAACTCCAAAATATTGTCTTAAAATCCATCGCAGCCGGAATTGATAGCGAGCCGCTCGGGACAACACTCCCAACGTTTCCTAATTTTTTTTGAAGTCGGAATCCCAACTACAACAATTCAAATCAGAAAACGTCGGGAGAACCTCCGACACTTGGTGGGCCATGCTAGACTTGAACTAGCCACCCAGTGATTAAGAGTCACTTGCTCTACCAGATGAGCTAATGGCCCAGATTACAATAAATATATAATCTTATATCCAGAAAAATCTGGGCCGATCCTGCGTAGCTCCCAAACGCAAGTTTTGGAGCGAAGCAGGATGGCCCTTATCTCTCTTACTTAATATCCAATGAACAAAGAAATCTGCACATCTCGAAGTCCGTATTATACAAAATATCGCTTAATTGTAAATTGATTTTATTACAGAATCCCTCCTGGATCAAACCCACTTCTTATTCAGCCACCCTCCCCATAGAAAAGGACACTCATAGATATATCTTTCAATGGTACGATTCAAAGCGGATATGTTCTTTATATTATTCTCACCAACCGAAGAACTCGAGTGGACCTCAAGTGGCGGTTCAATGCATATGTGAAAATGCTTATCCTTATCCTGTGTCATGAAAATAGGGACGATCGGCGACTGTGTCCGGGAATGAAAAAGCATTGGGCCTGGCGCTCGATAAGTCGGACGGTTAAAGAAATCAACTTCAATGCCTTCCTTCTTTTCCGCGATCTCATCAAACAAAATAAAAAGCAATTCATTGCGTTTAAGCGCGCCTAAACTTTCACGGACAAAAGGTTTTGTAGGCGCTGTTTGAATCATATGAATATCCCACTTCGCACAAAGCGCATACATAAAACGGCTGAATCCGTTATCCCTCATTTTTCGAATGACCACATTGATCTTATAACCCTTCCTCGACAGAATAAGGAACATTAAAGGGAAATTACTTAAATGAGCGGAAACCGCAACCACCCCGCGGCCACTCTCTAGCGCTTCTTTAAGATACTGTTCATTCTTAACATGAACAACCTTTGATAACTTTTTAGGCCGATCAATATAGTAAAGAATATCCATCATCGCATAGCCGATATTCTTAATGCATCGCTTAACTAACCTGTCATACTCCTCTTCTGATTTCGAATCCTTATAAACAAGCCGCAGATTCCGACGACAGATCTTCTTAAGCCGCTTAATGAACAAAAAAGCAATGGCAGAAAAAACCTCAACGATGCCGACGACGAACCATCGAGGCAAGAAACGCATGGACCATTCGATGATCTTTAACGTTGTCACTGTCGCATTATTTTGAAACGCTTGGAGAGAAGTCGAAGCCAATAAAAATTTCCTTTAAAAAGAAACGCCGGAAAGCCAATTTAGGATCACCTGAGGATACAATCCAAGGAAGAGATTTCCGATCACACTAAGGACAAGAACTAAAAAGATCGCCGGAGAATTCACCGCAGGCGCATCCGATGAAACCCCCTCCGTAAGAAAAATAGTTTTCAGAACATTTAAATAATAATACATCGCAACGACACTATTTAAGACCATGACAAGCGCGAACGAAAGATCCGACGCGGAGATCAACGCTTTCAAAATAAAGAATTTTGCTAAGAATCCGGCGAACGGCGGGATCCCGGCAAGCGACAATAAAGAGACCGCTAAAGCAACTGATGCCAAAGGCGATTTTTTATACAACCCTGACAGATCCGAGATCTTCTCGCCCTTAGAAGAGTTCAATAACGCAATAACTCCGGCGAAAGCTCCTAAATTCATGACCGTATAGATCACAATATAAAACAAAGACGAAGTGATCCCTTCCTTTGTTCCGATAGAAAAGCCCAAGAAAATATACCCAGCCTGAGCGATCGTTGAATACGCTAAAAGCCTTTTAATATTTTCCTGTTTAAGTGCCGTTAAATTCCCGATCGTCATCGTAATGAGTGCAATAAATCCCGCCAAAAGAGCCCAAAGAGGATCAGCAAGCGGTTTAAATTGAGAAAGGAATATCCGTAAAATAAAAACAAAACCCATCGCTTTGGGAGCAACAGATAAGAATGCGGCGACAGCCGTCGGCGCACCTTGATAAACATCCGGAGTCCACATGTGAAAAGGCACCAAAGAACATTTAAAACCAAACCCGACCAGGATCAAAAGTGAAACAACGATAAGCGCAAAAGGAGAAATCGCATGAACATTCATCGCCGTTATATCAAGAGTCCCAAACAAACCATAAGCTAACGAGATCCCATAAAGCGTGACCCCTGTTGAAAATGCCCCAAAAATAAAATATTTCATCCCCGATTCTGATGAGAACATATCCCGTTTATTATATCCAGCCAAAAGATACGAAAGGATCGAAACAGCCTCGAGCGTTAAATAGATCATCAAGAGATTATTCGTTGAAACAGCCAACAACATCGACAAAGCTGCCGTTAATAAGAAATAAAAATATTCACCGCGATCACTGCCTTCTTCCCCGCTTTTGAACGAAAGAAGAATAACGACCGCAGTTATCGACAAAATAAGAAATCGAAAAACTATTGAAAGCTGATCATGGATCAAAAGCCCAAAAAATAATTGTTGGGGCTCATAAATATCCGTCGGCAATAAGAAAGCACTGGCTGAAACGCTTAAATAAGCCAACAACCAAAAGAATTTCTGCGGAACTTTGAAAGTTGATAAAAATAATAATATCAAAGACATTCCAAGAAGCATTAACTCGGAAGAAACAAAGCGCAGACTTTCAATATTGTTAAACACAATAACTCCTTTTAAAATATTCTCACAAGAGCGTGAATAGCGATATCCTGGAATTTGATCACGATCAAAGGACAAACACCAACGATAACAGTTATAAGAACTAACGGAACCACCGTGATGATCTCTCTTATCGTCATGTCCCCATATTGAACGCCACTAGAATTAACCGGGCCCAAAAGAACTTTTTTGACCATTATTAGAAAATAAAGCGCCGTTACCACAAGTCCTAACGTGGAAAGGATCACTAATTTCGGCATTGATCCAAAAGCCCCGAAAAGCGACATGAATTCTCCCACAAAACCGCTTAAGCCCGGAAGCCCCAATGATGCCAAAGCCGAAACTGTCAAAAAGAACGCATAGACAGGCATGTTCGCAGACAATCCACCAAAGCGGCTCAGATCTCTTGTATGCGCCCGATCATAAAGAACACCGACGAGTAAGAACATCGCGCCCGTGATAATCCCATGATTGAACATCTCCAAAAGGCTTCCATTGAATCCGACAACGTTTAAACTCGCCAAACCTAAAAGAACAAAACCCATATGACTGACCGATGAATACGCGATCATTTTCTTAAAATCCGTCTGAGCCATCGCCACAAACGCTCCATAAACGATATTGATCATCCCTAAAACCGCGATCGAATAAGCAAAATACGAAAGTGCCTTCGGGAACATCGGAACACATATCCGAAATAATCCATAACCTCCCATTTTTAAAAGGACACCGGCAAGCAAAACACTGATCGGCGTCGGAGCTTCAACGTGCGCATCGGGAAGCCAGGTGTGAAACGGAAAGATCGGGACTTTAATGGCAAAAGCGATGAAAAAGGATAAAAAAAGAAGGATCTGTGTGTTTAGATCAAAAAACGGTGCCGTCCTTGCGATCTCAACCATATTAAAAGTGTGGATCGGATTCTTAAAATAAACCGTCAGAATTCCCAAAAGCATCAGAACAGAACCAGCCAATGTATAGAGAAAGAATTTTCCAGCCGCATATTCTTTTCTCGGCCCGCCCCAAATACCGATCAAAAAATACATCGGGATCAGAACAAGTTCCCAGAAAATGTAAAATAAGAACAGATCAAGCGCGAGAAATGTTCCCATCATTCCCGTCATCAGAATAAGATACAAGATAAAATATTCTTTAATATTCTTCGTTATCCCCCAAGACGCGAGACACGCAATAAACCCTAAAAGCGCGGTTAAAAAAACCAACGCAATACTGATCCCATCAACCCCTAAAAAATAAAAAACATTAATAGGCGCGATCCACAAAGATTTCTCAACGAACTGAAAACCAATTTGCGTTTGATCGAATCCGCGTAAAAGAACGATTGATTTTAAAAGAACGATCAATGTCGTCAAAAGCGCGACCCATTTTATTTGCCGTTCAAACCGACGCGGCAAGATCAAGATCGCAACCGCAGCAACAATTGGATAAAAAATAAGACTGCTTAACATGTTTTATCTTACTCCCCAAAGCACTGTAAAAAGAACAATAACGCCGACAACGATCATTAATAAGTAATTTTGAATAAGCCCCGTCTGCAATTGCCGAAAAATAGCTGACAACTGCTGAAAAATGTTTCCCACTCCATTGACCGCCCCATCAACAACTGTCGCATCAAACCGAAAAGATGAATTCGCGATCCGCTCAAAAGGTTTCACAAATATCACTTCATATATCTCATCAATATAAAACTTATTGATCAACAGATCATAAAGCCAACGGAATTGACTACGAACACTTTGCGGCAAAATTTTGTTCTGCGCAATATAGATCACATAAGCTAAAAGAATCCCGCCGACACTTAAGCCGATCGAAAAAAACATAATATTAAGATCCATGTGCCCTTCAAATCCATGATGTGGATCGATCGTCACAAATCTCTGAAAAGCGTGATCACATAACGGAGAACCAAGAAGTCCAGAGAACATAGCAAAAAATGCGAGGATAATAAGCGGGATCGTCATCGAAAGCGGCGACTCGTGCGCGTGAACTTCCTTTCTTACTTTCCCGAACAATACTAAAAAAACAAGCCGAGCCATATAAAATGCCGTCAAGAAACTTGCTAAAGACACAACAGCAAAAAGAAATGGTGAATGATGGAATACTGCGATCAAGATTTCATCCTTCGACCAAAATCCCGCGAACGGCGGCACACCGCTAATGGCGAGCATCCCAATAACAAGAGTCGCTCCAGTTATTTTCATCTTAGAAAATAATCCGCCCATTTCCTGAATATTCTGAGTATGCACAGCATGAATAACGCTTCCCGCACACAAAAACAATAACGCTTTAAAGAACGCATGCGTCATCAGATGAAACGTTCCAGCATGAAACCCACCGACGCCAAGTGCGACCATCATGAGTCCCAACTGGCTCATCGTTGAATACGCTAAGATCCTTTTAATATCATTGTTCACCGTTGCCATTAACGCGGCCATCAGTGCTGATATTCCGCCAATCGTTGCAATCACCTGTTCACATAAAGGAAATGCGGAAAATAAACCAAAACATCGAGCAACAAGATAAACACCCGCCGCAACCATCGTTGCGGCATGAATTAAAGCAGAAACCGTCGTCGGGCCCTCCATCGCATCGGGAAGCCAGACGTGAAGCGGGAATTGAGCAGATTTCCCCACAGCTCCAAAAAATATCAACAAAGCCGCAGCGATCATCAAACCTTCTTTCCCGGGGATCGGCGCAAGCTGCGAAAAACTCAAATTGTGACTTGCGAAGAATAAAAGAAAGATCCCAATAAGAAATCCAGTATCACCAATCCGCGTCGTGATGAAAGCCTTAACACCGGCCTTACAGGCAGATGGTTTTTCAAACCAAAAAGAAATCAGTAAATAGGAACACAACCCAACACCTTCCCAGCACATATAAAGCATCAAAAGATTATCCGCGATAATAAGCCCAAGCATCGAAGCGGTAAAAAGGGAAATATAAGCGAAATAGCGGCTATAGCGGGCATCGTCATGCATATAACCCATAGAATAAATTTTAATTAACGTTGCAACAATAGTAACCGTTAAAAGCATCATGACACTTAACCCGTCAACCATGATCCCGAAATTGATCGGCACGCCAAAAAGATCGATCCATTTACCCAAAGTATAGGAACCATGCCCCTGCAAAAAACCCTGAAAAGTTATGTAAGAGAAAATGAAAGATAATCCGGAAGCAACAATCGAAACAAAAGCACTTAAGCCTTTTAACCTTTTTCCAAAAAAGATGTTAATGGCAAAAGCCGCAAGCGGGAATAATGGGATTAAATGAGCTTGGTCTACCATTTCATTAATTTAAAATCATCAGTGAATATTGATTTTGAATTCCTAAAGATCGCGATAACGAGCGCAAGTCCAACAACACTGCCGACTGCGGCTATGGCGATCACAAAAAGTGAAAAGATCTGTCCAGACACCTCTGAAGCGCCGAAAGACTGATTAAAAGCGACCAAATTAATATTGGCAGCGTTTAGAATAAGTTCAATGGAAATAAGAACACCAACAACGTTCCGACGAGTTAAAACACCAAAAACTCCAGCGCAAAACAGGACTGCACTTAAAACGACTAAGAAACTTAAAGAGATCATTCTTTATTCCTTCCAATAACGATCGCGCCAACCATGGCCGCCAACAGAACAACAGAAATAAATTCAAAAGGTAAAGCGTAACTGCCAATAAGGGCTTTCCCGATGTCTGTTAAAGGCACCGCTGTGGCATTGTTAACGACACGAGCCGAAAAATTCTGAAAAATTAATTTCAACAAAACAATAAAGATCACAATGGCGACAATAGCCGAAATAAAAACCTGCTGATTCATCTGCGGGATCGCTTGATCTTCAATATGAGCCGTTAATTTAATAGCAAAAATAAAAAGCGTAATGATCCCTCCGATATAAACTAAAACTTGGACAGTCCCCAAAAAACCCGCTCCAAGAAAGAAATAAATACCAGCAACATTTAAAAGCGTTAAAGTGAGCCAAATAGCACTATGAAAAATATTACGCGACAATGCGGTCGAAACCGCAAAAACGCACAACAAGAATCCATTAACGTAAAAAATAAGATCCATCATAAAAAACTACTTCTGATTTCCAACGATCTTTGTTTCAATATGTTTATATTTATTGTCATCCATTAAATCGATCTTCACCAGATCATCATGAGAATAAACGGACACCTCATACATTTTATTCAAATAAATCGCATCCGTCGGACAGATCTCCTCACAAAATCCGCAATAACAACATAATTCTGCGTTAAATGTAAACTTTGTGATCTCCTTGACCTTCTTCCCATCAGCAGCGGTATCTTGCTTATGACCAAGATCAAGCGCGGCAACCGGGCAGATCTTGATACACTGATAACAAATAACACAATCTTTAGGCACAAGGTCAACCATTCCGCGGAATCGCTCCTTCATCGGCTGTTTTTCAAGCGGATAATTCAACGTCACCCGTTTAACAAAAATATTCCGAAAAGTAACCCTCATCCCGATGAAGATACTCAAAATACTAAAATAAAGATATTTGATCTTTTGAAACATTCTCTATTCCTTTTTAATTACTGCGTGTCATCGCGAGATATTTTTCTGCCGACGACGAAGCGATCTTTTCAAAAGATTCCTGCCTGCCGGCAGGCAGGGCTTCGTTGATAACGCAAGAATCCCTCGCAATGACACAGATACATTTCTACTTCACCATAAAAAACCCACTAACAAGTAAATTTACCAATGCGACCGGTGTTAGAAATTTCCAGGCAAATAACATCATTTGATCCATTCTCACCCTTGGCAACGTCCAACGCACCCACATTAAAAGAAAAACAATGCCATAAACTTTTAAGAGAAACCAAACAAGCCCAGGCAAGAATGGCCCTGTCCAACCGCCCAAAAACAACGTCGCTGCAACGGCTGAAATAATAATAAGGTTCGTATATTCAGCCACAAAGAATATCGCGAATTTCATTCCCGTATATTCAGTATGATAACCGGCACCTAATTCCGACTCCGCCTCTGGAATATCGAACGGAACCCGATTGACCTCAGCTGTTGCGGAGATCAAATAGATTATCCCGGCAAGCGCTAGATGCGGTTTTAAAATATACCAACCATGTGATTGCGCGGACACGATCCCCTGCATCGATAGCGTTCCTGATTCCATAATAACTAAAACGATCGATAATAAAAGAGGAACTTCATAACTGATGATCTGTGCAGCGGAGCGCATCCCGCCTAAAAGTGAATATTTATTATTCGACCCCCATCCAGCCATGAAGATCCCTAACACGCAAACAGACGTGATCGATGCAATAAATAAAACACCAACATTAAGATCATAAACAATCAGATCCTTACTAAAAGGAATTGTTAAGAACACAACAATGGACGGAACCATTACAAAAAATGGAGAAAGCCACCAGGACAATTTATCAACACCGCTGGGAACAATGTTTTCCTTTAATAATAACTTGATAGTATCCGCAACCGGCTGAAGGACACCGTGAAAACCAACAAGCATTGGCCCCATACGATTTTGGATAACAGCAGAAACTTTCCTCTCCCACCACACCAAAAACATCGCAGAAATAGCGATAAATCCTAAGATCGCGACACCTTTTAGCAGTGAGATCAAAACAAAAGAAAAACTCATCGGTCGATCTCTCCCATAACGATATCAAAACTTCCTAAGATGCAAACCAGATCCGACACATTAACTCCGCGAACAAGATCCGGCAACGCTGACAAATTGGAAAACGACGGTGAACGGATCTTATTACGATAAGGTTTTGTCGTGCCGTCGCCAACAAGATAAAATCCCAATTCCCCTTTTGGATTTTCGGTGCGCAAATAAACATCACCTGGTGCCGCTTTAAAGATCTTATTAACTTTCGCAACCGGATTTCCCTCGGGAAGCCCGCCGATCGCCTGTTCAATAATATTCAAACTCTCCGAAATTTCGCGCAATTTAACAATATAACGATCCCAAGAATCTCCAACTGTTCCGACAGGAACATCAAATTTAAGGCGATCATAGATCAAATATGGTTCTTCTTTTCGAATGTCCCACTTAAAACCACTCGCGCGCAAAATTGGACCCGTAACCCCGGCATTAATCGCCTGTTCCTTTGAAAGACATCCAATGTTTTTTGTCCGAGCCAAAAAAATCGAATTATAAGTTAAAAGATCATTATAATCTTTCAACATTTCGCGTTCATACTTC
>CAYGEE010000042.1:0-17577 GCA_964348765.1 uncultured Planctomycetales bacterium | reverse complement strand
TCCGATTTTGATAGACATAAGGCGTCTGTAGTAGTTGTGAAGATAGATTTACGTGTAAAAAGAGAAAAAACAATTAAAGAGTTTAAGAAGAAATTGACAATATGGAGAAAGAACTGCGGAGTCCTCAATCTTAGTAAGCCTAGATTTGGTTGTTATAAAGAATATTTGGACATTTTCGATTTATATGCCAGCAAGAAAACCTTCAGGAAGATTGCGGCTAGGGTATATTCCAAACTCTGGACAACGACAACAACTGGCTCAACAAAAAAAGATATCATAAGAAAAGTTAAAGAGAACCTCGTGGCTTGTAAGAAGCTCATCGACGGTGGTTATAAAGAAATATGCTGACCGGCTAATTCCCCCCTCTGCAAAGAGTTCGTTTTCGTTTAAACTCATTTTAATTAAATGAGGTGACGAAAATGAACGAAATAAAAATCTCCGAAATAGCGTTGTACCCCATAAAACCGACTGGAAAAGGTCTGGTTGCGTTTGCTTCGTGCACTTTCAATAATCAGCTCTCATTAAATTCTATTGCCGTTTATAGTCGTCTTGACGGTAAGGGCTACCGCCTAGTTTATCCAACAAAGATATTGCCGAATAGCAAAGAGATACATACTTTCTATCCAATTAATAAAAGCATTGGGGATGCAATCGAGAAAGCTGTTGTTAACAAATTGTTCGAAATAATCAGAAAATGTGAGGAATCAAGTGGACGAGAAGTTTCAGAAGATTACTTTCAGCAGTGATGGCTGGACGCCGTTACCCAATGGTAGATACAAAGCATGTCTTTTGAGCGTAGATGTGGTCAACCGAGATGAACTTAACCCTCGTCTGGTATTTGTGATGAGGTATCGGGTTACTGAGGGCGAATTTAAAGATTGCAGTATTAATGACATGGTAAATGTACCAGTCAATCTAAATTGTAATAATATGCGTCATAAGCTTCGGAAAATTGTAATAGCTTTGACGAAAGTTCAGCCTGGAGATATTCCAGATTTTCGCATGGATTATTTAATAGGCAAGGAATGTATCATTCTAGTTGAGCTAAAAGAAAATAATGGCAGGACTGTGAATCGCATATGCCAGTGGGAGCCGCTAAATGGATAAAGATTTCATGGAACAAGGGTGTTTTTATGTACCACATTTTCTTTACAACGATGATTTGGGTTTAACCAAGAATCAGAGAGGGGTTTTGTATGCTCTTTTTGCTTTGCAGGATATGTTTCTTTCCAAAATCAAAGGAAGAGATTTAAGAGGATGGTTTAATATCAGCAATAAAGATTTATGCTGGAGGGCTGGTATTTGTGAAGACACTTTGAGGGTTCAACGCTTGGCATTGGTCAAGAAGGGCTTAATTGAGTATAAGCAAGGTTACAAGGGCAGAAACTCAGATTATCGTATCTTGATTGATAATTTTTATTTGGGAAATAAATTCTATGGGTAGGAAAACAGCTCTACTACAAAAAACAAGTAACTAAAAACAAATTACAAAGAACAATTGGAGGTTCTCATGGAAAGACTTACTCCCGTTAAAGCAATAAGACAAAAGTGTTTAGATTGTACTTGCTGGCAGCCCAAAGAAGTTCGCCAGTGTCCTAGCAACGACTGTGCTTTATGGTCGTATAGGATGGGCAAGCGACCAAAGACAGCTGAGATTCAAGGCGATAATGATTAGACGGTGAGGGTATTATTTAAAGACTTCATAGTCGGTGCAAATATGGTTTGTTTTGTCTATGTATTCAAGGGGTGCATTTGAAAGACAGACCTCAGCGATACTTGTTCGTGTACGGAAATATTATATTAACTACAGAGATTATTGAAAAGGAGGCAGACAGTGGAAACAGTAAAGTTAGCAGACCCAAAAAAGATGGCAGAGATACTCGGTGTGCCAGTCAGCTGGATATACCAGCGGACGTGTATTGGGCAAACAGCAATACCGCATATTAAGATGGGAAAGTATTTGAGGTTCTTTCCTGAAGAGGTGATTGCGTTCTTTAAGAAGAAAGGAAGGATTAGAAAGCAGTCAAAGTTTTGAATTGATTGGGAATTATTCAAAATCGAACAATGTTGCAGGCTTGACTTTGAGGGCTTTGCTTAATTTTTCAATGACCTTTAGGGAGATGTTCGGAGGATTTTTCCCTTCAATCATTTGAAGATATTTGTATCCTACGCCCGAGAGTTCTGAGAGCTCAAACTGCGTTAAATCTTTTTTGTTTCGCAGTTCTTTAATTTTTTTACCAGTTTGGATGTTCAGTGGTGTTGACATGCACCCATTATACTACGGTGTAAATATATTGACACCCCAGCATATCGGGTGTATCTTAAGGAAGTGATAATTGAGTGATAGGTTAATGACAATATCTGAAGTGTCCGAATATTTACGTATTAGCAAATGGACTCTTTACCGATGGATTAAAGAAAAGAATATGCCCGTCTATAAAATGGGTGGAGTTGACCGCTTTCGCAGGGGCGAGTTAGACCAATGGCTTAATAATTGCAGCAGTTTAAAAAATGCAAAAAAATCCCTTTAGACAATATCGAATAATAAAGACCCCGAAACCGTTTCGGCGGACGGGATGTAAGAGCTTTTACGTTAAGCTAACAGGCATTGACGGCAAAAGACGGGAGGTTAATCTCGGGACAGCAGATAAAAAAGAAGCACGGATACGAGCCAAAAGAGAAGTTGACTTGCTCAATAGCCAGCTGGACGGAAGCTTTGCCAAGGTAGTTGATATTTTTGCAATGCTAGAGGCATATTTCCAATCTAAAACCAACTTAGCTGAGTCAACACGGAAACGAAATAAACAACATGCGAATTTCTTTCTTGCGTTTATGTGTACACGGCATGCTGATGTGAAATATTTTAATCAAATTACTCAAGGGCACATTGAAGCATTTCAAGATTATCGTCTGAATGAAACGGGTCGTGATAAGAAAAAGGTTGCTACAAAAACGGTTCGGGAATCATTGTATGTTCTGAACAATATTTTTGAATGGGCAATGAAACGAAATTATGTTCATCGTAACCCTGTGAAACAGGTTGATAAAATAAAAGTTTTAACAAAAGACCAGCACGTATTTTCCCAAGAGCAAGTAATCGTTTTGTTGAATCATTGTAAGAATGATGGCAGGCACAGGTTTCTATATGCACCGTACCTTGTTCTTGCTATGACAGGCTTAAGAAGCGGAGAATTAACCAATCTTACTTGGGACGATTTGGATTTTGACCGAAGGGTTATCAAGATAAGAAACAAAACACTTCCAGACGGCAGGGAGTGGACAGCAAAAACCAAGCAAAGACGAGAATTAAAGATGGATGACGAGGTGTTTGATGTGTTGTTTGAACTAAAGATTCAATCGAGCTCAAGGTGGGTGTTCACTAATTCAAAAGGCAATCGCTTAACAGAGCCGACTTTATGGCTTGATTTAATAAGCCTATGCAAGCTATTAAACATTCCCAGAGGTCAGGTTCACAGCTTTCGCCGGACATTTGCTTGCATGATGGATAGAGCCGTTCACGATAGAGTTGCCATTAAAGAGACGCTAGGGCACGCTACAATGACCATGACAGACCGCTATTGCGGTTATCGACCGAAAGAGTATATCGATAAAGCGCACATGCAAACAACTTCGGAATTAAGCAAGAAAATGAAAGAAGCTGAACAATCGTCCGCATAATCGTCGCAGTTGTTTAGGAAAAGTGTTGTAAGTCTGTGTGAGGTAAGGTAGAGTTAGTGGCAGTGGTTCGGGTTCAAATCCCGCTGGGGTCGTTCTGCTACGCTCAAATATTTTCATGTTTGAGCTTCGCAGGAATCGGCGAAAGGTGCTACGAAGCTCGAACACAAAAGTATTCGAGCGAAGTAGACCCGCTGGGGTCGTTACTTTAGATAAAAAATCACTCGTCTTTTAGATTCATTTTCCCACACAATATTGTTGCAGCTCCGACCGTACAATGTTAGTCTTTGAACATGATCGATATTGTTTTATATGAAGTTTATAAAGAAGAACAGAAAGCTATCGAGAAATTCCTTTCAAAGAAGATCCGCGCAAAGTATTTCTGGCAAACGATTCAATCACTAAAACACACCGATCCGCCGGCAAGATTGATCAGCATTCGAACTCAGTCGCAGATCTCGCTATCTTGGAGCGGGAAATTGTCTGGGATCTTGTCCCGTTCGCAAGGATTCGATCACATTCTAAAATATCAACAACAAACAGGCATCGCAGTTCCCGCCGGGTATTTGGGAGATTATTGTTCGCGTTCCGTCGCTGAACATGCTGTGATGGCGATGATGGTTTTGATGAGGAAATTAAAACGGCAGATCAGGAATTTTGATACGTTCAATCGCGACAATATTACGGGCGGAGAATTTTTAAATAAGAATGCGCTTGTTGTCGGCGTTGGCAATATTGGTTCGCATTTAGTTGATCTTCTGGCCGGCTTAGGAATGAATGTTCGTGGCGTTGACATTGTTAAACGGCGAAAGAATCTTCAATACCTTCCTTTAAAAAAGGGCATTGCAAAAGCGGATGTTATTTTTTGCGCGTTACCGCTTACTGAGAAAACTAATGAACTTTTAGATTATTCTCTTTTAAGAAATATTAAAAAAGGAGCGATTTTCATCAATGTTTCCCGAGGAGAGATATCGCCTTTAGCGGATCTAAAGAGGCTTTTTGATGAGAATATTCTGGGCGGATTAAGTTTGGATGTTTATCAAGATGAAGCCGAGGTCTCTGGATATTTAAGAAGAAGGAGCGCGAAAAAAGGACCAAGCGTTAAAGCAGTTCTTGATCTTAAAAAAAGGGACAACGTTCTTTTTACCCCGCACAATGCGTTTAATACAAAAGAAGCTTTGGAACGTAAAGCTTTTTTGACGGCGGAAGCGATACATTCATTTTTAGGAAAGGGACAATTTCCTTATAGCGTTTCTTTTTGATAAGATTTGCCTTTTTGAAATATAGCGATTAAAATGCTTTTTATTCTTTAATTTAATCAAACAATCAAGGAGTGAGTATGTTAAAAATCTATGGAAGTGACCTGTCTTATCCGGCGATCAAGGTGCGTTTGGCGGCTAACGCGATGGGGATGGAATATGAATATATCGTCGTTAATCTACGTGAGGGTGAACATAAAAAGCCGAATTTTTTAAAGATCAATCCCGTCGGTAAGATCCCGGCGATCGATGACGATGGGTTTACAATGTTTGAAAGTAATGCGATCATAAAATATCTGGCGGATAAGAATAATTCTGATCTTTATCCGAGGGGTTTAAAAGAACGTGCTGTTATCGATCAGTGGATCGAATTCACAAGTCATCATGTCGGAACAGCGGCGAGCAAGGTTTTTTATAATCGGTTTTTTGCTCCGCGCATGGGCGTTGCTGTCGATGAGAATTCTTTGAAAGAAGGATTGGGCTTTTTGGATAGATTTTTACCGATCGTTGATGGCCAGATCGGAAAAGATCATTTTATTGTTAATAATAAATTAAGTTTAGTTGATATTAATCTGCTTGCGATCCTTGATCCGGCGGAAGTGGCAAAGATCGACCTTTCTCAATATCAAAATATCACTCGTTGGCGCAACGCGCTTAAGAAAAAAGAATTTTATACAAAGTGTCATAAAGAGTATGGGGAAAGTTTAAAACAATCGACGGGGAAATAATTTTATGTAGGGAACGGTCGCGACCGTTCCCTACTGTACGGCTATCTCATCATGCGAATTGCTCTTATTCAATTACAATCAGGAATTGACAAAACGAAGAACTTAGAAAAGACTCTAAGTTTCTGCGAAGAAGCGGCTCACCGAAAAGCGGAATTTATTTTGTTGCCGGAAGTCTTTATTTTTCGCGGAAAGATAGAAAGCCGGAAGCATCTTGCCGCTATTTCCGAGCCGATCGAGGGTGGCGCGATCACGGCGATAAGCGCTATTGCTAAAGATCTTAAAGTTTCCATTCTTGCCGGGTCGATCTATGAGAAAGTGAAAAATTCTTCTAAAGTTTATAATACGTCCGTTTTGGTTGGTCCCGATGGCCGGATAAAAAGTATTTATCGAAAAAAACATCTTTTTGATGCGAATTTAAAAGGCAGAACGGTACGGGAATCAAAGACATTTTTAGCTGGAGAAAAAACATCTTTAGCTGCTGTTGGAGAGTTTAAGTTGGGGCTGTCGATCTGTTTTGATCTGCGATTTCCTGAGATGTATCGATCTTATTCAAAGCACGGCGCAGATCTTTTGTGCGTCCCGTCGGCATTCACGAAAGAGACGGGCGAGAAACACTGGGAAGTCCTTCTTCGCGCGAGGGCTGTTGAGAATTTGTGTTATGTCCTTGCTCCAAATCAAATTGGAACAGATAATAGGGGAATTACGGACTATGGGCACAGCCTTGCTGTTGATCCGTGGGGAAATGTTTTAGCCGAAGGATCGGCTGGTAAAGAAGAAATTATTTTTGCCAGCATGGATCGTAAGGTTGTTAAACAGTTCAGGCAGAAACTTCCGAATTTTATAAAATAAAGATTTCTTGAAAAGAGGAGTTGGGCATGTCGAGAAGATTAATGAAAGTGGCTGTTACTGGTGCTGCCGGTCAAATTGGTTATGCTTTATTGTTTCGTATTGCCGCCGGAGAAATGTTCGGGAAAGATACGGATGTCGAATTGCATTTGCTTGAGCTTGAGGCCGCATTGCCGGCTTTGAAAGGTGTTTCGATGGAACTTGATGATTGCGCCTTTCCCCTATTAAGCAAGGTTGTTCAAACATCAGATGCCAATGCCGCGTTTGCTGATGTGGATTGGGCTTTGCTTGTGGGCAGTGTTCCCAGAAAAGCGGGAATGGAACGAAATGACCTTCTAAATATCAACGGGAAGATCTTTACGGGTCAAGGAAAAGCGATCTCTGAGAATGCGAAAAAAGACTGCAAAGTTTTTGTCGTCGGAAATCCATGCAACACCAACGCCTTGATCGCGAAAGCTTGTGCAAAGAATATTCCGGAGAAGAATTTTTTTGCGATGACGATGCTTGATCAAAATCGGGCGTTGACCCAGTTAGCGCAAAAAGCGCAAGCACCGGTTTCGCAAGTAAAAAATCTGGCCATTTGGGGAAATCATTCTTCAACGCAATATCCTGATTTTTATAATGCTCAAATTAATGGAAAGCCGGCAACGAGTGTTATCACAGACGAAGCATGGCTGAAAACAACATTCATAGAAACCATTCAAAAGCGCGGAGCAGAGATCATTAAAGCTCGCGGTCTTTCATCTGCCGCTTCTGCGGCCAATGCGGCTATTGACACAGTTAGAAATTTGACAACCCCAACACCGGCCGGAGAATGTTTTTCTGTGGCTGTTTCTTCAGATGGAAGTTATGGTGTTGAAAAGGGCATTGTTTTTGGATATCCGATCCGTTCGAATGGATCAAGCTGGGAGATCGTTCAAGGGGTCAAGCATAATGACTTCGGCCAGGAAAAAATAAAAGCAACGCTTAAAGAATTGACAGAAGAACGTGATGCTGTCAAGGGGCTGCTGTAGAGGACATAAAAAAATGAGTTTTGTAACTACTTAGAAATAAAAGGGTTGCTAGCCATTTTTTTATTTAGTCGTTTTTTTTCTGAAAAAAACTTGTTTTTTGAAGTCCGTGGGATATACTTGTATATAATAATCAGGTTTTTATAGGCAGTTGACTTAATGAAAGAGAGGATTCCTGTGGAAAGATCAGTTTCTTTTAAAAATTATTTCATTGTTCCCTTATCTATAGCTGTTATTGTTTCCTGTTCAGGTTGTGATATTTATAAGGCAATTTTTAATAAACCTAAAAAGACTGAAGTCGTCTCTCAAGAAGCTACTGTTGTAAAACAAGAGGCGCCGGCTGTTGTTTCTGAAGGTATGGCAGCGGATGTTCTCGCCCAAGTTGGTAGCTGGAAGATCACGACGAATGAATTTAAAGAGCGATTGAATGCGGTTAAAGAAGTTGTTCCGGATTTCAACCCGGATGATCTAGAGTCGAAAAAGATGGTTTTGGATGAACTTGTTCGTCAGCAGCTTGTGGTCATGGATGCGGATCAGAGCGGGCTTAGCAAACAAAAAGATATTTTGGATGCGGTTGAAGAATTCCGCCGTAGCGTTATTGTTCGTGAGGTGACAAGAAAATTAGTTGAAAATGTTAACGTGACAGAAGAAGAAGCAAAAGCTTTTTATGAAGCTCAAAAAGCAAATTTGATCAAGCCGGTTGAATGGCATATTCGCGAGATTGTTGTTGAAGACCAGCTGAAGGCTAATGAAATGTTGACGGAAGTTTTAAAAGGTTCTGATTTTGCAGAAATGGCTCGGCAGAATTCTAAAGGTAAAACAGCTGCGCAAGGCGGCGATCTTGGGTTTATCTCTCAGGAGCCTTTCGCGGAAATGGCACCGATCATCTTAGCTCTTGAGGTTGGGAAGACCAGCAATGTTTTTAAAGGTCCGGAAGGATTTTATATCGTTAAGCTTGAAGAGAAAAAAGGCGGCGAGCAAATTTCCTATAATGAGATAAAGCAAGACATTGATCAAAAATTAAAAGCTGATAAGCAGCAGCAGGTGATCTTGGATTATTTAAAAAAGTTGGAAGAGAAGGTTCAGGTGAAGATCAACAATGATCTTCTAAAATAAAGGTAGAGAGTTATGAATTTAGAGAATAAAAAACAAATAATCACTTTGGGTTTTGCTTTTGCCGTGGGAGCTCTGGCTGTTTTTTTAACATCTCAGTATGTTCAGAATAGTATTGAAATACAGACCAAGCAGTTGGCTCAGAATTATGAACAAAAGTCAAAACCGCTTCTTCAAGAGATCGAGGGCATGAAGCAGGTGCTTCGCAAAGTTGGAGAACAGCAGGCAGCTCTTGCGAAAAATCAGGCCGCCGCGGTTAATCGTCCTCAACAGGCGCAACAGCAATCCGTTGCTATGGATGTCTTCTCTTTAAGAACACCTCCTGGAAAAAGAGCGATGACAGTTCTCATTGATACGTTGGCCGCTGTTGGCGGATTAATAAGCCCGGGCGATTCTATTGATGTCTTGGCTCATTTAAATATTCCAGAGAATAATGATCCGAAAGCTAAAGAAAAACAAAAAGTCATCACGGTTCTATTTCAGAATATTCAAGTCTTAGCCGTGGGTTCAAATTTTAATTCTTTAGTGGGGGCGGGAAAATATCAAGAACAACAGAAATCATCGGCATTAAATGTTACGCTTGCGCTTTCACCGGAAGAAGCGGGATTGATCACTTTTGCTCAAGAAAACGGGACGCTGCAGTTCACGCTTCGTTCTCCGGCTGAAAAAGAATCTCCAAAGAACATTGAGATCGCATCTTGGGACGCATTGTCAAAGTTCCTTTCTGAAAAGCAAGGCATTAATTTAGGCGTTTCAAGTTCACGGCCCAAAATAAATACTAATATTGAAGAAGTCGAAGAAAAGCCGCAAACCTTTCAGGGTGAAAAAATAGATTCAACGATCCAGATCTTTAAATCAGGACGAGAAACAAAGATGTAAGAAGGTTTTTTATGAAGAAAAATATACTTTTTAAGATATCATTATTGTTTTTTGGTGTGATCGTTATTTCTTGCTTTAGCCTTTTGGCAGGAAAAGCTTTAGCCGAGCAATCGTTGAAGGATGAGATATTCATGCTTAAGGGAGAGTTAGAAACGTTTAAATTGTCTTCCCTTTCAAGAGTTTCGATCTCAGACCCTGGTGTTGTTGATATTGTTGAAGCGGATGATAAACATTTATTGCTTATTGCTAAAGGTTTGGGAAAATCTCCGATCTTTTTATGGGATAAAAGCGGCAAGCGGACGATCATGGTTTATGTTGTGGCTAATCAGCTGCCGATCATAAAAGATCGGGTAGAAGAATTATTTGTAACGGCAAAAATAAAAGGCATTTCGGTTGATATTAACGACAAGGAAGGAAAAGTTGTTTTATCCGGCGAGGTTGTTAAGACCGAAGAAAAAGATTATACCAGCATTATCGAACCTTTTAAAGATGACGTTCTTAATTTAGTTCACATTGTGGATAAATCAGATCTTGTCCAGGTGGATCTTCAGGTTACTGAGCTTAATGAAACGCTGCAGAATAGTCTGGGGATCGATTGGTCGACCGGCGGGATCTCCGGGATCGCTCCTGCATACAAGGAAACAGTTCCTTCGTCTGATGGTAGTATTTCAGATTTCTTTAAGATCGGAGATTTTAATAGGACTGGCCAGCTTATTGCTGCGGTGAATGCTTTGGTTACGCAAGGAAAAGGGCGTGTTCTTTCAAAACCAAAACTTGTTGTTGTTAGTGGAAAAGACGCGAGTTTCTTGGTGGGAGGTCAGGTTCCTATCAGGACCACGACTACTTCGAATTCCGGCGCGGTGCAGGAAAATATTTCATTTCGAGATTATGGGATCACAATGAAAGTTACTCCAACGATCATCAAAGATAAGATCGATCTGGATCTTAATATTGAAGTCAGTGAGATCGACGCTTCCACAGCGACAACGATCTCGGATAAAATAGCTTTTTCAACACGAAACGCCACGACGCATCTTTATTTGGATGACGGCCAGCCGATCGTTATTGCTGGTTTGATCAAGCAGAGCACAAGTGAAAGTGTAAGCCGAGTCCCTTTTATTAGTAAAATCCCCGTTGTTGGATTGTTGTTTACCAGCAAAAAGAATCCGGTTGCTAATTTAGATCAAGAATTGGTGATCTCTTTGGTTCCGCATCGTTTAACCAACAGAGAAGAAGAAGATAAAAATGCCGCGAATGCTGCTAAGATCATAACAAAAGAGCAACCGGTATTAGCCGTAGCGCCTTCTATTGAGCCGCCGGCCGCTGCAGTTGTTCCTTTTATGGAAGATCTTGTTTCATCTAAGGATATTGAAGCGTATGTTCAATGTGTTCAGCAAGCGATCGCTAAATCATTTAGCTATCCTCAAGAAGCTCGGGAAAATGGTTGGGAAGGGACTGTGGTTTTAGGATTGCACATCCTAAATGACGGAACATTGGCCGTTGCCTCGATCGCGCAATCGTCTGGTTATGATGTTTTTGATAAACATGCTCTTAATGTCGCCAGGAAAACTTCTCCATATGGAAAATTTCCAGCAAATAGTGATCTTCAGGAAGTTGATGTTGTTATCCCCGTTGTTTACAGCCTTCATAGTAATTAATTATCAGTAAGAAAAAAATAGATTTATTAAAATTTTTGTGATATTTTGTTTGCATTGTTCTTCTTTGCTTACCGATCAGCGTAAGTAAAACTCACTTGTAAGATCTCTATGGCATGCAAAACGATTACAATTTTTAGCAATAAGGGCGGTGTTGGGAAAACGTTCGTTACTGTTAATTTAGCGACTGCCTTGGCGCTTGCTGGACGCAAAGTCCTGTTGATCGACATGGATTCTCAAGGCGGGCAGGATATGGCTCGCACACTTAATCTTTCCCCAAGATATTCTATTGTTGATATTTTTGAACTTTTAAATAAACCCGACGATGCCGCATCGATCAAGGCGCATGTTCTTCATCATACGAGCGGGGTCGATTTTATTCCTGCGACAAGGACTCCCCGGCAAAGCGGATTATTGACCCCTGATAATATCCGGCCATTCTTAAAACGCGCGGCAAGTTTGTATGATTTTATTCTTATTGATTCCGGAAAGTCTTTCACAGAAACACTTATTACGGTATTGGATTATTCCAATCTTATTCTTTTGGTTGCCACGCCTGATATTCTGGCTGTTTATCAAGTAAAATGGTGCCTCGATTTTCTGCAGAATTTACAGTTCCCATTAAAGATGGTGAAGTTGATCTTAAACCGCTCTGAAAGCCGGGGAAGTGTCGCGTGGCAAGAGATCCGCGCCGTGCTTCCTTGTGAGATCTTTAGCCATATTCCTTCCGACGGTAAAATTGTCGGCTTGGCCTTGAATAAAGGGATCCCTTGCGTAATCGATAGTCCTCGCAGTCCTGTTGCGGATGCGTTCAATAAAATGGTCCATATTCTTCAAAGAGAAGATATTTATGTTGCCTCTCCGGAAAATACTAAGCCAAGAAATATTGAAGCTGCTGAAGACCCGAATAAATTTTGGGAAAAATTCGGCGTTAAACAAACAGGAGCTTCTTCTGTTGTTTCTCCTCGAGGGGAAGATGATGAGATCGGTGCTCTCAAGCGGAAGCTTCATGAAAAGCTGGTCCAAAGATTAAACATCGACGGGATCACGATCGACACATTAAGTGATCCAAAGAAGATCGCCTCGGTTAAGAAAACAGCTGAAGAAGTTGTCGCGAATTTATTAATGGAAGAAACTGGCGGGAAGATCACAGCTCATGAACAGCGGGTTAAGATCGTCCATGATGTTGTTAATGAAGCTTTGGGATTGGGGCCCTTAGAGGAATATTTAGCCGATCCGGATGTTTCGGATATTATGGTCAACAATCGAAATGAAATTTATGTTGAAAAGAACGGCAAGCTTATTTTAACGAATCAGCGATTTATTTCTGATGAGAAGGTTCGCTCCGTTATTGAGCGCATCATTGCTCCTTTAGGGCGGCGCATCGATGAATCAACACCGATGGTCGATGCCCGTTTGCCGGACGGGTCGCGCATTAACGCTATCATTCCGCCGTTATCATTAAATGGCCCAATGATAACGATCCGAAAATTCGGCAAGGAAAGGATCGTGATAAACGATCTGCTGGAGAAATTTCAGAGCTTGACAAATGATATGGCTGGTTTTTTAAAAGCGTGTGTTGTATCTCGTGAGAATATTATTGTTTCCGGAGGCACCGGGGCGGGAAAAACAACGCTTCTTAATGTTATTTCCGAGTTCATTCCCGACGGAGAGCGGATCTTGACAATTGAAGATGCGGCGGAATTAAGATTAAAGAAAAGTCATTGGGGCCGATTGGAATCCCGTCCGATGAACATTGAAGGGCGAGGCCAGGTGACGATCAGGGATCTTTTTGTTAACAGCCTTCGCATGCGTCCGGACAGGATCATTATCGGCGAGTGCCGAGGAGCGGAGGCGCTCGACATGCTGCAGGCGATGAATACCGGCCACGACGGATCAATGACAACGCTGCATGCGAATTCAACGCGCGATGTTTTGACCCGGCTTCATTCCATGATCCTTTTAAGCGGTATTGAGCTTCCTGTCCGCGCGATCAATGAAATGGTTTCATCTGCGATCAATATCATTGTCCAGATCAATAGATTTTCCGACGGGACAAGAAAGATCACGGGGATCGCCGAGATCACCGGCATCAGCCATGATTTCCAGCTTCAACTGCAGGATGTTTTTGTTTTTCGCCAAAAAGGTTTGGACAATGATGGAAAAGTTATCGGAGATTATGAGCCGACAGGTTATATTCCAAAATGCTACGACGAATTTGCGACACGCGGAATTCCTCTTTCAAAAGATATTTTTACAAAACCATCTTGATCCTTTTTAAATGAAGATCACCAATTTGACACGAACAATGCTCATCGCCGATCATGCTTTGATGGCCGATACGTTTGTGTCGAGATTGATCGGATTGTTGGATCGAAACTCGCTTAAAAAGAGCGAAGCGCTTGTTTTAACCAGATGCCAATCGATCCACATGTTATTTATGAGATTCTCGATCGATGTGATATTTTTAAACAAGGGTAAAAAAGTTGTTGGGATCCTGGAGAATATCAAACCTTTTCAATTTAGCCGGATCTATCCGTCAGCTTATTATGCTGTT
This sequence comes from uncultured Planctomycetales bacterium, assembly GCA_964348765.1. Lineage (GTDB taxonomy): Bacteria > Omnitrophota > Gorgyraeia > Zapsychrales > Zapsychraceae > CAYGEE01. Next base: position 3,855 of record CAYGEE010000042.1, on the reverse strand, counting down.
GAATGCCCTCCCGGAACGATCTCTTCTTCTCGGACTGCTGTTGGGGATGATGTTTATTTTTAAAAGTAGGTAAAAGTAGGGACAGACACCACTTTTTCGCGAAAATCGCTGAAAAGTGGTGTCTGTCCCTACTTTTTTGAATCGTTCTTGTGTTTTTTTGCATTATCATGTAAAATGTCCAATCAGAAATGATTATTCTATAACCCATTGATAAATAAGCACTTTTAGCTTAAGGGGTTTTTTGTGGGTGTTGTTTATAAATTAAAAGATGACGTTGTTCAATTTATTGTCAGCTATAAAAAGGACAATCCTTCCGCGTCGTGCCGGTCTTTGGCAGATCTGACAAGTCAAAAATTTCAGGTTAAGGTGTCAAAATCTTCAGTTGGTGAAATTCTCAAAAGTTCCAGTTTAAACAATCCTTTGGGTCGGCCGAGGGTTAAGGTGCCGCTGCCGAAGTTCGAGATTCCCAAAGAAAAGAAAATCCAGATCGCCGCATCCGTTGAGAAAGTTAATTTTCTTAAACAGAAAGACCTTTTTACAAGATCTCAAGATGCGCCGAAGAAAAATATTAAAGCTGATGAAAAAAAAGAGAATTTTAAAATTGATGCATTTTTAGAAATTCCCAAGATCGAGAAGACTGGTAAAGAAAATATTCCTGCGCGCCCCGAAGTTTTAAATGTTCCAGAAAATGATATAAAAAACGCATTGCCGGAAGTTGTTCTAAGTATTCAAAAGATCAAAGATGATAAGCTCGGTCCATTGATCCCTGGAGCGGGGGCTGTTTTTTATAAATCAATGGATTGGTTCTTTCAAGCGGCAGTTTTTATTAACCAGCTTTTGAAAGACTCTGTTTTGCGTGATGAGCTTCCGGAGAACTTAAATGATCTTTTGGCTTCATTGTTATATTTAAAACTTTTTGAAAATAAAGACCAATCGTTTGAGGATGGATCTTTGGATCGTCTTTATGCTTTTGATGGATTGGAAGAAGTAAGCAAAGTGCAAGCATTGAAAGATTGGTCGCAGTCGATCATTATTCCTTTGGGAGTGTTCTTAAAATATCAGCAGGAGAAGGAACAGTTATTTGTTCTTAGCCGCGGGTTTAGCGTTGAATTAAAAGATGGGACATCTTTTTCGATCGATGGGAATTGTTTTAGTTTTTATTCCAGATCTTTAGAACGAAAGGAAAGCTTCTTAGCATCAGCGCTGGTTAGCCGCCTGACAAATCAGTTCATAAGCAACAACAGTCCGTTTGTTTTGTGTATGGATTCTCATGCTGAAAACTTCTCAAATATTTTTTATCAATTCTTGGCTTGCTGCGAGAATGTTCAGGACAAGCAGATAAAGAAGATCATCATTGAAGATGAAAAGGGCGGCGATGGAGTTGTGTTCGCTGTTATTCCGAGAAAAAAAAGGAGTTTTATCGTCGGTATATTCCCGGAGCACACGTTATTTCAGGAGATCTTAAAGATCAGTAAGTGGCCCATGCGTAAGTCTTTTTATCATCAAGCATTATGCGGGGAGATCTTTTTTTCAGAAAGCCGCACAAACTATTTTCATGATCATTTTGAGGGTGCAGTGCAAGATCTTCGCGTGATCACTCTTTGGAAAGATAAAAATAAAGATCCACAGCAGATGCTTTTGACCAATGACCTGTTTTTAAGCGCCGATCAGATCGTGAAAAATTATTTAAAACAATGGCCGTTGTTAGAAAAGGGTCGTTCGGCCGTTGATCATCTCAAAGGATCTGATGAGGAGGGCGTGGAAGGGTTAGAAATAAATGCCAAAGGCTTTGAAGATTCGCAGATGAGTTTTTGGAAAAAAGAAAATAAAACCTTGGGTGATCTTTTGGATGATCTTTCCTTGGATCTAGGGTCGTGTTATTTGAAGATGTTTTTTGGAGACGATGGTCCGGCTGAAACATCGGATCTGAGATGGTTTGGTCGGGAGCTTTCAGGGCACATTATTAAAGAAAAGGATTTTATAGGTATTATTCTTAGAATTCCTAAAGATGAGCAGCGAGTTGATAAGCTTATTAAGATTGTCGGCCGGATCAATGATGCCTGTCTTTGTGATCAGCAAGGGCGGCGGTTGTTTTTCGATGTTTTAGTTGAATAGTTGCTCGAATATTTTTTTGTGGAATCTTGACAGCGTTAGTGCGTGTGTTATACTTTAATTACTTCAATATTATTGTCGTGTTCTGTGTCTGGTGTTTTTTGATAAATTGTTTGTTTTCAATAGTTTATATAATGCTTTTAACACCGCAAGGTGTTCTCGCTTCGCATTACTCTTGAATGATTGTAATGCGTCGCGCCGGTTGTAAGATCGGGTATATAGCTCTTCTAAAGAATTCGTCCTTTAACGTAAGCAGGCTGTTAAAAGGAGAAGAGTGAAGTGTCTGTTAAACGCGTAAGAAGCACGAAATGGCCAATGTTCAAAACGTATCATGATCAAGCGGGTCAAAATCTAATCGAATATGCCATGGTCGCGGCTGTTGTCTCAGCGGCAATTATTGCGATGAGCACTTATGTGTTTCGTTCCGTTCAGGCCACTCAACAGACAATTCAAACAGAATTCAGTAAAACAGAATAACATGTCAGATCGTTTTTAAGATGGTGTTTAAGGAGGAATAATAATGTTAAAACAACATAAGATAGAGAATAGTAAAAAGAAGAAAAAAGGCCAAAGCACCGTCGAGTATATTATCCTCGTTGCCGGTGTTATTGGCGTTTTGATCATTTTTCTAAAGCCGGGTGGTCCTTTTTCAAAGGCATATAACAGTACGCTTGAGGCTGGAACAGACGGCATGGTCAACATGGCCGGAAAATTAAATGCGTCACACCACACACCATAATTGATAGTAACTATGAATTGAAATTGACCTTCAGGAGGAAAATCAATGTTTAGAAGATTATTGAAAAATAAAAAAGCGCAGAATACGGCGGAATATGCAATCCTTATATCGCTTGTTGTCGCCGGCATTGTTGCCATGCAGACCTACGCTCAAAGAGCACTGCAGGCAAGAGTTAAAGGAGCGGCGAAGTATTTGTCAGATCAGACAAACGAGCTAGGCAATACGCTTCAGTATGAACCGTATTATTTAAAATCGGATTATACGACTAACAGCAGTGACAATGAAACAAAGTTGTTAGACAATGATACCACAAGCACGCAGGCGGATTCACAAACGACTCGTTCGGGTAATGAAACGACATCATTTAATGAGACTTCTGATCAGTATAAGTAATGATCGGAATTGTGTGTTTTCTTGAAGAAAAATGAGGAGGAAAGAATCATGTTGACATATCTAAATAATAGAAGGATAAAAGGTCAAAGCACCTTGGAATATGCTATTTTGATCATTATTATCCTGGGAGCTCTTTTATCTATTCAGATCTATATTAAACGCGGTATCCAGGGCCGGTTAAAGCAGGCTGGTGATGATATTGGAGATCAATTCTCTCCGGGAAATACGAATGTTACTAAAATAAAGAGGACCTCCAGTTCAACACAAGAAAAAAATAACGCAGGGTCCGTGACAAAGACACTTCTTGCCGATGAAGTGACAACAGACAATATGAATTCTTCGATCATGAACATAGAACAAGAATACTGGGGCAAGTAAACGAAAGAGTTGTTTACAAACTCAATGAAAACGACATGGCTTACTTGGGGGAAAGTAAAAAGATCCTTAAGTAAGCCATGTTTTTTTAAGCGTGTTTGGGTTTGCAGGAGTTAGGAGCAGATACTTATGTTTAGTAAACAGGTAACGATTTTGAAGAATAATTGATTCCTCCCCCTTTATGGGGGAGGTTAGGTGGGGGTTCACCCTCCCCTAACCCCTCCCATCAAGGGAGG
>CAYGEE010000041.1:0-17627 GCA_964348765.1 uncultured Planctomycetales bacterium | reverse complement strand
GGATAGACTAAAGGGCCACCTTTAACATAGCTGTCTTGTTTCATAAGGTGTAAATAATTCAGTTTGTGACGGATAAGCCAGATCGCGTCCGAAAATGGTCCGACGAGACTGTCCCCGTAAGGAGGAAAACTTAGAATGTCGTATTTTGTTAAGAGTAAAAAAATGAAAATAAAAAGGCTGAAAATAAAAAAGGACGCATTTTTAAGATACCGGGAACCGATCATCAAGAGAATGATCCCTGAAAGGATTGCTTTGAGAGGACCAAAAAGCAGGTCTTCGATCGCTCCCTGATAAAACGCTAGGGGCATGATATCTTTGGCTCCGGTCAGGATATTCATAGCTGTGAAATATTTTCTTGATACCCAGAGATCGATCAGGTGCGGGCTTGTGATCTTTAAGGCGAGATAACTGATAAGGATCATAATAAAAATGATCCAGAATGAGAATGTTGATCGTGATGAGGAGTTCATATGAAAATGGTCAATTCTTTTTGGGATGAGTTTTGGGTTGTGAGTCGGGTTTTGGGGTGAAAGTTGTGAGGGTTAAAACCCACTCTCAGAACTCATCCCCGACCCATAACTCACAACTCATTCTTGTTCCAGATAATTAATTTTCAATAATTCTAAACTTTTCCTTTAAGATACGCCAATCGTTCCTTCTTCGGAAATCGTTCGATCGTATAGCGCAGCATCGTCCGCGGCATCACACGATAATAGCGCCGTAAAAATTCTTCTTTTAACAAATTCTCATCTCGCTTTCCAACTTCTCTAAGCATCCAGCCGAGGGCTTTGTGGATCAGGTCTTCTTTGTCATTTAAAAGCATCCGTCCTAAACGCAGCGTCGGATCAAAAATATTTCTTCGTATAAAATAAAATGTCGCCACGACTGCGATCCGTCTTTCCCAGAGATTTTTTGATCGCGAAAGGTCCCAAAGAAGCGAACGATTCCTATCAGCCAGAAATCCTCCCACGATATGCTCGGCGGACAGATCGATCAGATCCCAATTGTTAATATGTTTGATGTTCTTAAAATAAAGATCAAAAATTATTTTTTTATCTTTTGTTTCCGAGGTCTTGAATTTTGTAACAAGAATGAGAACGGCTGTTAATCGTTCTTCATGGATTTTTGATTTAAGAAGGAGAATCGTTTCTTTGATGCTAATGTCAGAGAATTTTTTAACGATGTTTCGGATCTCGGGGACGGTGACGCCGATAAAAATATCTCCTGCGCCATATTCGCCTGGGCCGGTCTTAAAAAAGCCTTGTAAGATTTTTGCTTTCTTTGCGCTTGCGGATTTTTTTAATTCTTGACGAATTTGCTTGGCGGTAAGATTAGGCATCAATGAATGGGCATCAGATCCAGTAAGGTTGTAATTAAAAGCATTCCGCAAAGCCCCAGCATGACTCCCCAGGCCGTCAGGCTTTTTCCGCCGTTTTCTATGGATTCCGGGATCAACTCTGACATGGTGATATAGATCATCGCGCCGCCCGCAAATCCTAATCCGACGGGCAGGATCGGTTCAAAGTAGGACGCTAAAATTGCTGCGGGAACAGCCATGATCGGCTGAGGGATACTGGTCAATATGGAAGCAATGGCGCATTTTTTTGTGGAAGCGCCGTCAGCTTTTAGTGGAAGGGAGATAGCAATGCCTTCCGGGATATTGTGGACAGAAATAGCGATCGCCATAACAAGCCCGAATTTAAGATTGGCTGTCGCAAAAGCCACTCCGATTGCAATACCTTCGGGGATCGAGTGAACGAACATTGCGATAAAAATGAGTAATCCTCTTCTTGATAAACCAAATTGATTGGTGCGTTCTTCGAGTTGTTCGTTTGAGAAGAACTTTTCGGTGAAGCGAAAAAATCCGGCCCCTAACAAAAGTCCTAGAATGACAACATAGGGGGAATAAGGGAATTTATCTTTAAGGGAGATCCCTTCTTGGGCGAGTGAAAAGACGGAGGCTGAGATCATCATTCCCGCCGCGATCGCTGAGGCAAAAGCGCGGACTTGCTTCGTGTTATTTTGAACCAAATGGGCAGGAATAGCTCCTAAGCCTGTCGCTAGACAACTAATAATGCCGGTCCAGAATGTCCAGGTTATTATAGTGAGTTGATCCATGGGATAAATATTGGGTTAATTTTAGGATTTTCGTGCTTGAGCACTTTTTCTGTGTCATTGCGAGGAGCGATTATTGTTTTTAATAATATCGGCGACGAAGCAATCTTTTTAAAAAGATTGCTTCGCCCTAAAAACTGGGCTCGCAATGACACATGCCGTGAAACTCCTTAATTTGAAATTAATAATATCATAGGCGAGGTGTGAAGTGTAAAGGAATTTCGAAAAAGTGGGGTAGAGATCTCCGGAGGATCGGTTTAAAGAGCTCAAAATCGTTTCTTGCCTGTGGTTACGCATTATGGTACACTTTTTTTAAGGAGGGAATGAGTATGGTTAATACAATTTCAATTAGGGAGTTAAGGCCGCAGCTGGCGGATGTCGTTGAGAATATTCATGAACGTTTTGCCCGTTATATTGTGACTCGTCACGGCAAGCCTGAGGTCGTTATGATCAGTGTCGAAGATTACGAAAGCCTATTAGAGACGCTTGATGTCCAATCGGATAAAGCCCTTATGAAAAGCATCAAACAAGCAGAAAAAGAGATCAAAACAGGCAAAGGTGTCCCCCTCGAAAAAGCGCGGAAGGATTTAAAAGTTGTATAAAGTCATTCTTCTTTCGCCTGCCAAAAAGTTTTATGATAGAATCTTTCGTTCTGATCGAAGGGTTTTTGAACGGATCGACAACTGTTTACAGGCGTTGAAGATGGATCCTTTTCTTGGCAAGCCACTTAAGGATAATCTTAAGGGAAAATATTCTTTTCGTGTCGGATCGTATCGCATTATTTATTCTGTCCATAAACACGAGATAACGGTTTATGTCCTTGATATCGGCCATCGCAGGGAAATTTATCAATAAATGTTTTTATAAAATCAATGAAACTACCTTTATTAACACATCCAATCCATAAACTTCTCCACAAACGCATCCTTATCCTCGACGGAGCGATGGGGACGATGATCCAGCGTTATAAGTTGGATGAAGCGGGCTATCGCGGCAAGCAGTTTAAGGATCATGACTCGGATCTTAAGGGCAATAATGATCTTTTATCGCTTACGCAGCCGTCCATTATAAGAGAAATTCATTCCCAATATCTTCAATCCGGCGCGGATATTATTGAAACGAATACGTTTAATTCTAATTCGATCAGCATGGCAGATTATCGGATGGAGGGTTTGATCTATGATCTTAATATTGCCTCCGCTAAGATCGCGCATGAAGCGGTTGTGGAGTTTAATAAGAAAAATCCGAACAAGCCTCGTTTTGTCGCAGGAGCGATCGGGCCGACGCCCAAAACAGCGTCTTTGTCGCCGAATGTCAATGATCCAGGGTTTCGCGCGGTTAATTTTGATCAATTGGTCGAAAGTTACACTGAACAGATCCGCGGGCTTATGGATGGGGGGGTGGACCTTCTTTTAGTCGAAACGGTTTTTGATACGTTAAATTGCAAGGCCGCGATCTATGCGATCCATCAGTATTTTGAAAAAGTGGGGAGAGAGATCCCGATCATGATCTCCGGAACGATCACCGATGCCAGCGGTCGCACGTTGTCCGGACAAACTCCGGAAGCATTTTATATTTCGATCGCGCATTCGAGAGCTCTATTCGTCGGATTAAACTGCGCGCTCGGCGCGGAAACAATGAGGCCGCATATTGAGGAAATTTCGCGCGTTGCGGGCTGTTATGTGAGCTGTTATCCGAACGCCGGATTGCCCAATGCTTTCGGCCAATACGATCAAACGCCGTCGCAGATGGCGGCACTCGTCAAAGAATTCGCGCAAAGTCAGTTCATTAATATTCTCGGCGGCTGCTGCGGGACGACGCCGGATCATATTAAAGCCATTGCCGAAGCTGTCGCTGATATTGCGCCTCGGAAATTAAAAGATATTCCTGTCAAAACATCCTTTTCAGGCCTTGAACCGCTTCATGTGACGAAAGAGACTAATTTTATCAACGTCGGAGAACGCACCAATGTGACGGGTTCCAAAAAATTTGCTCAGTTGATCAAGTCTGGAAATTTTGAAGAAGCTGTTTCGGTCGCTAAACAGCAAGTCGATGCCGGCGCGCAGGCGATCGACATCAACATGGACGAAGCGATGATCAATTCGGAAGAATCGATGACGAAATTTGTCAACCTGATCTCCGTCGAGCCTGATATCGCGCGCGTTCCGTTTATGATCGATTCGTCCAAATGGTCGGTTATTGAAGCCGGATTAAAATGCGTGCAGGGAAAGCCCATCGTTAATTCGATCAGCATGAAGGAAGGCGAAAAAAGTTTTAAAGAGCAGGCCAAAAAATTAAAGCGTTATGGCGCCGCGACGGTCATCATGGCTTTCGATGAAAAAGGGCAGGCGGATACTATGACGCGCAAGATCGAAATTTGCAAACGCGCGTATAAAATATTGACGGAGGAGATCGATTTTCCACCGGAAGATATCATTTTTGACCCGAATATTTTCGCGATCGCGACGGGAATTGAGGAACATAACAATTATGCCGTCGATTATATCGAGGCCACACGCATCATCAAAGAACAACTTCCGCATTGCCACATCAGCGGTGGAGTGAGCAATGTTTCTTTCTCTTTTCGAGGTAATGATCCGGTGCGCGAGGCGATGCATTCGGCGTTTTTGTATCACGCGATCAAAGCGGGAATGGACTTAGGCATCGTCAATGCCGGGATGATCGCGGTTTATGATGATATTGAAAAAACATTATTGGAGTTGGTGGAAGATGTCATTTTAAACCGCCAACCGGATGCGACCGAGAGGCTGGTCACTTATGCCGAGAAATTTAAAGGCCAAGAGCGAAAAGAAGAAGCCGAAGCCGAGTGGCGCGCTTGGCCGGTTGAGAAACGTTTAAGCCACGCGCTTGTGAAAGGCCTTGTTGATTTTATTGATGTCGACGTTGAGGAAGCCCGCAAAAAAACAACGCGTCCTTTGGATGTTATTGAAGGTCCATTAATGGACGGAATGAATATCGTTGGCGATCTTTTCGGCGCCGGAAAAATGTTTTTGCCGCAGGTCGTCAAAAGTGCGCGTGTCATGAAAAAAGCGGTCGCGTATTTGCTTCCTTTTATCGAAGCGGATAAAAAAGAAGGCATGAAGCCGGTTGCGAAGATCGTGATGGCAACTGTTAAAGGCGATGTGCATGACATCGGCAAAAATATCGTCGGTGTTGTTTTGGGCTGTAATAATTATCAGATCATTGATCTGGGTGTCATGGTTTCCTGCGACAAAATTTTAAAAGCCGCGATCGATGAGAAAGCGGATATGATCGGTTTAAGCGGATTGATCACACCGTCTTTGGATGAAATGGTTCACGTCGCTCAAGAGATGGAGCGGCAAGGTTTTAAGATCCCGATCCTGATCGGCGGGGCGACGACGTCTGTTAATCATACGGCCGTTAAGATCGCGCCTCACTATAAGAACCTTGTTATTTATGTCAAGGACGCATCACGCAGCGTCGGAGTATGCTCGCAGTTGATGGATCCTAAAGCTAAAGAAGTTTTGGTGAAGAAAACGAATGTCGATTACGATCAGATCCGGACAGATTTTGCCGCGCATCAATCGGCGATAAAATTTTTAAGTTTAGAAGAAGCCCGTCGGCAAGGGTTAAAGATCGATTGGAAGAAAACGTCCGTGGCGAAGCCATCATTTTTAGGAACGAAAGTTTTTAAAGATTTTGATCTGGGAAAGATCGTAGAAAGGATCGATTGGACGCCATTTTTTCCGACGTGGGAATTAAAAGGCAAGTATCCGCATATTTTTAATGATCCCAAGATCGGTGAAGAGGCGAAGAAGCTTTTCGCTGACGCCAAAGCGATGCTTTCTGAGATCATTAAGAAAAAAATGCTGCGCGCCAACGCCGTCGCAGGATTCTTTCCGGCGAATAGCGTTGGCGATGATATTGAAATTTATTTGGATGATAAACGTGAAAAAGTTTTAAAAACTTTTCATATGCTTCGTCAGCAGGCTGTCAAGCAAGACGATCGGCCGTATTACGCTTTGTCAGATTGTATTGCGCCGAAATCAACGGGCATAAAAGATTATCTGGGCTGTTTTGCTGTTACGACGGGAATTGGGATCGATGAGCATGTGAAACGTTTTGAAAAAGACCATGATGATTATAAAAGTATCATGATCAAAGCCCTCGCTGATCGTTTGGCGGAAGCCTTTGCCGAAACATTGCATGAACTTGTCAGAAAAGAACTCTGGGGATATTCGCCCAAGGAATCGTTAAGCTTGGAAGATATCATCGCCGAGAAATACGACGGCATCCGCCCCGCGCCGGGTTATCCGTCCCAGCCGGACCATACAGAAAAGCGAACGTTGTTTGATCTGATCGACGCGACAAAAAATACTTCTATTGAATTAACTGAAAGCTTCGCCATGACCCCGACGGCCGCCGTGAGCGGATTATATTTTTCTCATCCGGAAGCGAAATATTTCGCGCTGGGGAAGATCAATAAAGACCAAGTGTCGGATTATGCGCGGCGAAAAAAGATGGATGTGAAGGTGGTTGAGAGATGGCTGGGGCAGAGTCTGGGATATTCTGTGTAGATATGTGGTAGGAAGTAGAAAGTAAGAAGTTAGAGGTTAGAAGCTAGAAGTTAGAGTTTTGCGGGAATTTTTGATCTATGTGTCATTGCGAGCAAAGCGAAGCAATCTTTTAAAAAGGTTGCTTCGTCACTTCGTTCCTCGCAATGACACGATTTTTGTGAGTTGCATTATCTAAATATTCAAAAATGAGCGATATCAAAAAGATAACCCAAAAGATCCGCAAATTCCGTGACGAGCGCGACTGGAAACAGTTCCATAACCACAAGGATGTCGCGTTATCACTCGTTCTCGAAGCGTCCGAAGTCTTAGAACACTTCCAATGGAAATCCCCCGCCGAAGTCGAGCAGCATGGAAAAGATGAAAAAGCTGAACTCTCCGACGAACTCGCGGATGTGGCGATCTACTTATTCGAACTCGCTGATAACCTTGGGATAGATATTTCTAAGGCTATTGATGTCAAAATGAAAAAGAATGCGATGAAGTATCCGGTGGAAAAGGCGAAGGGGAGGCATACGAAATATAATAAGTTGTGATGATCCTAAAATCTGTCATTAAATCAAACAACCTATGCCTTTAGAACCCCAACCCCTCGACACCATCCTAAAATACCGCGGACTAACCAACGAAGACCTCGTCAAAGCCAGTTCCGAGCAGTTGACGTTTAAGCAAGTGCAAAAAGCCCGTTCCGGACGGGCGGTGACGGTTAATATTCAGCATAAGATCCTGCGGGCGTTGAATGCTTGTGGCGGGGATGTGAAATATCAGCTTTCGGATTTATTTAAATGCCTATGAAAGAATTCCTTAGCGTTATTCGTGATCATAAATATTATAAAGTTTTCATGACGGGAGAAAAGCCTGTCATTGTCTTCGATGACCATCGTTTCGTCGTCCCGATCCTTTGGTTGGCACGTAAGACCGGCATGATCGATGAGAACATCAACATGGTCCGCTTCGACGGGCATTTGGATGCTTTGGATTTTCAAAAAGATATTCTTGGCGAATTTAGAGCGGTCGATAGTTTTGAGGCGATGTTCCGGTTTTGTGAGAAGAAATTAAAGATTGAAGATGATGATTGGTTGAGTTTTGTTTTGCATGAAAGGATTATTAAGAATGTTTTAACATTTTGCGATCGAAGTGACGCAATTAATCCGGCGTATGCGGATAGAATGTTTAGGATCAATCGTTTCGATGGGATCCTTGCCCATCAGGGAGAATTTTCACAGACTCCGATCCTAAAAAACCATCAAGAGCTTTGGGATTTGGTCGGTTGGAGCAAGTTTGGAATCAATGATGCGCCGGTGTTGCTTGATATTGATTGTGATTATTTTACATATCAATGGCGAGGCGAGCCGTATCCGTGGACCGATGAATTTTATAAGATCGAATTCTCAAATGGACCATCATTAACCGCCGGTTTTTCAAATCGATCATTTATTGATAAGATCATCGAAAGATCCCCTTTCGTCACGATCTGCCTCGAGCCTGATTTTTGCGGCGGGAAAGAAAGTGCTTGGAAGATCTTAGAAAAGCTTGCTCATTGTATGTTCGATGGACTTTTACTGACGGGAAAAAGCGGATAAGAGATTATTGTGAGAGAGGACACTTTTTATAATTCGTTATTTTTAAACTTATTTTCTTCGCGATCTTTCTTGCGTGACCCGGATGACTTCTTCAGGAGTTGTTAAGCCCATTTTGATCTTCTCCCAGCCGCTTTGCCGCAAAGTTTTCATTCCCAGTTCAATGGCTTTGGTTTTAATTTGATTGGCATTGGCTTTCTTAACGATCAGGTCTGCGATTGTTTCATTGATAGTAAAGATCTCAAGGATCGTTGTTCGTCCTTTGAATCCAGTAAAATTACATTCTTCGCATCCTTCTCCGAAATACGTTGAGACATTTTCTTGAGGGTCATCTTCAAAATCGAAATTCTTGATCATTAACGGGGTTAAAATAGTCGGTTTTTTGCAGTGCGGACAGATCAACCGCACGAGTCTTTGAGCGATAAAACAGCAGACGGTGCTGGAGATAAGGTAGGGTTCAATTCCCATATTCAATAAACGGCTGACGCCTCCGATAGCGTCATTTGTATGCAAAGTGGAAAAAATAAGATGTCCTGTAAGTGCCACTTGAATGGCGATCTCCGCGGTTTCCACGTCGCGGACTTCTCCTACTAAAATGACATCCGGATCATGGCGCAGGATCGATCTTAGGCCTTTGGCAAAGGTGAGCTTGATAGCTGGATTAATATGGATTTGGATAACATTATTTAATTGATACTCGACAGGGTCTTCCAGAGTAATTATTTTTTTGTTTGCGGTATTGATCTCCGATAAGCAGGAATATAGTGTTGTTGTTTTTCCGCTGCCGGTCGGACCGGTAATAAAAATGATCCCATTGGGGCGATTGATGTGTTCGTTGAGGATCTTGCGTTCATGGTCATTTAAACCTAATTCATTAAAGGAGAGCAGGCGCGAGGTATTTAGAATACGGATTACGACACTTTCGCCGAATGATGTTGGCATAAAAGAAACTCTTAAGTCGAGCTCGATGTCGCTGACACGTATGCGAAACCGTCCGTCTTGGGGGAGCCTTCTTTCGGATATATCCAGATTAGAAATGATCTTGATCCGGCAGATAAGGGCATCGCGGAATAAATGAATTTCTTTTGGAACCGGGATCTGATGCATGACCCCGTCAATACGATAACGAACACTCAGTTTTGTTTCAAAAGGTTCGATATGGATGTCAGAGGCGCGATAATGATAGGCCTCTAAAAGGACCTCATTAAAGAATTTACCGATGGTCATTTCATTGTTTGCTTTGTCTAGATCACAAACTTCGATGTTTTCTGAGCGGTTCATATCCTTATTTTCCATCATCCCCTTGACCGTGTCGGCTCCAAGCCCATAATTTTTAGTGATCGCATCAATGATGTCCTTTTTGCTGGCAAGGACGATCTTAACGTTACAGTCGACCATGATCTCAATGGTATCTTTAAGAAGGAGATCGTAGGATCTATTCAGCGCGACGGTCAGTGTGTCATTTCCAAAGTGGATCGGAATGACAAAGTTGTTGCGCGCAAAACGTAAGGGGATCTTATAGATCACATCAAGGGGAATTTCTAATTGTCGTAGATTAACGTATTCAACGCCTTGCTGCTCGGCAACCAGCGGCAGAATGACCGGTTCTTGTTCGATAAAACCCAGGTCCATAAGGACTGTTCCGATCATTTCATTGACTTCTTTTTGTCTGATCAAGGCAATATCAAGCTGTTCTCTGGTGATGATATTCTTTTCTAGAAGTAATTCCCCGATGAATCTTCTTGGTTTATGCTCGTTATTCATGATGATCTTCCTTTCAAAAAAAATACCGGATTACCTGTCTTTCGGTAACCCGGCTATCTTTGGAAGGATTCAGCTTATTCTACCGTTTCATGAAATCTTTGTTATCGGTAGCCTGGCTGTCTTTATGTGTTCCATAAGACCCGTGGCTTTGCCACGTAAAATACCGCCTTTGGCGGTATCACGTGGTTCCGTGGTCAACCGTTCAGGTTGACTTTACGGAACGTCCTACGGTTTCCCGTAGTTTGCCTTTATCGATGTACTGCACTTAAAACATAGCATAATATTAAGACGAAACAATAAGGTTTGACTGTTTTGGAGAAAACGTTTTCAGAGAGATAGCAAATGAAATCATTTTAATATCAATTCAATAGGTGTAGAATCAAAAATTTATGACATTAAGGGTTGGATAGACAAGTGAATATTCTATGACTGATCATGATCGTTATCAGGAATTGCTTTCTGTCAAAGAGAAAGAATGGGAAGCTCGCTGTACGATGTGCGGTGCTTGTTGCGGGGCATTAGAAGATCCTTGTGAAAATCTTCGCAAAAATCCTAACGGAAAATATTTTTGCAATGTTTATGACCGGCGGTTTGGGAAATGGAAAACAGTCTCGGGCAAAGATCTTGTTTGTGTCCCGATCCGTGATAAATTGTCGCGAGGTGAGTCGTGGCCTGGCGATGAGCATTGTGGATATAAGAAATGAGAGGGTAGAAGCTAGAGGTTAGAAGTTAGAAGTCAGAAGTATGTGGTCTCTGGTCTATTATCTATGGTCTTTCAAGGAATTTCCTTGCAATCCCATCCCGAGTGCGATATCTTCATTCCATTCGATTTTTAATTTTTATTTTAATAAATATATATGAGTGATGAGATCCTAAATGAGGCTTCACGCCGGCGGACGTTTGCGATCATTTCGCATCCCGACGCGGGTAAAACGACATTAACAGAAAAACTTCTGTTATACGGCGGAGCTTTGGATCTTGCGGGTTCGGTTACAGCCAAAAAGAAACAGCGGGAAACAGCTTCCGACTGGATGGAGCTTGAGAAAAAGCGCGGGATCTCGATCTCATCGACCGTTTTGCAATTTTATTATGATGATTTTCGCCTTAATTTGCTCGACACCCCAGGGCATAAAGATTTTTCGGAAGATACCTATCGCGTGCTGATCGCGGTTGATGCAGTGATCATGGTCATTGACGCCGGTAAAGGGATCCAAAGTCAGACGATCAAGCTTTTTGAGATCTGCAGAAAGCGCGGTGTCCCGATCTTTACATTTATGAATAAACTTGACCGGCCATCACTGTCACCGCTTGAGTTGATCGATCAATTAGAGAAAGTTTTAAATCTTCATGCTTTTCCTGTGAATTGGCCGCTTGGAAATGGTCCGGAGTTTAAAGGAATTTATGATCGCGTTAAAAAAGAAGTGCATCTTTTTGAACGTGTCCCCGGCGGCGCGTATAAAGCGCCGGTTTCCGTGCATGATCTGTCGGATCCGTTTGTTAAAAATATGTTGCATGAGCAAACATATCGTGAAATTGTTGAAGAATTAGGTATGCTTGACGGAGCGCACGGCGGATTTGATCTGGCGGCGGTGCGTGCAGGAAAAACAACGCCCGTGTTCTTTGGAAGTGCTGCGAATAATTTTGGGGTTGAATTTTTATTAAGAGGCTTTCTGGATTTTTCAACAGAACCAACGCCGAGAAAAACACGAAACGGCGTGATTCCCTTGGATCATCCGCATTTTTCTGCATTCGTTTTTAAAGTTCAGACGAATATGAATCCGCTTCATCGCGACCGTGTTGTTTTTGCTCGTGTTTGTTCAGGGAAATTTTATCGTGATATGAAAGTATTTCATGCGCGCAGCGAAAAAGAGATCCGCATTTCGGATTCGTACAACTTGTTCGGCCGCGATAGAGAAGTGGTCAGTGAAGCTTTTCCCGGCGACATTATCGGCTTTGTCACAAAACTGGATTTTCGGATCGGCGACACGATCAGTACGGATTCTGAGCTTATTTATGACGAGATCCCGCGTTTCGCGCCGGAATGTTTTGCATATTTGCAGAATTCGGTTTCTTCGGGTTATAAATCTTTCCGTAAAGGCATTGAGCATTTGTTAGCCGAAGATATTGTTCAGGCATTTACGATTCGCAATTCAAATTCCCCGACGCCTCTTTTGGGTGCCGTCGGGCCATTGCAGTTTGAGGTTATGCAGTATCGGTTAAAGGATGAATATAAGGTTGAATCAAGTTTAGATATGATGCCTTGGAAGATCTTGCGCTGGGTCGATTCATCCCTGGATGATGCCGCTATCGGCGAACGTCTGTCGTCGGGCGCGGCGCTGGGTGTTGATGACCAGAAACGAAGGGTCATTCTTTTCCCGTCGGAATGGTCGTTTAGGTATTTTGCTGATAATAATCCGATGGTGAAGTGTTTGGATACGCCTGGTGGAGTTTTGCTTGAGGGAAAGAGTAAAACATAATAAGAGGTTAGAAGCTAGAAGCTAGAAGTCAGATTTTTACCACTAAATTCCACAAAATCCCACTAAAACCACTAATCACTCGACCATCGCGCGAAGATGCCGCAAGGCAGAAGCCGATTATCCTTAGCGTGCGCGATCGTTACTTCGCCGATCTCGAGTTTCCCTTGTTCTCCAAAAAGATATTTCAGATTATTCGCGTAAGCGATCGCGGAATATCCGGCGGCGTAGCCGTTGATGAGAAAAAAGAGAGGTTTGTCGGATAGGATTTTTTGACAATCTATAAGAAGCGGCAGAAGGTTATCTTCGATCTTCCATAATTCCCGTTCCGGTCCGTGCCCAAAAGCAGGTGGATCCATAATAATTGCATCATATTTTCGGTCACGTTTTATTTCCCGTTTAACAAATGCCCTGGCATCATCAACGATCCAGCGGATTGGTTTATTTTCAAGCTGTGATAATTTTGCATTTTCTCTAGCCCAATTGATCGCCACTTTCGATCCGTCGACATGACAGACATTCGCCCCGGCCTGCGCGCAGGCTAACGTTGCGCCACCGGTATATCCAAAGAGATTTAAAACGCTGATGGGTCGTTTGGCTTGTGTGATCTTTTCGCGCATCCATTGCCATTGCGGCTGATTTTCCGGGAAGATCCCGGTGTGTTTAAAGGCTGAGAGTTTGATCAAAAACTGCAGATCATCAAATTGTATCGTCCAATCGTCGGGTATTTTGTGGCGTGTTTGCCAGCTGGCGTCCGTTGAGCTTCGGTTAAAGAAAGCATCGGCTTTTTGCCATTCACCATGACTTAATTTCTTTGGCCATAATGCCTGTGGGTCGGGACGGGAAATGGTGATCTGTCCGTAGCGTTCTAATTTCTCGCTGTCGCCGCTGTCTAAAAGCTGATAATCGTCGCTTGATTGTGTTGT
The DNA here is from genome assembly GCA_964348765.1 of uncultured Planctomycetales bacterium. Taxonomy (GTDB): domain Bacteria; phylum Omnitrophota; class Gorgyraeia; order Zapsychrales; family Zapsychraceae; genus CAYGEE01. The sequence goes on along the minus strand of CAYGEE010000041.1, from coordinate 4,212 downwards.
TGTGATGATCATAAAGGTCCTAAAAAGTTAGAAAATATAATTTGTCCTCGATTCTAAACGTCCACGGAAGCCATGTCAACGGAATCTTTGCTGCGATCGGGAGAAATAATTTGCTAAGAAACACATTCAATAGTAATATGCTTTCCGTATTCCCTCTAGCCGATTTCCCCTTTTAACCATTAGCACGAAAGGGGATTTTTTATGAAAATTGATACTGATTCTTGATCTTGAAGTCACATTTTGTGACTTCAAGGGATGTGGTGACAAATTGGCACCACCTTAAATTTTTAAATTATTTTAGATTTTTCGAAAGGTTTAAGATGACTCAAACGATAAATAATAATAAGTTGAATATTTTAGCCTCAGTTTTCGGCTATAAATCTTTCCGGCCGTTACAGGAAAAATGTATTGATGGGATCCTTGAGAAAAAGGATACGCTGTTGATCATGCCGACCGGCGGAGGGAAATCGATCTGCTATCAGATCCCCGCGCTGATGCTTGAGGGGATCACGGTTGTTGTTTCCCCTTTAATTTCCCTTATGAAAGATCAGGTCAGTCAATTAAAAGCTTTGGGTGTTCCGGCTGAACTTTTAAATAGTTCTTTGACCGTCGAGGAATATGTCGAGAACAAAGCGAAAATCCAATCGGGGAAAACGAAGTTATTCTTTTGCGCGCCGGAAACACTTTTTAAAGAAGAAACTCTTGCGATGCTATCGGCATTAAGGGTTGATTGCATCACGATCGATGAAGCGCATTGTATTTCCGAATGGGGGCATGATTTTCGCCCAGAGTATCGCCGGCTTAAAGATATCCGTCCTTTATTCCCGCATGCGGTTTATTTAGCAGTGACGGCGACCGCGACGAAACAGGTGCGCAAAGATATTATTATGAATTTGCAATTAAGATCGCCTCGGGAGATGATCGCGAGTTTTAATCGGGATAATTTATTTTATGAAGTGATTGCTAAGAACCGTGCGACGGACCAGACGATCGATTTTTTGGAGAAGTTCAAAGGCCAAAGCGGGATCATTTATTGTTTTTCTCGAAAACAGGTCGACGATCTGACAAAAGACATTAATCATTTTGGTTTTAAAGCCTTGCCGTATCACGCGGGATTAAGTGATGAGATCCGTCATAAGAATCAGGAGCTTTTTATCCGTGATGATGTTCCGATCATGGTCGCGACGATCGCCTTCGGCATGGGGATCAATAAACCCAATGTCCGATTCGTTATCCATTATGATCTGCCTAAGAATATCGAATCTTATTATCAGGAGACCGGCCGTGCCGGCCGTGACGGGTTGCCGTCACATTGTTTGTTGTTGTTCTCACCCGGCGATGGGGCGAAGATCCGTTATTTTATTGATCAAAAAACAGATTTGGACCAGAAAAAAGTTGCGACCGCACATTTAAATACGATCATCGCTTATGCTCAAAGCCTTCAATGCCGCCGTATTCCGTTGATCACTTATTTTGGCGAAGATTATCAAGTCAAAAATTGCGGATTATGTGATAATTGCGTCAATCCCGCGGTGCCATTAGTTGATCTAAGCGCTGAGGCCGTAAAGTTCCTTAATTGTGTGAATGAAACAGGAGAGCGTTTTGGGGCTTTGCACATTATCAATGTGCTAAGAGGCAGTGAGTCTGAGAAAGTTTTAAGTTATGATCATCAGGATTGCCGCAGTTTCGGCGCCGGAAAACATTTGTCCGTTAAACAATGGCAGCATTTGGTCCAGCAATTCCTTCTTGATGATCTTATTGATAAAGAAGAGGAATATGGCGTTTTGAGTTTGAATGAGAATTCTTATGAGATTTTAAGTAATAAACGGAAATTTAACGGTCATAAACTTGCTTTGGAATTATCTCAACCGAAAGTGATCGCTAAAAAGATAGAATCTGTTTACAGTGAGGAGCTTTTTGAGAAGCTTCGCGAGAAACGTAAACAATTAGCGGACCAGCAAGGCGTTCCGCCGTATATTATTTTTTCTGATAAATCATTGATCGATATGTGCCAGCGACGGCCGCGGACAACGTCACAATTTTCACAAGTTTTTGGTGTCGGCGCGCAGAAGTTAGAGCGATATGGGAGTGTGTTTGTCAGTGTGATTAACGCGTTTAAGGATTAATATTATGTGTCATTGCGAACCCCCGCAGGGGTGAAGCAATCTTTTAAAAGATTGCTTCGTCGCTGCGAGTATTAAAATTTTCAAGCTCCTCGCAATGACACGGATTTAAGTGTGGTCACATTTTAATTTTTAATATGAAAAATATTCTATTGGGTCTTTACGAACATTATAAAGGTAAACGCTATGAAGTGATCGGCGTTGCGCATCACTCGGAGACGCTCGAGCTTTTGGTTGTTTATAAAGCGCTTTATGAAACAGAATTTGGAAAAGAGTCTTTGTGGGTGCGGCCTTTGAAGATGTTTACAGAAACAGTTGAGGTTAATGGCAAGAAGATCCCGCGGTTTCGATTCCTCGGTGAACAAAAGAAATAAACTAAAAACAAAGAGAATAAAATGTCAGGAATAAATAAACCACCAAAGATCGAGGCACCGAAATATTCCCAGGAAAGGATCCGGGATTGTATTTTGACCTTACAAGATTTGGTTAAAAATAGCAGTGAGCTTGCTCATTTACCTCATGATCTAAGGGTTGCTCTTTTGGTTGCGGCTGGCCAGATCTCTCGGCCGGATCGTGATGAGATCCGTATCAGGAAAAAACATCGTTCGCAATTAAAGAGGCAGAAGATCGTTGAACATGAACGCCGCGCCCGTGCAGCAACGGGTATTCGCAGTGCGAGAGAGGCGGTTGTTTTTACAGCACCCTTGCAGATCACGGATGCAAATGGGCAGTCACGGTTTAAGGAATCTGAGTTAATAAATCCGGGAAGTTGTTATGTTTGTAAAACTGATTTTAAAAAAGTCCATTTTTTTTATGATTCGATGTGCCCGAAATGCGCGGAGTTTAATTATGCCAAACGTTTTCAAACGGCGTCACTGGCCGGACAAGTCGCGCTCATTACCGGGTCACGTTTAAAGATCGGCTATCAATCGTCTTTGATGATGCTTCGTGCCGGAGCGAAGGTGATCGCCACCACCCGTTTTCCCGTTGATTCCGCGCTTCGTTATTCGCGCGAGAAAGATTTTCAAGATTGGAAGGACAGACTTCATATTTACGGATTAGATCTTCGTCATACGCCCAGTGTAGAGATATTTTGTAATTACATTGAACAGAAATATGATCGATTAGACCTTTTGATCAACAACGCCGCGCAGACGGTGCGCCGCCCGCCGGGATTTTACGCGCATCTGATGGCCAATGAATCATTGCCGTTTGAAAATTTGACCGAAAGTGTCCAGGCGCTTTTGCGGCCGTTCGAAGAATGTAAAAGACGGCTGCAAGTTGATCAGCCGTTAACGGCAACCGATAAGGCTCTGACGCTGTCTTGGAACGGAAAAATGCCGGCGATGGGATTAAGCTCATCCGCCGCGCTTTCGCAGATTCCTTATGTCCACGATCAAACACTTTCCGCTGAAAAAGTTTTTCCGCAAGGGAAACTCGATGCGGACCTTCAGCAAGTAGATCTTCGCGAAATGAACAGCTGGCGGCTGCGGTTGGGAGAGATCCAAACTTCCGAAATGATCGAACTGCAATTGGTCAATGCGATCGCACCTTTTGTGTTGTGCAATAAATTATCAGCGATGATGAAACGCGATAATACCGGCAAAAAACATATCGTTAATGTTTCGGCGATGGAGGGAAAGTTCCATCGGTTCACGAAAACGGATCGTCATCCGCATACGAACATGGCAAAGGCTGCGCTTAACATGCTGACACATACATCGGCGAGCGACTTAGTGAATTTCGGGATCTTTATGAATGCTGTGGATACCGGATGGGTGACGGATGAAGATCCTTTAACGTTGTCTCTTCGCAAACAAGAGATGCATGATTTTCAGCCCCCCCTTGATATTGTCGATGGTGCCGCGCGAGTTTGTGACCCGTTCTTCGACGGGATATTGACGGGAAAACATTGGTGCGGGAAGTTCCTCAAAGATTATTTTCCGGTGGATTGGTGATCTTGTTGGGGTATTCGGCGGAATAAAATAAAAAACCCTCTAAATATCTTAGAGGGTTTTTTATTATTTATTTGAGATCTTATTTCTTTTTAGCTGTTTTTTTCTTTGCTTTTTTCTTTGCAGGCATTGGT
>CAYGEE010000040.1:0-18113 GCA_964348765.1 uncultured Planctomycetales bacterium | reverse complement strand
TCATTAAATATAGGACAGGCACGGGACATCTTGCGCTCAACAAATCCCCTGATTTCAGGGGTCCTTGGGTTTCCCCAAGTTTGCTATTATCGAGAAATATTTATAAAGAACAATGTTGCCTATAATGAAAGTATACCTGATGATCTTAAGAAAACAAGAGCAAGCGTTTCCTTAGATCGACATTTCGCCTTCGATCCTTGCTTCATAACGCAAACTCGACTCAAAGATATCCTCAATAGCCCTCTTTTTAAAAGCATCCATATCTTCAAAACACATTCCAAGACGAAAACGCCCATCACTCAAGACCCCGATCGATCGGATCCTTCCATAAAGGATTACCGCCTCATGAAATCTCACATCAGATTGACCATTGAACTCAAAAATAATAACTTTTAGAAAAAGCTTAGTGCCAACCGGAAAGTTCTGTCGTGATAATAATGCCATTCCTAATAAGCTGATATCAGAGGCTTCCGTTTCAAATTCCGAGCCTTGCGTCCGCTCGATCAGATCCCACGGCCACATCACCCGGCAAAGAACGGATAAACTTACCTGCAATCGCTTGAATTTTCGTCGTTCAACCCTGTAAGCGCTAAGCATTTTTCCCCTCCTTCTTACTTATAAATAAAAAAGCCACGGCAATTTAAAGGTTTCCCTTTGTTCCGTGGCTTAATTCCGATCTTCAGTGAAAGTATATCCGACAAAAGATCTTTTTGCAAAAAAAAGTAGGGACAGACACCACTTTCCGCGAAAATCGCCGAAAAGTGGTGTCTGTCCCTACTTTATATGTAAAAATTCTTATCTTCTTCTTCGGAAAGTGGGCCTTCTAGCTTTCCATGTTCCGCTGCGAGAACTACTGCGGCCGGCATTAGATGATGACGAGAATCGATCAAATTCAGCAGATGGAACATCCGGATGTTTTGAAACCGGAAGAGATGCTTTAATAAGCCGCTCGATCCTTAGAACATCTTCTTTTTGATCGCTCATCGCAAAAGAAACGGCATGCCCTGCAACACCGGCTCGGCCAGCTCTGCCGATGCGATGAATATAGTTTTCTGTTTCATCCGGAAGATCATAATTAACAACCAATTCGATCCCCTTAACATCGATCCCGCGGGAGGCAATGTCAGTGGCAACAAGGACCCGATATTTCCCTCGTTTAAATCCTTCCAAAGCTTCCCGACGCTGAGACAATGACCGATCCGAATGGATCTCGGCAGCACTATGCCCAGATTGACGCAAACCACCCGCGATCCGATGCGCGCCGATCTTTGTTCTAGAAAATAAAAGAACTGACCCGCGGTATTTTGCGAGCAGTTTATCCAAGAGAACCTTTTTCATCTCATTTTTAACAATAAACAATTCATGTGTGACATGCGCTGACGTTGTTCCCGTCGGAGCAATCTCAACCGAAACCGGGATACGCATATGACGTTTAACGACATGCAAAATCGCAGCCGGCATCGTCGCAGAGAACAAAAGGGTTTGACGGTCCTTCGGAACAGATTTCAAGATCATTTCGATCTGATCTGAAAATCCCATATCAAACATTCTGTCTGCTTCATCTAGGATCAAGATCTTCACATCATTTAGATTCACTCTTCGCTGTTCCATAATGTCAAGCAATCGTCCAGGAGTCGCGATCAAAACACGCGGATGCGCCGAAAGAGCCCTTAACTGCTTGACCATCGGATCCCCGCCGATCAAAACAGCCGTTCGAATGCCATAAGGCCTGGCGATCTTGGTAAAACTTTCATCGACCTGAATAGCAAGTTCACGCGTCGGAACGACAACGAGCGCCCGGTCTTTAGTATTCTGCGCGAGCCGCTGGATCGTCGGAATAGCAAACGCCATTGTTTTGCCGGTTCCTGTCTGCGCGATCCCTAAAACATCTTTTCCCTCAAGCCCAAGCGGGATCGCTTGATGCTGGATCGGTGTCGCAACCTTGAATTTCAATTGATCCAAGATCTCAATAATTTTCGGCGCAATGCCGAGCCCATAAAAACTGTTGTTCGATTGTTCCATATTATAATCCTTGTTGGGTAAAAAGTAGGAAGTAAAAAGTAAGAAGAAAATACCACGAAAACACGTCTATATCTTTTGGACACTCTTTTTACTATTTACTTCATACTTCTTACTATTTTTCATTTATTTTTTATTAACAATTCATGCCTATCACGAATTATCAATGCGCATGCCCATGCGGCCCATGCACATGTCCGTGCGAAAGTTCTTCTTCCGTTGCGTCACGGCGTTCCACGATCTGGACCCAAAAATCTAAGTCTTTACCTGCCATCGGATGATTCGCGTCGATCGTGACCATGCTCTCAGAAACATTCACAACCGTAACGGTGCGCATCATGCCTTCTTTTTGGATCTGGAACATGTCGCCGGCTTTTATTTCTTCCGTTGGAAACTGTGTCCGGGGAACTTGAGCGACAAGAGTTTGATCATACGCGCCATACGCATCCTGATATGGGACTTTGACATTTTTTGCTTCATCTTTTTTCAACAACAAAAGCACATCCTCAAGGCCGGGAATAATTTGATGAGAACCTTCCAAAAAAGAAAGCGGTTCTGCGCCTTTTGAAGAATCAACTATCTCCCCTTTTTCACCTTTAAGTTCATAATGAAATGTGATGACTTGCTTAGACATTCTTTCTTGCTCCTTTATTATGATGTTAAACGTAAAAGTCCTCAGTCTCTCCAAAAATACAGCAACGCCGTCAACCCCAAGCCAATGACAAAGAGCCAGAACGTATCATTGACAAAGTACGGATATCCCATGAGGGCAATCCCGGTGACAAGAGGCGGAAAGATCTTTTCTTTCTTTCCATAAACAAACGCGACAAATCCGATCCCGTTGAAGATCAAGCAAGCGACGATCTTTGCAAGGGAGAAACTCGACGCGCTCGGCAAACCCATAGAACCAAGAATCGTATCCTTTTGGCTATTATTGAGCGCCGAAAAACTCTGAAGCTCTGTTGTTAAACCGCTCGTATCTTGGGCGAGAACAACACTCAATCCAATGAGAAGGGAAATTGATAGGAACAATAGAATTATCTTAATTCTCAAATTCATTGCCCTTCTGCGAGTATGAAACTAGCTTCGTGCGTTGCAACTACGCAGGAAGTGTAACACAAAGTATCCTAAAAGGCACGATTTCTTTTTGTACTCGATTTCACAATTATTGTCATTCCCGCGCAAGCGGGAATCTAAAAATAATTTATAGATGCAAAAATAACACAATATCTCAATTATGACTTTCGCGTTGAGTGTCATTGCCTGCCCTGGTTAGGAAAAAACAAATATCTGGCAGGCCAGGGCGAGCGCTTTTTGCGAAGCAATCTCATAAAAAGATTGCTTCGCAAAAAGCGCTCGCAATGACACAAAATGGCATTCAACCGCTATTAATAATAAATCGTGCCTATCACGGATTATGCGATATTATATTGGACATGACAATCACATCATCTGAAAAATATTCTTTTACCGCCCTTAAGATCCCCGAGATCCGTTATTTTATCGGGTCGACGGCATTCTTTACCCTCGCCAACCGGGCGGTTGCGGTTATTATCGGTTTTCAGATCTATCAATTAACAAAAAGCGCTTTATCTTTAGGGATCTTAGGATTAGTCGAAGCGATCCCGGCTATTTCGCTGTCTTTATTCGGCGGATATGTTGCCGATAAATTTGACCGGCGAAAGATTCTTTTGATCACACGCGCCGTTTCTATTCTCTGCGGGATCCTTTTAGCAGTCATTTCTCTTCAAAACTCTCCCAACAAAGTCGCCCTGCTTTTTTCCGTTGTTTTTCTGGCAGGGATCGCCCGGGGATTTTCCGATCCAGCCTCGACTGCCTTTGAAGCGCAAGTTGTCCCAAGAGAATTAACTGTCAATGCCGCTTCGTGGATCAGCAGCGCTTGGCTGTCATGTTCGATCATCGGTCCGGCTCTCGTTGGATTCTCTTATGAACTTTTCGGCGCTTCTACAACATATTTTATCCTCGCCGGGATCTTTGCATTATCTTGGATGTGCACATTCATCATTTCACCAAAACCGCAAATAAAGATCCCGCATGGCGAATCGATCTTTAAGAGTATTTCCATGGGGCTTCATTTTGTTTTTAAAGAACAAGCTCTCGTCGGATCAATGGCGCTCGATCTTTTTGCCGTCTTATTCGGCGGAACTATGGCGTTATTACCGATCTTTGCCACAGACATTCTTCATGTGGGGGCAAAAGGTTTGGGGATCTTAAACGCGGCTCCAGCAGCCGGCGCACTGCTCATCATGCTGTGGTCAACCCACAAACCACCCATTAAACATGCCGGAAGAAATCTTCTCTTTTGCATCACCGGATTCGGCTTAAGCATTATTGTTTTTGCTTTCTCAAAAAATTTTATTTTATCTTTGATCGCCCTGACCTTAAGCGGGATCTTTGATGGAGTAAGCATGGTGATCCGACGATCGATCGTGCGATTATTGTCTCCGGATCATATGCGCGGAAGGATATCAGCGGTCAGTTGGATCTTTATCGGTGCCTCAAATGAACTCGGAGCATTCGAAAGCGGACTCGTCGCAAGCTGGATCGGCGTCATCCCCTGCGTCTGGACAGGCGGAGTTGTCACATTGCTAGTCGTTGCTGTCACAGCGCTCTGCGCTCCGAAACTGCGTTCACTTGGATTTGATCCGCAAGGATCAAAAATAAATCCATAAACCGTAAAGACGCGGCATGCCGCGTCTCTACGTTAATTTTACAACCGATAAACATTTTTTCTATGGCCGATCCTGGCAATAATAATCAAAATTTCTTGTTCGGCAATCTTATAAATGATCCGATAGTCACCCACTCGATAACGCCACAATCCGCTGAATACTCCTGAAAGAGCTTTCCCTAAACCTTTTGGATCTTTCGCAAGAACTTGCTCAATTTTATTTATAATTCGCTTCTGAATGGGTTTATCCAATTTCCTCAAATCATCTTCGACGCTGTCTAAATAAGAAACTTTATACACCTAAGCGCGCTCGCATTTCTTTACTGGTTATGATCTTCGTTTTAGGATCATTAAAACGGTCTTTGGCAAGCTGGGCATCGGCATGCTCTTCTAAATATTGACGCAGAGCTTCTTCTACGTAATATTTCTCAGTTCGATGAGTTTCACGAGACAAAGACACCAGCCGGTCAACCAGTGTTTTGGGTAATCGATAAGCTTTTAAGATATTCATACTCACCTCTTCTTTCTTTGAAGAAAGTATAACATCGTATAACAGAGACATCAAGAGGCAATAAAGATCAAAACGCAACTGTTCACAGAGGGAATTTTGATGTTTTTCCATTGTGTCATCGCGAGATGAGATGGTTTCTTCAACGACGAAGCGATCTTTTTAGCATAAAAGATTGTGGTTCGGCGCACCCGATAAATCGGGCTTGCTCACCATCCCGAGCGAAGTCGAGGGACTTCGGCCAAAAAGCGGCCTCGCAATGACACAGGACGCATCTCGTCGAACCTCTCTATCAGCTAAACAAACACATCAAAACAACGGCATTATTTCTCTTTTGACCCTTCTAACAACTCCCAACGTTCGAAAGTTTTCAGAAGTTCGTCTTCAATCTTTTCTAGCTTTTCTTTTACCTTGATGATCTCAGCGGGAGGGTTTTGAAAGAATGCGGGGTCGGCCATTAGATTGTAGATCTCATCTTGTTCTGTTTCTAATTTTTCGATCTTTAACGGCAGGGAAGCAAGTTCTTGCTCTTCTTTGTGGGATAGTTTGCGGTTTGAAGCCTTTTTTTCTTTAACCGATTCTTCATATTGCTCTTTTTTGATATTCTTTTCCTTAACTTCAGCAGCCTTTTGCGGTTTTTGGCTTAACCAATCATCATATCCGCCGGGATATTCATTGATAACTCCATCGCCTTCTAGAACGATCGTGCTGGTGACAACATTATTTAAAAAAGCCCTGTCGTGACTGACTAATATCAGCGTTCCGGCATAATTCGCGAGGAGTTCTTCCAATAATTCTAATGTTTCAATATCGAGATCATTAGTCGGCTCATCCATCACCAAAACATTTGACGGTTTCGTAAAAAGCCGCGCGAGCAATAATCGATTTCGTTCTCCGCCGGAGAGAACTTTGACCGGCGTGCGCGCGCGGTCCGGTGAAAAAAGAAAATCCTGCATATAGCCGATAATGTGACGAGCTTTACCGTTGATCATGATCGAATCGCTGTTGCCGCAAATATTCTCAATGACCGTTTTATTTTCATCTAATTGTTCACGCAACTGATCGTAATAGGCGATCTCAATATTTGTCCCTAAACGAGATTTGCCCTGAAGGGGCAACATCTGCTCGAACAACACACGCAAAAGCGTTGTTTTTCCGGAACCGTTGGCGCCGATCACGCCGATCTTGTCGCCGCGCATAATATTCGTCGAGAAATTCTTAAATAAACATTTGTCGCCATACCAATGGCCGACATTAGCCGCCTTAATAACTAAATGTCCCGATCGTTCCGCTTCGATCGCCTTCATATTGACCTTGCCCTCGATCTGACGTTCACGCTTCTTTTCTTCCCGCATTTTCTGAAGCGCTTTAACACGTCCCTCATTTCGCACGCGCCGAGCTTTAACACCCTGACGGATCCAAACTTCTTCCTCTGCTAAACGCTTATCAAATTCACTGCGCTGCACGGCTTCATTATCAAGAGCCATTTGTTTACGCTCTAGAAATGTTTCATAATCGCAGCGCCAACTAAAAATTTTCCCTCGATCAAGTTCCACGATCCTCGTCGCTAGATGCCGCAGGAACATCCGGTCATGCGTGACAAAAAGGACTGTCCCTGAATAATCTTTCAAAAATCCTTCTAACCAATCGATCGAATCAATATCCAAATGGTTCGTTGGCTCATCAAGTAAAAGAATGTCGGGATGGATGACCAACGCCCGAGCTAAAAGCGCGCGGCGTTTTTGTCCTCCGGATAGATTCTTGAATTCACTTTCCGGATCAAGCTTCATCTGCGAAAGGACAAGTTCAACCTGAGCATTAGTATCCCAACTATTCGTACGGTCTAATTCCGATTGAACACGATCAAGCTCACGCATTAATTCCGGAGTATGTTCCGTATGCAGCCGATGGCTCACATGATGGTAATCTTTTAAAAGCTCACCGCGTTTGCCAAGGCCAGAGGCAACGATATCAAAGAGATTACCTTCAATATCCGACGGGATCTCCTGCGGAAGATGCGTGACTTCCAATCCTTGTTGACGGACGACGAGCCCCTCATCTGAACCGATGTGCCCGGCGATCACTTTCATCAAAGTCGTTTTCCCGGCACCATTACGGCCCAAAAGAGCGACACGTTCCCCTGCCTCCAACTGTAAACTTAATTTGTCGAAGATTAAAGGCCCACCGAAAGCGATAGAAATTTCCTGTAAACTAATAAGTGCCATAGGTCGATAGTATACACGGGCAAAAGAAATGGACAAGGGAAAGTTTGAAAGAGGAAAAGTTTTTTATATTCTCTTGAAAAATTAAAAAGCACGCCTTTTGCAAGAACGTGCTTTTTTATTGATAAATCTAAAAACAATCGCTTCAATAAAAACTACTTCACTACCTTTGCTCGATCTTTTTCTTGCCGCCATCGCCACCTTGGGGTTGGTCCGTGCCAAGATCGACCAGGTAAATCGAGCCATCGTGGTAATAAACAACCTTGTTATCTGAAATCTGAGGAAAATAATTGTTAAACACGCCTGCGGTTAACTTCACTTCTCCCAGATCATCCGCTGTGCCGCCTTGGCCATCGGGGCCCAAATCATAAACATAGATATCATAGCGACCATCGTAAGTCCAATCCCGACGTTCATACCACGTAATTTTATTGCCGGAAATGGAAGGCTCATACTGATAACTGGGATCGCTCGTGATTTGGAATTCGCTTTCTTGCGGGTCATTTCCTGCGCCGTCATAGCGGCCATTAGAACCTAGATCATACACGCGAATATTGCGAAACCCATCTATTTCATATTCATAAACGATTTTATTGCCCGAAATATCAACGTTATAATGGTGCGCTTGACTAGTTATCTGAAATTCTTTGCCTTGGACTAAATCATACATATACGCATCATAACGGCCGTTCTCTCGATAATCTTGCCAGACAATTTTGTCGCCACTAATGGCAGAGGCAAATTGACTGTTGGGATCAGTTGTGATCTGAACTTCTCCTTCTTGAGAGTCATTAGCCGCGCCGTCATAACGGCCATTGGCCCCTAAATCGTATAAATAAATGTCATAGTTACCGTTTCGCTTGTCATACCAAACGATCCTGTTGCCCGAAATATTCGGATGATATTTGGTGCTTGGGTCATGAGTTAACTGAAATTTCCCTTCTTGCAGATCGTTTCCGACGCCGTCATACCGGCCGTTAGAACCTAGATCATAAAGAAAAACTTGATAATAACCATCTTGATAGTCGCGCCAAATAATCTTATTACCGGAAATAACAGGGTCATATTGAGAATACTCAGCCCCCCCCGCGATCAAGAAATCGCCTTCTTGTAGATCATTCTCAACGCCATCGTAGCGGCCGTTGGAACCCAAATCATACAAATAGACAAGGGCCGGACTGCCATCGGCAGGACTATAGGTATAAACAATCTTATTGCCATCAATAGAAGGAAGCACCCCCGGGCGTATACAAATTTCCTCAAAAGCCGCTTCATCGCTGTAGGTGGCCTCAACCCAAAGAGAAAATCCCAACAAGACCATTACTAAAATAATTGGTTTTTTAATTAGGTAAGACATTTATACTCTCTTTATTGATAGATGTATTTTTTCCCGCCCTGTTGGGGAGGAGCAATAACGGTTTCAACTTTTACCGATAAAAATCTCCCCGAATCCATACTGTCGCCATAATTACGCTCAAAAGCCAACCAATAGACCCCCGGCTCCAAAGTGATATTTACATCGCTTTTTAAACTAAAAAGACTTTGACCTTGTTTATAATAAATAAGCCCATCATCTTTTATGAGGTCTATATCAAATCTTAAACTCACGGGCTGGGATTGGAACAAAAGATTATTGAGATTGGGAATAAGATCCTGGCTATCGTGATAAAAAGTGTCTCCTTCATAAATTTTAAAATAAAAATCGACACCAACATTAGCACTATGCTCCCCATAACTTGAAAGGCTCATATCAAACAAAACTTGAGAAAGGGTTGTCGTTTCGGCCAGTTCAAATCGGCTGGCGTAGCCCAAGCTATTGTTAGCCGTTGGCCCGCCTATCACGCTACCGAGTGAATATGTTTTATAATAACCACCCAGATCAAATCGTTCTGCGGAGTTATTTGTAAAGGGCAATCCCTCAAAATTAAAAGCTAACGCAATGCCGGGAAAGGCTAAAAGAACTGCGATCAATACTGTCATTGTCATTTTTTTCATATGTTGATATTAAGCCATCAAATCCGTGAACCGTAAAGGATCTCCTCCCCCTTTCTATTGACTTTTTTCTACGTAGTGTTTGATAAAAGTAAGCGCCCTGTCTCAACAGTACCGTCAGGACAGGGCGGTGTTTAATTAGGAACAAAGCTTTGTTCCAGGAAATTGGGCCGACTCTAAAATCTCGGTTTTATACGCTTGACTGAATTTCTACGCATTCTTTAACTGTTCTTTTATGAATGTCATAGTTCATATTGATCAAACCAAAGCAGGGTCCCAGAGTAATTTTTTAATAATTCTTCAAGCCTATTAAATGGAATTAATATCTAAATGATTGGTGGGTTCACCGATTAGAAAGGATATCGGGATAAATGACAAACGCTCGGGCTAAAAGCACGCGGCGTTTTTGAAGAATTAATTACCGGAAAAAATAAAAACTCTAGACATTAATAATATTCGATTTAAGGACATTGATCTCTTCCCCAACATTAACCACGCCTTCTTTCAAAACTTTCGCGTACATCCCATGCCGGCCGAGTGCGTCTAATTGTAATTGGGGATGAAGGACATCCATCACATAACACGGTTTTCTTATTTTCGTGATCTCAAGGACAACTCCGCTGGAGAATTCAAGAATGGTCCCCAAAGCAAGGCTATTGACATACAAGTTCTCAACAGTCAAATTCTCCCCGGCTTGTCCGGGGACTAACGTATACTCGCCTTGACTGAGCTCTTTTAATTTTTCGATGTCTTGAAGACAAACAGCCTGAAGCGGCGTGTTATGCTTGGCATGATTATGGCCGTCACCTTCTAATCCGGCAAAAGAAATGCGAACAGAAGGAATGGGAAGCTTGGGAACTCCGCCTTTTGAGATATTGATCGAAATAATTTGTGGCTTTATCATAACAAAGATAATTTACCACAAACTAACACTTAATGCCTGAATTCTTACGATCATAATAATACCAATTCAAGAATAAGCAGATCACATAATAAATAGTAAAGCCGTATAAAGCATATTCCGCATGGCCGGCCTTGATCTGCTGACCGAAGACGATCGGAATAATGAACGCGCCATAAGCGGCGATCGCTGATGTCCATCCCAAAACCGGCCCAGCCAACTCTTTCGGGAAGATATAAGGAATACTGCGAAAGGTCGATCCATTCCCAACACCGGTCGCCACAAATAACACCATGAATAAACTAAAAAATGGCCACCAATATGTTTCAGGTGTTGCCATCGCTTTAGCTTTCACGATAAAATAAGCCACACCTAAAGCCGCAATGACCTGAACAACCGTGCTCCACGTCGTTACCTTAGAACCACTGTTGATCTTATCCGCGTACCATCCGCCGATCGGACGGATCAAAGCCCCGACAAGCGGGCCTAAAAATGCCCAGACCATTGGATTGGGGGCATGAGGATTAACTGCGCCGCCGGGAAGATATCCAAAAACGTCTTGAATTAACTTTGGGAAAGATGCTGAATATCCAATAAAAGAACCGAAGGTCATAACGTAAAGGATCGTCATGATCCAATTATGCTTGTTGCTAAAAATCGCAAACTGCCTATCTAAATTTCCCTTAATTTGAGATGGTGATAAAAATTTCATTAAAAACAAAGTTAAAATGATCGTCGATGGAAGAACAACCCACATATTCCATTTTAACGACGTTAACAAATATGCTCCAACACCTGCAGCGACAAGGCCAAATGCCACTAATAATAAAATTTTGCCAAACTCCGCCAAATAATTCCCCAATTGCGGTGTCGCTGTTCTTAAATTATTCATTCCGAAGAACGCAGTAATGGCTGAAACAAGTAAGAACGGCACCCAAACCCAGCCCGCATTTTGAATGAAAACCAATGTTCCAATCGCTTTTGTACCATCTACTTCAACTAATGACAATCCTGCACCAGCACTTGCCCCAAAATATCCGGAAGCGATCACAACCGGAATTAAGAATTGCATCACACTCACGCCCAAATTCCCCAACCCGGCATTTAATCCAAGCGCTGTCCCTTGCATTTTTTTTGGGAAAAAGAATGAAATATTAGACATCGATGACGCGAAATTCCCGCCGCCAAATCCTGACAACACGGCTAAAAGTGCGAACATTTGATAAGACGTATGAATATTCTGCAAAGCCATCCCCGCGCCGATCGCTGGTAAAAGTAAGAATACCGTCGATAAAAAGACAACATTGCGCCCGCCGCCGATCGCGATCAAAAATGAATTTGGGATTCGTAACGTAGCGCCGGATAACCCAGCGATCGCCGGAAGCGTCCACAATAATTCATTAAAGACTTTCATATCATCCGGGGTTGCGTGAGGCATCCCTAAAGTAAATCCTAATTTCTTCATCTGAACGATGATCATCCCCCACATGATCCAAAGAGAGAACGACTGCAAAAGAGCAGGAATTGAGATCCACAGATTTCGAAAAGCTATTTTCTTTCCTTCCGCATCCCAAAAACCCTGATCTTCAATATTCCAATTTTGAATGTTAATTCTCATTTTGACTCCCCTGTTAAAGTTTTCAAGAATTCACTTTTCTCCTGATTTAATTTTTGCATATCTAAACCAATAAACTCCTGAGCTTTTGCCTTCGTAGAGATATCCGGCACGACAACTGGTAAAGAAACACCTTTCTTGGTCAGTATTCCCTTTAAGTCCAATCTCGCCTGTTGCGCCAAATCGACCGCATGGCCTAAAATACGCATGATCTCAAGCGGGGCATGAAACGATGATCCATGTCCAGCCGCAGCAAAATCCCAACGCCACTGTGCCTTGCGGATTAAGTTCAAAACATTCTTCATTTCCTCTTCAGTCGCTCCAGCATCCCAAGCTGCTTTAGCTTCAAGATGAGCTTGAATTAAAACATCCTCAGTTCTTATCCGTAATTCTCGAATGGTGTCCTGCCGGTCAAAAACATTCTGCCGAAGCGTTTCTTCACTCTCCCGATGACAAACTTGACATGAATTAGCGATATTATTTAAAGGACTTTGAATATGATGATCCGTAAATTTCTCTCCACCCTCTCGTCGATAAGGCATATGACAATCCGCACAAGCAACGCCACGCTGAGCATGAATTCCCATTTTATAAACCTCATAATCTGGATGCTGAGCTTTTAACATCGGAGCCTTGGAAAGAGCATGAACCCAATCCTTAAATTCTGCTTGATCATAATAATTTTCCATATCTTCAACAGTCATTCCCTTATCCCATGGAAAAGTTAGATACTTTCCTTCACCTTTGAAATAATATTCAACATGACATTGCGCGCAAACCATGGAACGCATTTGCTGATGGGTTAATTGGCTAACATTCTGTCCTTGCCGTTCTAATGCTTCTGTTAATGCTGGTCGGGAGATCCTTAATTTCATTGTTTCAGGATCATGACAATCTAAGCAACCGATCGAGTGAACAATATCCTTCACTCCATCATTCCATTTTCCTTTATAGAAATCAGCCACACCCTGCTTACTCATCGCCTTAACAACATCCGGACTTTTACAGGTATAACACGTCATCGGCTGCGGAGCACCCGTCCGCACTGTTTTACGAATATCCTCGATCGTATAGTAATGGCCTCGCCCTTGATTATAATCTTTACTAAACCCATACCCCGCCCATAAGACCACCAAACGAGGATCTCTCTCAAGCATATCAATAGGAACATTGCCGCCTTCCCGACTGATAAAATCCATATTTTTAGTAGCTAAATATCTATCATATTGACGAGGAAATTGCTGGCCCCAAACAGATGAATCCGTTTCAAGCTTGTCGATCGGCCGGAATTGCTTCACGGCTCTTTTCATCTCAACACGGCGCTCTAAAATTGATGTCCCCAATAGGCCGATCACAACCACCAATAAACACGTTAAAATAAATATCCCCCAAGCGGCCCAAGTATTTTGACGGATGAATTCTCTTAAGTTACTCATGATATTTTTCCTCTCCTAACCCTAATGAAATTAGTTTCTCAAGAAAATCCCGCAAAAACTCTATGGATCGTGGTGTTGTATCTGCCAATTTAGGCACATGAAAATACGGAGTAGCAGCTAAGCTCTTTACCCGTCCATGTGGCACTTCTCGATGACACTGCCAACACAATTTCGAATTCCCCGCGACATATTGCCGATAATCTCCGTGGACAATATCTGTCTCATCAATTGTATTCTCATGACAGCGAATACAATTCGCCTGCACAACTTCTTGTCCTGCTTCATGCATACGAATAACTTGCGGCTCTTTTTTTAAACTATAAATCGTCGCATGACGCAGGCCATCTTTGCCTTTAAAAAAATATTTCTTTATAAGAGAATCATGCGGGACATGACAATCATTGCATACAGCTTTCTCCCGATGGCTAGAATGAAGCCATGTTTCATATTCAGAAAACATGACATGACAATTAATACACGCCTTAGGGTCATCTGACAAATACACTGTCGCATTTGAAATTCTTAATATGATAATTACTGTCCCCACCAAAATACCCAAGATAATCGCGACAGGTGCCAGCCATTCTCGAGGAGGAATTAAAAACTTTAAGAATCCAAAAATAACTTTCATTTGTTTGTAGTGTCATCTCTAAATAAACTATTCAAGAACACCATTGATCTCATCAAGAAAAACGAATAAAGATCGGATCAGATCACTTTTCCATCAACTGTGCTGATTCCGGATGTTTTTCCTGCATCATTCGCGTGATCACAATGTGCATCCAAATGATACAAACCAAAGAAAGAAGGAACATCATCATCCAACAGCTCGTCCATAGCCCTGTTGTTTTAAGTAAATAACCAAAAACGATCGGACAGAAAAATCCTCCTAATCCCCCCAGAACGCCTACCATCCCGCCAACAACACCAACTTCTTCCGGAAAATAATCCGGAATATGTTTATAAACAGCTGCTTTACCGATCCCCCAAATGATCCCCAAAGCAAAAACCAAAAAAGCAAAGATCCAGACATTCGCTTGAAAATGAATGCGGGTCATGCCCTTAGCCAATAATTCTTTTCTTTGAACTTTTTGCCCGACAACAACGACC
Organism: uncultured Planctomycetales bacterium; assembly: GCA_964348765.1. GTDB lineage: Bacteria > Omnitrophota > Gorgyraeia > Zapsychrales > Zapsychraceae > CAYGEE01. The sequence goes on along the minus strand of CAYGEE010000040.1, from coordinate 3,618 downwards.
GGCTCCTGCCAGATCTCTTTCGTCGGAAAAACAAGTAATTTGTCATCAACATTCTCTTTATCCATTTGCTTTTCAATAAAAGGATATGTTTTATCTCCGATCACGATCGATCTTGGCGTAACTTCCGTCACAACCCCAGGTTTAAAAGCTAGAACACCCTGCCCCGGTGAGTAAATATCCATTTTAGGGACAATAAGCATAAACGAAATAAAAGCCGACAGCCCTAAAACCCAATACATCACTTTTCTGGCGCCAAATTTATCCGACATCCATCCACCGAATGCACGGATCACTCCGGAAGGAAAACTAAAACACGAAGCTAAGATCCCGGCGGTGACAAGGGGCAAATAGTAAGCGCTGACAAAATAAGGAACAAGCCATTGCGAAAATCCCACAAAACATCCAAAAACCAGAAAATAATAAAGACCGAAACGCCAAACTCTGACATTTTTTAACGGTTTAAGCATGTCGACCCAATTTTTTCCGCTCGACAATGGTTTTTTATTGATAGAAAAAATGAAGAAAAGAACTCCCATACAAAAAAGCATCGCCGCGTAATACTTTGGCAACAATCGCCATCCTTCAAGGTTCGCGCCATTTTGCGTGAACGTATTCAATAGCTTCGGAGCAAAAAGAGTCGTCAATGCCGCTCCGGCATTGCCGGCGCCGAAGATCCCCAGAGCTGTTCCTTGTGATTTCTTAGGATACCAGACGGAAGAAAAAGCGATCCCGATCGAAAAGCTCACCCCCACCAACCCAAAACCAAAACTGCATAACGCAAATTGCGTAAACGTATTGGCATAAGATAATAAATACATCGGGATCGCACAAAGAAACAGCAACGATCCAAAAACCGGCTTCCCGCCAAATTTATCCGTAAGCATCCCCGCCGGTAACCGAAAAATCGAACCTGTCAGAACCGGAATTCCTAAAAGCCAGCCGATCTCAACTGGTCCCCAATTAAAAATTTGATTTGTTGCCAAAAATGTTGCCAGAACCCCATTAAGCATCCACGCCGCAAAGCACACCGTGAAAGCTAATGTGTTAAAAAAAAGAACACGATGCGATTGACCCGTTGCCTGTTCCTGCATGATCTATTCCCTCATTCATTAATAATTTTTCTTTTGATAACTTTTACTGCGGCCCTCATTCATTCCTTTTAGAAAATCTATCTTTGTCAAAAAAATACTGAATAGACATGCCAAAAACGCAAACCCGCTTAAGATCATGCTTGGGAATAAATTGGAATAATTGCCTTTAAAGAAAGATTCTATACCGGAAAGCAGGATCCAAATCTGCAAGAAAACCGCCCCCATACTGATGATCAAACCAACAGCTTCGACAGTGCGGAGGAAGTCTTCCTTCTTATTGGCAAACCTCATACCAGCTCTCCCCGTTCCATGCCGGTGAAATATACTCCGTCGGAAAAAACTTCTATTTTCAATTTAGGAAGTGCTCTCTCCGGCGGGCCGTAAAGGACATCGCCCGTTGTGCCGTTAAAAGCGCCTTTGTGACATGGACAAAAAAAGATCTTTTCTTCTTTCTTCCAAATAACCGGACATTGCAGATGAGTACACTTCTGTCCGAAGGCCGCGAATTCATCCTGACTTAAACGCACTAAAATAGCCGGCTCTTTTACATTCGGGATCTCAAAAACATAGGACTCCCCGATCTTAAGATCTTCCTTATCTAAGATTTTCATCCTTTGATACTGGTGAGCCTGGGTCGATTTAAATAACGATCGCGCCCAAACTCCAAAAGTCCCCATAAAAAAACCAAAAGAAACTAATCCCAAATAACGAATAAAATCACGACGAGAAACATTAGAATCCTTATTCTGATCAATGGGAAAATCTTCAGCCCATTTAGGGACTTTCTTGAATTTTTCCTCTAATCTCTTTTCAATTGGATCTTGCATCACAATTCCTTTTCTAAAGAACCCATGGCTGAGGATCTTCTACTTTCGCACTGATAAAATCCATAATATCCATATCGATCGGGTCGTTTGAATTATCAACCATCATATAAACTTTCGTCGTGATCTTCTGTTTTCCAAAAATGAATTGATTATTGGCTTTATTCTTTCGCTGCGATTCAATAACCGATTTAGGGCCGAAGAATATCGCCTCCGACGGACAAACAGTCGCGCACATCGGCTTAAAACCGACAGATGTCCGGTCATAACACATATCGCATTTGATCATTTGAGCACGCGCCCGATAAACTTTAGGGACTCCGAACGCGCAGGCGATCTGGCAATTCGAACAGCCGATACAACGCGGCTTTAAAGAAGACTGTACAACGCCGTCATCAGTCCTTTTGATCGCATCAGCCGGACAAACAGCCGCGCAAGCCGGATCATCGCAATGCATGCATAATGTCGGACCGGTCTTGACCGAATCCGGACGATTAAGCGGCTCTAAATGGATCATCGGAACGCCTCGGTGTGTGCCGCATTCCGCGCAAGCCGCCTCACACGCCCGGCAGCCGATACAACGCTGCGGATCAATAAAAAGATCATTTTCCTCAAGCCAAGAACTCATACACTCGCCTTTTCCATACGTTCAATGCGAACCGCGCTCATTTTAAATTCTGGAATTTTGGAGATCGGATCCAGCGCGCGCTGGGTCAATCGATTGATCGACTGCTTTCCCGCCCAATGATAGGGAACGAAGATCGTATCTGGACGGATCGTTTTAACAACTCTCGCTTTTAACTCGATCGAATCCCGACGAGAAGTGATCTTCATCCAATCAGCTTCTTTGATCCCGTATTTTTCCGCTAAAAGCGGATGGATCTCAACATACGGCTCCGGGCATTGATCATTAAGAAAACCAATTCGCCGAGTCTGTGTTCCAGAAAGATAATGAAAGATCACGCGTCCGCTCGTTAAATAGATCGGATATTCTTCATTAATAAGATCCGCGGAAGGTTTATATTCCACCACATTAAAATGCGCTTTCCCATCAGCATGATAAAATTTCCCATTTTCAAACAACCGGGGTGTCCCGGGATGATCTATGTCGGGACAAGGCCAAAACACTCCCATATTCTTGTCGATCTTCTCATAAGTGATCCCAAAATAATCAGCAGTCCCTCCTTTAGAGGCAATGCGTAATTCATCGAACATATCTTCTGCATTTTTAAAATGATCAAAATATTTTCCCTTGCCTAATCGTCGTGCGATCTCAAGCAGGATCTTCCAATCCACTTTCGCCTCACCGGGAGGATTAACCGCTTTTTGAATGCGGATAACACGGCCTTCCGCCGATGTTGATGTTCCTTCATCCTCTTCATGAAGAGATCCAGGCAAGATAATATCTGCGTGCTGCGCAGTTTCGCTCATAAAAAAATCAATGTTTGCGTAGAATTCTAATTTCTCTAAAGCTTCACGCGTAAAATTCGCATCCGGCAAACTTACAAGAGGATTAAAACAGATACTTAATAATCCTTTTATTTTTCCGGCATGGATCTCATTTACAAGCTCCTGAGCGGACAAGCCTTTTCCCGGAAGATCTTTCTCATCGATCCCCCAAACTTTCGAAATATACTGACGATGTTCCGGATTGGTAATGTCCCGATTTCCCGGAAGCTGATCACACTTGTGCCCATGTTCCC
>CAYGEE010000039.1:0-18637 GCA_964348765.1 uncultured Planctomycetales bacterium | reverse complement strand
CCCCTAACCCCTCCCATCGAGGGAGGGGAAATAGATAAAAAACAAAGGGCGCCTGGAAATTCCCAAGCGCCCTTTAAAACAATTCGCTGACTATTTATGAGTCGGCTCTTTTTTAAAGACATCAAGGTATTTCGCGGCAATATCTTTACCGGCTAAACCAAAAGCCAAAGATAAGGCGAAAACGATGCCTGTGATAAAAAGAGTATAATTCCCTCCTTCAAAAATAGCAGCAAAACCAATTTCCTTTAAGTACATAATGGTAACATAAGCCATGATCGCTAACTTGCTTAACCGAGCAAGAGTCGCAGCAATGGGCATATCCGTGTTTTTAGCAGCAATATACACCAAAACTGAGATAAACCGAGCGATATACATCCCAATGATGAGGACAAACGCCCCCGTGATAACATTAGGAATATACGCAAGGATCTTGTCGATCAAACCAGACGCAACCACAAGACCAAGAGACTTAACAGTTAAGACTAACGTCATAACAATTAATACGCAATAAACCAGGAATCCAAGAACTTCACTGAATTTACCGCGAACGCCTCCGGTTTTCAAGAAGTGGCTTAGCCCCATTTTATCGGAAACCTTATCGATCTGGATTAGTTGAAAGAATTGTGTCACTAACGTGCGCATAAACTTCGACACAACCCATCCAAAGATAAGGATGCCGAGAGTTGTCAGCAAAGCGGGGATAAAACTCACTACTTGCACCATCATATCGCTTAAAGGCTGAATGATTAAGGTGTCGTATCTCATTTTAATCCCCTCCTTTCATGTATCAGCTGGAATCGATTCCCAAGCTGACTTTTTTGTTGCGATTTTTACTACCTTCCTACCTTCACGTTTCAATTATAGCACTGCCCCTTGGTTTATCCTATGTGTGGGGAAAATTCACAGGGAAAGGCTTTCTTTTTGAAAATTTTGAGCCATAAAACAACGATCAAAAATAAATTACTGTAACTATTTGCTAACAAGCTGTTTACAACATTACTAAAAACAGTTAAAAATCAGCAAAAATCATTTAATGTGAAATCTTAAACGCTCACAAAAAAACAGGTCTTGACAAGATTGTAAAACTCAGCCAAACCGCACACTAAAAAACAAAAAAACGGATAAAAATGAGCTGTTCGCTCGTTTTATCCGCTTATAACTAGTATTAATATTTATAGCACTATTTAAGCCGATGAACCGCCAAGTAAAACTTCACCCGTTTAGCAGTATTCTTGAGAGCGTCATCTACCTTAATAATAGTAAGCCTAATCTTTAGATCTTCCATGCCCTTAACCTTCATGCGCATATCTAAATTCTTTAAGATCCTTTTCGCCGAATGCTTGAACTCGCTTTCATAAGAAGGGTCATCGATCGTTTTTGTTATGACCTCCTTATACTGCAACTTATGGTCCCAAAAATATTCCAGGGAAAGCGCGCCGTGGAATTTATAATTGGCAGGGAACTGGCAGCCATCACAAAAAAAGCCCAATTCAAAAACATCATGATACTTCAGATCAAGAGGGCAGGTAACACTATAACCCTTCTTATCAAGCCTTAAAGGATTAGAAGCAAGAAATGCCGCAGTTCTTTTTTGAGGAAGATGGTAATAATGAAAAAAGATCGAAGCAATCGAGGCGAAGATAAGCACGAACAGAATGATAATAAAATATTTTTTCATAAGAATATTTCGTGAAGCGTGAAGCGTCGTTCGTGCCTGCCCTGGCAAGCGTCATTGGCAGGCCAGGGAAGCGAGCTATTGTATGCGATGCGCTTCACGTTTCACGCTTCACGCTTCACGAATTAAATTTTTTGCCCACCCACACCGCCGCGCCAATAAGAAGAATCGTAAGCGGCATTGCAAGCAAGATAACCAATACCAATCTCTTCTGCTGGCTGTTCAACTCTAATTTGGCGACTTGAACATTTTTCGGATCGACAAAGAACTGATAATCGGATTCTGTCAGCCATTTAACGACATTTAAACCCATCTGAGCATTACTATACTGTTTAATATAACCATTCGACAGAAAATCAGCGTCTGTAAATACGGCCACTCTCGTATCAGAATCCTTCTTGAATTCAGTTTGAGAAAGTTTAACCAAAGAATCTTTCGGCTCCCAAATGACATAAGCGATCGGAACCGGTCCTTTACGATCCAAGAAATCATCATATTTAACCTGAAGATACCGATTGGATTCTGCCCAACTCGTATTTTCAGAAGATGTCAGAACGAGCGCTGCCAGTTTAATGGTCGAACGATAATCTGACAAAGACGAGATCGACCTTGGTCGAATATAAACAGTATAATCCAGGCCGCTAACGATCGCCCGATGCGTGGAATAATTATGTGTCGCCGGACAACCCACATCGCCCTGCGCGTGGCTGGACAGGTCGACTACAACATCGTTTCCGACAGAAACACCCCATTTATTCAAGATCTTATTAAGAGAAGGATTCTTATCTTTTTGATCATCTCTTAACGGAACATCGGGAGTGCTTACAATAATATTTTCAACCAAAAAAAGCGCATCGCCGCCTTTTAAAAGATATTCCTCAATAAAGTCCTCTTCTTTAGCCGTCAAGTCCAGTTTAGCTCCGGCAATAATAAGAAGACGGCAATCTTCAGGGATCTTTTGTGTGACACCAAGCAATAATTTCCGGCTTACAAAATTATTTGCCGCAAGATCTTTTACAAAGATACTCAAGCCATCTTCTTTATCGCTGTCGGTATTATATTCCCCATGCCCGGCGAGAAAATAAACATATGATACCGGCCTGATAGCGCGAATGATCCCGTTATTAACATCATTCTCCGATAAAATACGGTCCGTAAAATCAATGGTGCTTTTTTCACTTCCGGACTCAACAATGATCTTTTGTTCTTTGCCGCTAATATGTTCACCATATCGTGCGGCATAACTTAAATTTACCAGCGGATCGATAATCTCAGCCTTGATCTTCCCATCAGAATTATTTTCATATTCCCTAAAAAGATCCTCAAGATATTTTGGAGGGATCCCGACATAAAACGCAACAATATGAATATTCCCCTGAATATCTTTTAAGAACTTCTGCGTTGATTTGGACAAAGTATGCTGCTGATACGCCGTCATATCAAAACGTAAGTTGAATTTCATAAAAAACGCATTAAGCAGGAACAAAAAAACAAAACATAAAAGATATTTCCGAAGGATCGTAAGGGGAACATTATGCCGACCATCGCTCGAAGAAGAAATTTTCACGCGTTTTAAATATTGTCCGCCAAAAAAATACAAAAACAACGATCCAAAAGACACCAAAGAAATATTCAATGCGTTAAGCTGAAAATCAATAAAGATCAACGCTATCCCGGCAACAAAGAAAGTCCATGCAATCAGAAAAAGATAACTGGGAAATCTTTTTTGAAAATATTTTTTTAACAAATCCATCTTAAACTTTCTGGATCACTCTTGGATCAACGTGATAACGGGTTAAATACAAACAGACCAAGATCCCAGCGGTATAATAAAGAATGTCACCCAAAGAGATAACGCCGATAGAAAAATTCTCCAGATGACTAAAAGTTGAGAAATATTTTAACCCATCCTGCCAAAAACCCGCCGGTAAATAAGAAGCAAAAATCATTGAGAAATATAATAAGAACAATATCGCGTAAGAACACAAGGCGGCAACAACATGGCTTCTCGTCCAGGCCGACGTTAAAAGCCCCAACGCCATAAAAAATGCGCCTTCTAAAAAGATCCCCAGAAACCCAGCCCAAGCGGCCATAACATCCACTTTTCCATAAGCATTCATGATAAGGAAATAAACAGGAATAACGCTTATCAAAAGAACAAGGATCAAAAGCGATCCGAGATATTTCCCTAACACAAAATCACTTGTCTTTGTCGGTGTCGTCAACAAAAATTCCATCGTCCCGGCCATTTTCTCTTCAGCAAATAAGCGCATCGTGATCAGCGGAACAATAAAGATGAACATGAATTCCATTGCCTGAAAAACATCCCTTAACGTCGCTTCCTTGTTGTCACTGACAATGCAATAGAATAAAACATTAAAAATACTGATCGTTATCGTCAAAACAATACAGCCCATGGGCCCGCGGAAAAATGCCTTGATCTCTTTAGAAGCAATCGCAAAGATCTTCATCCCTTTTCCTCATCTTTTGACATGAGCCCCAAGAAAACATCTTCAAGCGATCTTTTGCTGGTTTTAATACTAAGGATCGGAAGACGAAGTTCATGAATCTTTTCTAGAAGCTCGACGTAAACATCACCTTCTGAGATCTTGACTAAAAGCTGACACACACCATCCTTGACCGAAAGATCATAATCCTTTAGTTCCAACTGTGTCAAAACCGTTTCCACTGCTAGAGGATCCGTTGTCTTTAATTGAATACTGACCATTTTGTCATAATCCGGCTGGTTCAACAGCTCGGACATCTTCTGATCCGCAATGATCTTTCCTTTTTTAAGAATGATCACACGTTGCGCGAGTTTTTCGATCTCGGAAAGAATGTGCGTACTTAAAATAACAACGCCGCGGAATTCAAGATGATGGATAAGATCTCTAAACTGCGCGATCTGGATCGGATCAAGGCCGTTGGTCGGCTCATCGAGGATCAACACATCCGGATCATTAATGATCGCTTGGGCGATGCCGACTCTCTGGCGGAAACCTTTCGAAAGCTCTTCGATCGTTCGATGTTTTACATCACTAAGATTACAACTTTGCAGAACACGGTCAATCTGAAGGCGCTGCTGTTTGAAAGGAACATCCTTAAGCTGTGCGGCGAACTTTAAATATTCATAAACACTCATCTGCAGATACAACGGCGGCGTTTCGGGCAAATATCCAATCCTTCGACGGGCAGATAACGAATTTAAAACAACATCTTCACCAAACAAAGAAACTGTTCCAGAACTCGGCAGAAGATAAGTCGTCAAAACCCTCATCAAAGTCGTCTTCCCCGCCCCATTCTGCCCCAAAAACCCGACGATCTCGCCTTTTTCGATGTGAAAAGAAACACCATCAAGAGCTGGATGATTACCGAAATATTTACTTAAACCGCTAACAGAAATCATAAATAAAATAACTTTCCAGAAACAACGCTTGCAAGTCTCAAAATAAATTACTTTATGTCATCTTTAAAATAAGCATCCAGCGCCTTGCGCAAAGCTCCGACGCCGACATGGAGTTGGCCGTTGACGAAATATGACGGGGTGGATTCGATGAAGCGGGATTCGCCTAGTCTTTTATCTTTCTTGACGATTTCCTCCGTTTTAGGGTCATCGACGCATTTTGAAAGGTCATCTAAATTCAGCTTCGCTTCTTGAGCGATCTTATTAAGCTCCGGCTTTATTTTCAAAAGTGTCTTCCATTCGAACTGTTTTGCAAAAAGAAGATCTGCCATGTCCCAGAATTTATTCTGCTGTGCAGCGCATTGAGCATAAACAGCGCTGATCGTCGAATTTAATTCGCCTAAAGGCTGATAATGAAGTGACAGATAAACTCGCTCAGGATGTTTAGCAATATAATCCTTTATATAAAGCGAACCGATCGCGCATTGTACACAGGCAAAGTCTACAAATTCCATAATATGCAATTCGGCTTTTGGATTTCCAAAGGACAGTTTCGGATCGAAAGACAGAAATCCTATTTTTTGATTCTTTTGATACAGATCAAGTCCGGCAACGATCAAAACTGCTGAAAGGACAACAATGATCGTTGTCTTAATCTTTGATCCGCGATTTTTATGCTGGATCATTGTCACCGCCCGTTTATGTTCTCCCATATCGTTCCTCTTTCTTTTATAAAGATCAACCCGATGTCTTGCCCAGCAGCATCTCGATCTTTGCAACAAGCATTTTCCCATCAATCGGTTTCTGCAAATACGCGATATTAACCCGCTTGCCCAAACCCGAATCCAATTCCTGATCTCGAATGGTCATCAGAAGGATCGGGATCTTTTCATAATCTTTATTAAAACGCAACTGATAACAAACGTCATAACCATTTATCTCCGGCATCATAACATCTAAGATGACCAATTGCGGTTTTTCATTCTTAACAGCAACCAAAGCATCAAGACCGTCTGAAGCGGCAACCACTTCATAGTCGTGATTCTTTAAAACAGACTGCACCATTCGAACGACGATCGGATCGTCGTCGACGATCAAGATTTTTTTAGACATAGAATCGTTCCTTTATAAAAAATTAATTACAAGAATGTGTTTTGGGTTTTGAGTCGAGTTATGGGGATGAGTTATGCGTTACCCTCACTCTCACAACCCACATCCCGACTCAAAACCCACAACTCACCCTTGAATTCAAATCAACTCGTTTATTCTGTCCTTGCAAATGTTTCCGCTGAAGCTACTTTCCATGCGTCGCGATATCGTTCCGGCAACGGCTCTTGCAGCAATTCTCCCTCTTTTAAAAAATTATAGATCTTATCAAAATGACTCACCTCAACCGAATTGATCCGCCGCATGACATGCCATGGCTTTAATTGGGACGGATGGTCGAGCCCCATGGCGCCGATGATCTGGCTTAAACTTTTTATCGTTGCGTTATGGAAATTCGCAACACGTTTATTTTTCTCAGAAACGACCAACCCGACCGTTAAGCCCGGCTCATGGGTCGTAATCCCCGTCGGACAGGTATTTTTATTGCACGCCAGCGCCTGGATACAGCCTAACGCAAGCATCATCCCGCGGGCTGAATAGATCGCATCCGCGCCGATCGCCATGCGTTTAAGCATCCCGAAACCGCTCGTAACTTTGCCGCTCGCGAATATTTTTATCTTCTTCCGAAGCCCAAACCCGACCAGAGAGTTCTGCACGACGACCAATCCTTCGATCAAAGGATATCCGATATAATTCGAAAACTCGAGCGGAGCCGCGCCCGTGCCGCCCTCACTGCCGTCAACTGCGATATAGTCAGGTGTTATCCCGGTTTTGACCATGGCTTTACAGATCGCGATAAATTCATGGCGTTTGCCGACGCATAACTTAAAACCGACAGGTTTTCCTCCGGATAATTCACGCAATTTCGCGATAAATTCCACAAGCCCCAACGGTGTTGAAAAAGTTGAATGTGACGACGGAGAAATGACATCATGGCCCATCGGGACACCTCTGGCTTCCGAGATCTCGCGGCTCACTTTCGCCGCCGGGAGGATCCCGCCGCCGCCGGGTTTAGCGCCCTGGGAAAGTTTTAATTCGATCATTTTCACATTCGCGATCTGAGATCGTTCTTTGAACTGGCTTTCGCAGAATTTTCCGTCTTTGGTGCGGCAGCCGAAATATCCTGTCCCGATCTGCCAAATAATATCGCCTCCGCCGGCTAGATGATATTTACTTAACCCGCCCTCGCCGGTATTATGCGCAAAATTTCCGATTTTCGCTCCCTCATTCAATGCTAAAACAGCGTTCGCGCTTAAAGACCCATAGCTCATCGCGCTGATATTTAACAAACTCGCGCTGTAAGGCTTTTTGCAAAATTCCCCACCGACAGTCACACGCATGCTGGAAGGATCAAGCTTCTTCGGCGTCATTGAATGATTGACCCATTCATAACCAACTTCATAAACATTCTTTTGAGTCCCGAAGGGAATCGTATCCAGTTCGCCTTTAGCACGCTGATACACGACGGATCGATCTTCTCTATTAAAAGGAGTTCCCGATGAATTTGATTCCACAAAATACTGATTGATCTCCGGGCGGATCAATTCCATAAAATAACGCATATTGCCGATCAAAGGAAAATTCCTGCGGATCGTCTGGCGGGATTGGATCATATCGAGAAATCCAATCAACATCAATGGGCCAAACATCCACATCGACAACCAGATCGGCGGATAAAAGAATGAAATAATATAATTAAGAAGGATAACCGCTAACGAACAAACAAGAAAAATAATTCTAACCATGCTCTCTCCCAATTATTAACTACTTTAAACCAAAAAGTGTCAGTCACTTTTTAGATGATTTTTAATATGATACGCTACAATCCCGAAGGCTACAGCAACATTTAAAGAATTCTTTATCCCCGCCATATCAATTTCGATCGCGCCATCACATAAAGATAAAACTTGCGAAGCGACGCCTTCAATTTCATTGCCGACGATCAAACAAACCGGGGCTTTTGCTTTGAACTTTTGATAAGGAACACTCTTTTGGGTTTGCTCCAAAAGATGGATCTTAAAATCCTGTTTTTTAAGTTCGTCAACAACAGCGGCAATATTCTCCCGATATTCCCATAAAACAGACTGCTCCGCCCCAAGAGCTGTTTTAGCGATCTGCTTATCCGGCGGATGCCCCGTGATCCCGCAGATCCAGATCTTCGCAACACCCGCGCCGTCAGCCGTGCGAAAGATCGACCCGACATTATAAAGACTCCTGATATTATTGAGGATCACATGAAATGGTAATCGTTTTTCTGCGATTTTTTCCTGCTGCCGGGAAAGAATTTCCTGATGAGTTAACTTACGGATCATAAGATTTTGGAATACTGTGCCGCGGATCACCGTGAACTAAAAAAGGCGTTTGATCAAATCCTGAATCGCTTGAAAATGCAGATAAGCCGCTCTATAAGATCTTACAACACTTACGAACCATCAAAGAAACTAAGGTGTTAGGATCGATTCATTTTTTGAAGCTATTTCTCCCGTAATGATCTTAGGCGTAAGGAAAATAGCGATCTCAGTTTTACTGACTTCATCAGAAACATTACGAAAAGCATAACCCAAAAGCGGAATGCTCCCAAGAAGAGGGATCTTTTTTGTTGTTTTGATCTTCTGGTCCTTAATAAGCCCCCCGATAACGATCGTTACACCATCTTTAACAGAAACTGTTGTTTCCGCCTCAGAAGTCTCAACAATAGGGATTGTATTATTATTACTCGTTGTCAAGCTTCGGACAACAGAACTGACCTCCGGCTTGATCTTCATCGTAACAAAATCATCATCATGGATCGTGGGTGTCACAAAAAGCTTCACACCGACCTCAATAAAATTGACACTCTCTGCGGTCGTAGCTGGACCGGAAGACGGAGTTGTCGTCGTCGTTGTCACATAAGGCTCAGTCGAACCTACCAAGATCTTTGCTTCTTTATTATTGATCGTTGTGATACGCGGGCTTGAAAGAATATCCGTCACTCCAACCGTATCAAGCGCCTCGATCAAAGCTGTATAATCATCACTAGCAAGAGTCCCAATCGAGATCTTGCCCTTTTTATCCGTATCACCAAAAATAGTTAAATTTGATTTAAGGTCCAAAGAGTGATAATCCGAGACAATAGCTTCCCAATCAACCCCCATTTTAAATGTATCGCTCAAGACGATCTGAACGATCTTTGCTTCAATGAGAACTTCTCGATCTTTTTTATCAAAAGCCGTTACCATCTTTTCGATCTCATCAAGTTTACGGTTAGTATCTGTAACGACAATAGCATTGGAACGCTTATCGAACTTCATCTTTCCGATCGATGGCGTTAGGATTTCCGTGATCTTTCCTGAGATCTCCTCGGCATCAGAATAGCTTAAATTAAAAATTTGCGTTTTGATCGGCACATCCAACGATGAAATGATCATAACCATTTCATCGAGTTTACTGGGAGTGTCGATCAAGATCAAACTATTGGATTTATCATCAGCGATGATCTTTCCTGATAAACTTTTGATCTGATTAAGCGTCGCTAAAATATCCGCGGCACTGGCAAACATCAACGGCTTGATCTGAGTTTGAACCTCTTCTCCAAATTTGCGACCGTATTTATCTTCGTATTCTTTATCCGTTGAAACGATGATGATCTCATTCTCCTTGGCATAAGCCCAACCATAAGCATCAACAATGATCCTTAAAGCTTCTAAAACCTCAATATTCTTCAAATAAACCGTGATCTTTCCGCGGACATTCTGACTCGCAACAATATTAAGCCCACTCTTCTGAGAGATCAATTTCAAAACATCGCTAATATCCATATTCTTCAAATCAAGAATATCCAGAGTAATAATATTCTTCTCTGCTTCCTGATGAAGCTGGATATTCGAACTGCTGGCTTCATCCTGGGCGGTAACAGGCTGTATGAACCCAAAAAAGACAACAAAAACTAAAACCATCCCAACATTCATAAAAAATTTAGATCTCATTTTTATCATTACCCTTCCAGGATTATTGGATGAGTTCCACTTTTTCATCGTTATAAAGAAAGATCACTTTTCCTTCTTGGATCTCTGATAAAACTGCCTCGCCGATCTTCTCGCCTTTGGATAAAAACAAAGTTTGATTAGACCGCAGATCCTCAATAATAGCTTTAGGGTCTTTATCAAGGACTATCCCGACGAGTTTCAATTCTTTTGTAAAATCCAATGCCGGTGAACTTTGCTGATCCGCATTGTTATCCCCCAACGCTTTCTCCCAAGGAGACTCAAAAATATCACGCGCTTCGATCTTTTTCTGATAGAAATCAAAAGGTTTTTTAGAAGCAATGTCTATTTTCGTCGAAACCTCATCAGAACTCATATTATCAGCTTTTTTTGTTATCGGGGGATTCATTTGAAGATTTTCATGTTGATATTTATAAACAATAAATCCAGAAGCGGTAAAAATAAAGGCAATAAGAACCCAATTGAGTATTCGAACGAGATCAACACTTGGAACCTTCTTTTTTCCCTGATCAAGAATCAGAAGATCATTCTTTTCCTTGGCATTAATACCCTGCGGCGATGACGGCAGTGCTGGCTCTTGAACTGGCGCTGCTTTCTTGCGAATGAGCCGTAAAAGTTTTTCCTCCGATGTAATATCTCCTTTAGCGTCTAGGTCCATATTTTCTCACGCTCAACGATCTTCTCGATCAATTCTTTAGATACAAATTCATGATTTTCCACAACCAACGACTCCATAGCCATATGACAAAGACGTGCGATCTGACGAGGATACCCTTGAGTGCAATCATAGATCTTTTTAACCGCTTCATATGAGAACAAGCTTTTTTCTTCCAGTAACCCTGCCTGACGAAGCCGAAATTCGATCATCTTTCCCGTTTCGTAAACATCCAACGGATCCAAAATATATTTTAAACTCACACGATCCATAAAATTCCGCATTTTTTTCACACGGGGAAGAAGCTCCATCTGCGCAAAGATCACAAGCTGAAGCATTTTAAATTCATTTGTTTCATAATTTAAAAGAGTCCTTAAGATCTCTAAGTGCGGCTGCGACAATTTCTGCCCTTCGTCGATCATCAACACAACCGTCTTATGCTCTTCCACACATTTTTGGTATAAATATTTCTCGATCGCATCCCGATGATCGAGCGTTGAACGAAAAAAAGGACTGATCCCAAACAGTTTCGTAATATGCATCAGAAATTGGTTCTCTGACTTAAAGAACGGATCTAAGATCATATGAAAAACAAATTCATTCTCCTCGCCGCTAAAAGCCTGCAAGAGCGCACGGGAAAGAGTGGTTTTTCCCGTTCCAACATCGCCGAGAACAAGACTTAGCCCTCTTTTTAATCGAATGGCGATCTCCAAACGATTTAACGCAGTATAATGTTCACTCGAACGATAAAAAAATGCAGGATCTGGACTTGTTGAAAAGGGTTCATGATCTAATTGAAGCGTTGTGTAGTAACTCATAGGCAGCTTATTTTGATGAAAACATCTTCAAGGAACTTCGTAAAAACCCAGATTTATTTTTATATACTTCAAGGTGCGTGTCAACTCGAAAACAATGAATTTATGCTGATCTCCACGTAACAACAGACCTATTCCGAAGGAACAAGTGTCTTACTCAGGACGATCTGTGATTTGATCGTTGATGATTTTCTCTGAGCTCCTTTATCAAACCTAAACTCATCAACATTATAAAGATACGGCTCCTGTTGAAGGATATAAAGAAAATGTACAATCTCCGATAGATCGCTATCCATCGTCAAGCTAACCGAGAAACGGCTATAATAATCACCACTTTTCCCGCGTTTTGGTTTCAGATCAGATATTTGAAGGGAAAGATCAGCCGCAACTTTCTCAATTTCAGCGATCATCGAGGACATCACTTGATCATCCGTTTTCGTTTGCTGAAATTTCTTAAAATAAGCCTGATATTCTTTTTCAGTAAAATCCGCCTTGCGCACCAAACGAGTATTTTTGCTCAAAAGTTTGCGCTTTTCTTCTAATTCATTATCTAAGGCAAGATTCTTTTCCTTAAACGGAGTAACAACAAGCTTCCAGCTTGCAAAAGCTAACACCGTCAGGAAACATAAAATCAAGAATCTACGTTCTCGCCTTGTTAATTGTCTTGCCATGATCGCCTTAAGGTTCTGTTTTTTTTAATTCAGCAACTATTTTAAAATCTGTTAATTCCATTTTGACTATTTTCCGCTTTGTTGCAAACTGCAGACTGACTTTTTTAAATAACGGTGACTTAACTAAATTCGACTGAAAGTTGTTAACCCCAGAACTCGTCTTTGAATATCCCTCAAGAGTAAAATTCCCTCGATCATCCAGCTGTAAAGATCTAAAGGATATCTCCGCCGGAGCAAGCTCAAAAAGAGCATGAACAAGCTCCGCAACATCAACACGGTTCTTAAGCTCATGATTGTAAAAATCAATAAAAGCCATTTTCTGTTTTGATGCTTTGATCTTTGGGTCAAGATCTTTTAAGCTTTTCTCAAGATCATTAACAAGTATGCTCTTTTTATAAAAATCGACAAAAAAGATCCCGCTTCCGACGATAATAGCAATAATAACGAGAGCCGAGAACTTTGCCCACTGTTGCTTTTGGGTTTGTATTTTTTTAATATCATGAACTTCCTGAGGAGTAAGATTGATCCGCTTAGGATCATCTGAAAGCAAGAACCCCAACCCAGCAGCTAACGAAACGCCAGCTTGATCTTTAAGGCTCGCCAATTTTAAATTCTTCTGGCATAAGACATTCTCCAAAGAACTAAAAGATTGTACCGGGATCTTGATCTCTTGTTCAAGCCGTGAACTAAAAGCAAGGATCTCCGGCAATGGAGAAAGAATAATGACTTTCTTTACCTCTAAACCCATATCTTCTTTACGGTAAATGCCCAAACTCAACTCAATTTGTTCAAGCAAACCGATCATATTCTCAGCGACAATGTCTTTTACACCAAAAGTCAAATTACGAGAATATAAGAGTTTTCCATCAGAACAAAAACACAATTCTGAGTTCTCGGAATCCACATTCAAAACCATCATCGGCTGTTTAAGTTCAACAAGTTTCTTTTCAGCTTCAAAAGAAAGCCAGCTAAGGATCCCCATAGAACTCACCGTCATTTTACTAACACGGATATGAATATCATTTAACATGCCAAGGTATTTATTGCAGAGTTCTTTATGGACAACAAAAACGAGAACATTGCTATATCCCGAAGGGTCCTTATCAATAATCTGCACATCATAAACAACATCCTCAAGGGCATACGGGATCTGATTGACCAGCTGCAAACCTGCCATTTTCCGGATCTCAGCATCTTGCTGAGATGGAAGCTTCATTCTCTTTAAGATGACCAATCTTCGAGGGAACACGAAATTCAGATCATCCGAAACGATATTCTTGGAGAACGTTATATCTTTTATTATTTTCGCGATCTCTTCATCCGTAGGATTTAATATCTTACGGACATCGCACAAAGAGATCACCCGACGGCCGCGGACAATTTTCGACTGCAGTAATTTTACATGCGAATCAGTGATTTCGATGATCGTAGAAAGGGATTTCTTCATAATATCAAAACGTCCTAATATCTGTTCCAATACAAAATGGAAGAATCAACACGCTGGACAACAGCTTCAATGTGACTCTCGATTTTATCACGGCCGGCAATGCCTTTAGCATGAATTCTTAAAAATTCTGACTGACGTATGCGGTATTGGTTCATCGCCAAAAAAATAACTTGTTCATTAGCATTCGGATTAAGGTCCTCAACTCTTTCGATCTCTTTATCATCTTCTGTAAATTCAACACGGTCATCACCGGATCGATATTCCAGCATTTTCCTGATCAAAGAATCCGCATCAGCAGAATCCACTGTCGGATTGCGAATGACCTCTGCTCTTGCTAAAGCCCGTAAAACATCTTCTGATGCCGTTTCAAAATTTATTTTCAACTGTTCAGGCCGGCCAAAAACAGTGATAAACGGTTTGATCTTCTCCAAGATTTCTTTTGTCATCCCACGAACATATAACAGCTCTTCTTTTGATTCAAAAAAATAATTCTTAGTTTTATAGGATCGCGTTAACCCCTGATAGTAATCATCTTCTGCTCCATATTTCTCATCACTTAACACGGCGTCATCATCTTTCCAATCTATCGCGGAAAAGGCGATCGTTTTGGCGGTATCATCATCCACACCCAAAGTCGTCAATAGCGACGAGAGAACATTGACCGAATCCAGCCCCAGAGCATTAAGATTAATAAAACGTTCCTCGTCCTGGATCCCATAACGGACCTTCAACTGTCCATCTGTTCTTGATTCATAGAAAACATCAAAAGCCCCATCGCTGATCTTGTGATCATGAAAGATCTCAGCAGAAGATCTGCCGTCAACGATCGGGATCCCGCAATAGAATAAAGTGTCCTTCAACGAAGAATTTTGATCTTTCGAATCGAGCTGGATTTGTTTCATCGCAAACATCAATCCTGCCCATGCAAAATATTTTGCTTGGATCTTTCCAATAGTGTTTTTTGTCAAAGCAAGTTCCACATGAGTATTCCGGCTTAAACTCATCACCAAACTTGTTAAGATCACAAGGATCCACAACACAATAAAAATGATCACACCGGAATTATTCCCTCTTAACATGATCCCTTTTTTCTTTATATGGTCGAATATTCTCATCATGGTCACCTATTTATCCAATCCCCAAAACCCCGAAGGGATAAGAATGAGCCTTTTAAGGCTCAATACGCTTTGCTTTTCTTCATCTGCAAGAAAATCAACCTCAACTTGAACATTGGAAGGGATATAATTCTTTGTCCAAGAATCTCTCCAGGATTGCACCTGATTCTCTTCGCTTTCAATATATCCAAATGAAAATCTTAACCCATCTTTTTTTATATTAGTGCTCATGATCTCGATCGCTGCCTTATCGTCGGGATCCCCAGAAAGGTAATCACGAAGGTCCCTCTCTTTCCTGAAAAGATAATTCACTCGTTCTGATGTTTCATTCTTGATCGTAACATTGACATTCTTTGAATACGTTTGACCGATCCGCGTTCCGGAAACCGTTCCCCAATCGGGTGTTCCAAGGTAATAACTAATAACTTTTAATCCATCTTTCGCCGGAAGGATAAATGTGATCTGATCTTTCGATCCGGCAAAGGATGATCTGTCCGTATACGATCTTTCAAAATCATAAGGGACCATGCGCTCCAACTCATCTGCCATGGACAATAAAACCCATCGGGCTTCCCGATATACATTACCATTCTTTTCAGAAAATCTGCTTAAACGGATCCCTCCGGAAAGAACACTGTAAAGGCACAAAACGATCACCGAAAAGATCGCCAGGCCCAAAAGCATTTCGATAAGCGTGAAACCATTATTTTTATATTTTAAGCTTTTGAAGATCATTTTGAAGGCTGCAATAAAAATGTTGCGATCTTAAAAGAATTGTTTTTCGAACCGCTTTTCCAAGAAACTTTAATATCCGTTTGATTAAGGCCCTCATCCTGCGTTTGTCCGCTATCTGCTGCTGACACCGTGTACTCATATTTATCAAAAGGAAAGTCATAATGTCCGCCATCCTGAAAATTATTTTCAACAAAACCTTTTTGCAGAAGATCGTACATCTTATTTTCCGCCAATACGACCGCCACGCTAAAATCCGAACTATATCTTGCCGCTCTTAAACTCGCCGTCATCGACTGGATCAAAAGAACCAGGGCAACCGACAGGATCACGATTGCCAACAATGACTCCAATAAAAGCGATCCAGCCTTTTTTTTATTCTTTTTCATGAAGATCACCTTGCTTACCATCCAAAACAATGACATGCCCCCGCTGTTCCTCTGTCGAAACCGTGAAACACTTATTAAGGGCATCGCACAAAAAGATCCGTCTTTTATCTATCGTCCCGTCCGGATAGAACTCAACGGTATTTGCTGTTATCTCAATGATTATTCCTTTCTTGATCTCAAAATCACGACCCAGCCGACCTGAAAATCTCTGAAAAGATCCTTCCGCGGAATTTTCAGCACCCTTATTCTCATCTTCAAGCCAATATTGCGTTAGATCGTCATTAAGGACCAAACGAACGATCACATTCTTAGTAATAGACCGGCTTTGGGCATAACGCATCAAAAAAGCCATATCTTGGCTTTCCTCTTTAAGCTGCAGAATATTATAAGTTGAACGAAAACTTGGAAGTGTCAATCCGGCAATAACGACCAAGATCGCCATAACCAGGATGATCTCAATGAGAGTAAAACCATTCCTTAAAGAATATTTTTCTTTAAGAAAAAACTGTCGAGTATTCTGGCAGGAAGTTTGCATGCAAACATCAATGATCACTTTGCTGTTTCATCTTCTTTAGCATTAGCCCAATTCGTGATATCATCCTTACTTTCTACGCCATCAGAACCCAGAGACGACAGGTCATAATCATCCTGATTGTGATTCCCCGGACTCACATAAACATATTCCCTGCTCCAAGGATCCAAAGGCATCTTTTTCTTTTTTAAATATGGCCCATTCCAATTCTCGGGGACAGGAGATGCTGTGGGTTTTTGCAGAAGACTTTCCAAACCTTGATCAGTCGTCGGATATTTCCCGTTCTCGATCTCATAAAGATCCAATGCCGCAGAAAGATTGGCATCAATATCCGCCTTGGCTGCCGATTTACGGGCTTGTTCACCGCGGCCGGCTAAACTGGGAATAACCATCGCTGCCAAAACACCAATAATGATCACAACCAACATGATCTCGATCATCGTAAAACCATTCTTATTCTGGAATTTCATTATCTCCTCCTCAATTATGTAGGGAACGGTTTCAAACCGTTCCCTACTATTCGACTAATAAATTCATTCTCAAGATCGGTAGCAACAACGAAATAACGACAAATCCGACGATGCTGACAACAACCACCAAAACAAGCGGGCCCAATAAAGAAACAATGGTCCTGACGATCCTGTCTGATTGACGTTCATAACTTTCCGCGATCTTATATAATCCACGATCAAGCTTTCCTGTTTCCTCACCGACCGAAACCATATTGATCGCCATTTCCGGAAAAAAATTACACCTCTGCAATGCCGATTTCAAACTCGACCCATTAGAAACTTCGTCACTGGCGGTCTTAACTTGATCGCGCAAGATCTGATTCTCGATCATTGCTGACACAGATTTCAATGCCGTTGTGATCGGAACGCCGCTTTCAACAAGAGTCGCTAATGTCCTCGTTAATCGCGCAACCTCTATCATTTTAATAAAATTACTTAAAAAAGGAATTCTTAATTTAAAAGAATCAAACCATAACGAACCCTTCGGAGAATGCAACCACTGCCGCAAATACAATCCTCCGGTGACTGCACAAGTTAAAATAAGCCACCAAAAATTTGAAAAGAAAGAACTCACCTTAAGAAGAATCACCGTCGGAAGAGGCAATTGCTGATTCATATCGTCAAACATCATTGATAATCTCGGGACAACAAACGTAACGATCACAATGATCGTTAAAAACCCCACTCCGAGAATGAGCGCAGGATATGCAAGGCTAGAACGAACTTTGCTTTTTAACTCCTGTTCCTTTTCAAGATAATCTGCAAGACGATTTAAAATAACTTCCAACTGCCCGCTCACTTCGCCGGACTTGACCATATTCACATAAAGATTAGAAAAAAGATTCGTATGCCGCGCCAAAGCTTCCGAGAATGATTTCCCGTCCTTAACCGTTAAATACATCTGCTCGATCACTTCTTTAAAATTTAGATTCTGCGTCTGGTTAAGAACGATTTGCAACGCACGCAAAATAGGGACAGAAGCATCCACCAGATCGCTCATCTGCCGCGTGAACAAAACTAATTCCGTCGAACTGACCGTTTTAAAGACTTTTAATGTAATTTTAGAAGGAATCCTAATGGGCTTTGAATTTTCAACAGCGCCCTGCGAAACATCAATAGGCGAAAGCCCCATTTTGATGACTTTCTGTATCGCCAGATCCGCGCTCTCAGCGTCAACAAAACCGGTAATGATCCGACCCGGACCTTCTTTCGCTTTATAAGTAAATTTCGGCATATAAAATGGATAATGTGTGACAAATACGAATGATTACAAAATCTCTTCTATTTTCACTTTTACCTTTACATGACAATGATAAATGTGTAGATTATTACAATTTAGCACTTTCAATAAAAATTTAATGATTGATGATAAAACATGCAAAAATAGGAAATTCTTTTTATTTGTATATATATACAACATAAATACAAATAAAATGGACGAACATACACAAGAAATTAATGATTCAATTGCAAATAATGAACATCAATCTGAAAACCATATTGATGAACATCAATCTGAAAACCATCACGATGAACATCAGTCTGAAAGCCATATTGATGAACATCAATCTGAAAGCCATATTGATGAACATCAATCTGAA
>CAYGEE010000038.1:2489-18844 GCA_964348765.1 uncultured Planctomycetales bacterium | reverse complement strand
ATAGAAAAAATCATTTCACCTCGCGATGACACAAACGACAAGGAGTTTTTATGACTATGACAACTCAACCAAGTTTGGATTTTGAAAAATTACCCAAAGCTCACAAAAGACGATTTGTGCCTGAAGGTGCGGATTTATGTGATTTAAAACAGGTCAAGGCGCTTTATGAGCAATTGCTTGCGACGAAGATCGATTCTGTAAAAGCGTTTGAACAATGGATGCTTGATCAATCGGAATTAGACGCGGCACTCGACCAGCAATCGACGATCCTTTATATTCGGATGACGTGTCAAACGGATGATGAATCTCGAGCTAAGGCCTATGAACATTTTATTACAACGATCGTTCCGGCGATCAAGCCGATCGGCCATGAGTTGAATAAGAAATATTTAGAAAATCTAGAAAAATTTCCTCTTGATTCAAAACGATATGAAGTTTTAACGCGCGATACCAAAGCGGAAGTGGAATTGTTTGTCGAGAAGAATATTCCTTTGCAAACGGAAGTTGATCTTTTATCCCAAGAGTATCAGAAAGTTTCCGGCACGATGATGGTTAATTTCGATGGACAGGAACGCACGCTTCCACAGATGAGTAAGTATTTATTAGAGACTGATCGAACTGTCAGAGAAAAAGCCTGGCGGGCGGTGGCTGAGAGGCGGTTAAAGGATAAAGATAAACTTGAGGATATTTTTGATAAAATGCTTAAACTTCGCGATCAGATCGCCAAGAACGCCGGATGCAAGAATTTCATTGAATATAAATTCCGATCACTGCATCGATTTGATTACACACCGGCGGATTGTAAAACATATCACGACACAATTGAAAAACTTGTCCTGCCGTTATGGAAAGAGATCTTGGATCATCGTAAAAAGATGATGAAACTAGATTCTTTAAGGCCATGGGATTCTGAAGTGGATGTTCTCGGCCGTCAGCCGCTTAAGCCTTTTGAAACTGTCGAGCAATTGATAAAAGGGTGTGAGGAAATCTTTCAAAAACTTGACCCTGATTTTGGAAGGCAATTTGCGGATATGAATAATTTGAATTTGTTGGATCTCGCCAGCCGTAAAGGCAAAGCTCCCGGCGGATATCAGTCGTGTTTAAGTGAATCCCGAAAGCCGTTTATTTTTATGAATGCCGTTGGACTCGATGGTGATATCCGAACGTTATTGCATGAAGGCGGGCATGCGTTCCATTCTTTAGCTTGCCGCAATGAGCCGTTAGTCCCCTATCGTCATGGACCGATGGAATTCAATGAGGTTTCTTCGATGGGAATGGAATTGTTGGCCGATGAATTTTTGCCTGTTTTCTATGGTAAGGATGATTATAAAAGGTCGCGAGAGGCTCATTTGGAAGATGTGATCTTCATTTTAGTTTGGGTCGCGACGATCGATTGTTTTCAACATTGGATCTATGAAAATCCGGGTCATTCGAAAGAAGAACGTAAGGCGTTTTGGCTGCAAACCCGACGCCGGTTTGGCGCAAATATCATGGATTGGTCTGGGTTGGAAGAGGTTCAAGCATATCTTTGGCATCGTCAACTGCATATTTTTGAAGTTCCGTTCTATTATATTGAATACGGGATCGCTCAGCTGGGCGCGCTTCAGCTTTGGCGGAATTTTCGAAAAGACAGGGCGCTTGCGATCTCACAGTATAAGAAAGCGATGAGCTTAGGCGGTTCACGACCGTTGCCCGAGATCTATCAAACAGCCGGGATCGTTTTTGATTTTTCCGCGAAAACAATAGGTCCGCTTTCGGAAGATGTTTCCAAAGAGCTTAAAGAGTTGTTGGGAGAGTAAAAAAAGATAAGAATTTTAAAATGGTTAAGTTGCGGTGTGTTATACTACCCATGATTTCAATTTAATTTATTAATTATTCCAATCTGGAGGGAATATGAGAGCGCTGAAAATTTTTTTATCAATGATCCTTATGGTGCTGAGTGTCACCGCCGTTTTTGGTTTGGAGTCAATGCTTGCAACAAAAGAGGATATAGCAACGCTGGCGCAAGATCTTTTGGCAGGAAAGATCGAGGTCGGGATCACTCGTCTTAGCGATATTCAATCGTTATACGGCGATGCGGCGAACATTACGGATTCTGGGTCTAAACTGACTTATAATTACGGTGATCTGAAGATCGATTTTGATAAAAAGAAAATGTGGAAAGAATGGGATTATGACAGCTTTAAAAAACAGGCGTATACATCTGATATAAATAAACTCCGCTCTGATCTTGAAGGAAAAAAATTGGTTGGTGAGAATATCACCTATGATAAAGTTCGTAAAGATTATGGAGAGCCGACGGAATCTGAAGATATTACCGGGGATGGAGCTATTGCGATATTTTATTATGGTAATATAAAATTGGTTTTTGAGAATGTGGTCGTGGTCCGCGGCTGGGATGGAAAGGGATTGAATAAAACAACAGAGGAAGAAGTTATTTTAAAACCTGCTGCAAAACCCGCCGATATGCCTGCGGTAACACCGGTTGCAAAACCAGCTGAAA
The DNA here is from genome assembly GCA_964348765.1 of uncultured Planctomycetales bacterium. Classification (GTDB taxonomy): domain Bacteria; phylum Omnitrophota; class Gorgyraeia; order Zapsychrales; family Zapsychraceae; genus CAYGEE01. Next base: position 16,341 of record CAYGEE010000038.1, on the reverse strand, counting down.
AGCCCGCGGCAAAGGCTCCTGATAAAGCTTCAGCAGTGAAATAGAGCCAATCTTATTCTTAAATTGCTTATTAAAGCGTGATGGGTCGTCTTTTCTTTGATTGTTCCCATGAAAAATAATAGAACTTTAAAATTAAAAAGATCCACATCGGTTGTTCTTTGTCAGGGGAAATTCATTCGTTTCATTAATAAGAACGGGTGGGAGTATGTCGAGCGAGCCAATTGTACGGGAATCGTTATTATCGTTGCTCTAACAGCTGAAAAAAAAGTCCTTTTTGTTGAGCAGTTCCGGCCGCCGGTAGGAAAAATGGTCATTGAATTTCCAGCGGGGCTTGTTAATGATAAGAATTTGGTGCAAAAAGAGACAGTAGGGGTGGCAGCGAAACGGGAGTTGTGGGAAGAGACGGGTTATCAAGCAAAAAAAGTGGTCTCGATCATGCGAGGACCAGTTTCGGCAGGTTTGACATCGGATTGTGTGGATGTTGTTTATGCAACAGGGCTTATAAAGACCGGGTCTGGCGGCGGAGATGGAACTGAGGATTTAAAAGTCCATGAAGTTGTTTTAAGTAAAGTTGAGCCGTGGCTTAAAAAAATGGAGAGATCGGGGCGGCTCATAGAACCTAAAATTTATTCTGGACTTTATTTCTTAAATAAATATAATTGATTTTTGATTTGTTTTTAACCGCAGAGTGGTTTTCATAAAAAAGGAGTAGTGAAACATGGCAAATATTCAAGAATATCTGGGAAGTGAAGCGAAGTTTTTTCTCGATCATAAATGTACGACGATACCGAAAGAAACGATAAAGCTTCCCACGGGAAGTTTTGTTGATGATGTTTTTATCAATTCAGACCGCAATAACAATGTTCTTAAAAATTTGAATTGGCTTTACAATCATGGCCGTCTGCGTGGGACAGGCTATATGTCGATCCTTCCAGTTGATCAGGGGATTGAGCACTCTGCCGGCGCGTCATTTGCACCGAACCCAATATATTTTGATCCTGAAAATATTGTTAAGTTAGCGATCGAAGGAGGATGTAATGGTGTTGCCTCAACACTGGGTGTTCTTGCCCTTGTTTCCCGCAAATATGCGTATAAGATCCCGTTTATCGTTAAGATCAATCATAATGAATTATTAACTTATCCGAATAAACATGATCAGCGGTTATTCGCTTCAGCTCGCCAAGCCTATGAAATGGGTGCGGCTGGGATTGGGGCTACGATCTATTTTGGAAGCGACGAATCAACTCGCCAGATCGAAGAGATCACACAGGCTTTTGAAGAAGCACATTCTTTGGGGCTTTTCACGATCCTTTGGTGCTATACACGTAACAATGCGTTTAAAACAGCTGAGAAAGATTATCATGTTTCAGCTGACCTGACCGGTCAAGCGAATCATTTGGGTGTTACGATCGCGGCCGACATCATTAAACAGAAATTACCGGAAAATAATGGCGGATACAATGCATTGAAATTCGGGAAAACGCATAAATTTGTTTATGAGAAATTAACGACGGATCATCCGATCGATCTTTGCCGTTATCAAGTTGCCAATTGTTATATGGGCAAGATCGGCTTGATCAATTCCGGCGGAGCATCCGGGGATAATGATTTTGCCGAAGCGGTAAAAACAGCCGTTATTAATAAGCGTGCGGCCGGAAGCGGTTTGATCTCCGGACGAAAAGCTTTTCAGCGCTCGATGGCTGAAGGTGTGCAGCTTCTTAATCTTATTCAGGATGTTTATTTGGATAAGTCAATTACGATCGCATAATTACGTTCAATGACCCCGTGCTGCTTTTTGTGTGAGCGGCACGGGGTTTTTTATTCCTTTTACTAAAAGAGTTTGCTATAATCCCTCTGATTTTTAATAATGCAATGATATCGTACATTTGCACGGTTTGCGGGATCGATCGCCAATAGCGATTTGATAAAATTATTGTTAGGCGCCGTCAATAAAAAAGGGGTTCTTATGAGGATTTTAAAAGTTTTATTCGTTTTTTGTTTAATTTGCGAATCTTTTTTCCTTCTACCCGGAAGGTCTTATTCTCAAGTAAATATCAATAATGTGAAGGAGTTTAAAAAGAATAATCCGGATGGGAATAAGTATGAATTTATTAAAAGTTATATTATGGCGCTTGAGTATTTTAAAAAGAACGCTAAGCATGATCAGGAGGCTATGGAGCTGTCATCTTCGGATATTGAGAAGTCCAAAGTCATTAAACAGTTTATTGGGAATCTTAAACAGGCCAATGTTAATTTGCGCATTGCCCGCAATCTTTTAAAGAAATTCAAGACTCCTGATAATGGATTGATCTTAAAAACAGTTGATTCTTTTTCTAAGGTTTGCGATGAGCAGACTGAATTTAATAACCAGGAAAAGGCAATGTTAACGGAACTTTATCAGGCAACGCAGGATGCTACGATCAAGGGGAATATTGGTTTATTTTTTAAAGAATATCATGCTTTAGCGCAAAATCGAAAACAATCGCTAAATAAACTTTTGGAAGCATCAGTATTAGCATCGAAGGTCCTTGTTAGTAGTCAAGCTAACGAAAATGGCGAGCTTATGAGCTTGGGTATTACAAACGATAACCGTGAGAGATTATTGAAAATGCTCGACGGGTTCTATGGGCAGGAATTTGAGGGTGAGATGAGGGATGGTCAAACTTTTCTTGGCGCAAGTGTCGCGGTTATGAAAAAAGTTTTAGAGGATACACATTTAAATACTCTAGAAAAGTCCTGAAAATGATGGCGCTTATGATTGACATTGCGGAAAGATTAGTGTTATACTCTGTTTATTAATTAAGGAGTTTTTTATGGCAAGTGAAATAAACGGTAAAGAATTGTTAAAGGATCGCCGCGTGGTTGAAGAGATCAATCGGCATCTTTGGATCGAAAGCGAACGTTCTGGTTATGATGTTGGTTTTGATCAAGCCGCTCAAGATTGGCTGTCAAAGTTTTCTAAAGCATGGATGGATTATCATATGCCCGGAAAAACAGCTTCATCTCAGGAGAATGTAAAGCCTGCCAAAAAAGTTTCGGCGAAAAGTTATATAATTTCTAAAAAAAGTAAAAAGGTAAATTCTTAAAGATCTTATTGGTCAACGTTTTTTCATGTTGACGGGTGATCTTTCTTGGAGGGGTTTGTTATGAGTAAGGTTCATAAGTTGGTTTTATTGCGGCACGGGGAAAGCGTTTGGAATAAGGAGAATCGCTTTACTGGGTGGACGGATGTTGAGCTATCTGAAAAAGGGATCTCTGAGGCGAGAAATGGCGGAAAGCTTCTTCGTGAGCAAGGATTCATTTTTGATGTGGCATTTACTTCTGTCTTACGACGGGCAATAAAGACGTTGTGGCTTGCTTTAGAAGAAATGGATCTGATGTGGATCCCTATTCATCATGCCTGGCAGCTTAATGAGCGTCATTATGGTGATCTGCAGGGGTTGAATAAGGCTCAGACGGCTCAAAAGTTCGGGGAAGAGCAGGTTCATATTTGGCGTCGAAGTTATAGCATTTGTCCTCCGCCTTTAGATAGATCAGATGCGCGGTATCCTCGAAAAGATCTGCGTTATTCGAGTTTATCGGATTCACAACTTCCATTGACGGAAAGTTTAGAATTAACTGTTAAGCGTGTTGTTCCTATTTGGGAGAATGTCATTGCGCCCGAGGTGAAAAAAGGCAAACGCATCCTTATTGCCGCTCACGGGAACAGTTTGCGCGCGCTGGTCAAGCATCTTGATAAGATCTCTGATGATAAGATCGTTGAGCTTAATATCCCGACAGGCATACCGCTTGTTTATGAACTTGACGAGAATTTGATCCCTATCAAACATTATTATTTAGGTGATCAAGACGCGATCGTCAAAGCCCAGGCGGCGGTTGCGAATCAAGGAAAAAAATAAGACCCGCATTAATGACATTGGATGAGAAAAAAACTTCCTTAGAAAAACTCAATAAAAAGATCTCGATCTGCCAAAAGTGTTCTTTGGGTCAGTCTCGGACACATACCGTTCCCGGCGAAGGGGTGGTGGATGCCAGAATTGTCTTTATCGGCGAAGCTCCCGGAAGAAATGAGGACTTAAAGGGCGTTCCTTTTGTCGGCCGGGCTGGAAAAGTTTTAGATGAATTGTTATTGTCGATCTTATTAAACCGCAGTCAAATTTTTATTTTAAATATCTTAAAATGCCGCCCTCCGCAAAATCGTCCTCCGTTAGAGTCTGAGGTTTCCGCTTGTGCCGATCATTTGGATTCGCAATTAAAGATTATTGATCCTAAAGTTATTGTGACGCTGGGTAATTCAGCGACTCGGCATATTTTTCGTAAGTTCGACCTGCCGGAGTTTAAGATCGGGGATGTTGTCGGAAAAAGTTATAATATTGATCTTGGGGGTAGAAAGAAGACGGTCATTCCTTTATATCATCCGGCGGTCGCTGTGTATAATTCGAAAAAAATAAATGATCTTAAAAATGACTTTAAGGTCTTAAAACAATTCCTTGGATGAACATTATGTTCTTATTGATGAAAATGGGTTTTCTGCTTTTTGCAGCCTTTGCATGTGTGATCTGTTTTTGTGTATTTTTTGATCAGGCTGTATTTATGCGAAAAGGAACAACGTATCGATGTCATTTAAGGGGCAAGAAAGTCGCAATTACTTTTGATGATGGGCCGTCCCCGTTATGGACACCGCTTATTTTGGACGAGTTAAAGAAGTATGGCGCGAAAGCGACGTTTTTCATGATCGGTCATCATGTTCAGAAATACCCCGAGATTGCCAAGCGGGTTGCTGATGAAGGGCATCAAATAGGCAATCATGGTTATGCTCATAGTGTCATCCTTTATTACACATTAGCGGAGATCGAAGAGGAGATCAAGTACACAGAGCATGTGATCCGGCATGTCACGGGTCAAACAACGCATATTTATCGGCCTCCGAAATCTTGGATGACAAGTTCCATTAAGAAAAAGATCCTGAATATGGGATATGGTATCGTTCTTTGGTCTTTGAATTCGAAGGATTGGGTCGGATTTCCGCATGTAAGGGTCGTTGATCATTTAATCAAGCATCTTAAGAGTGGAGATATCATCCTTTTTCATGATAGTGGGAATGTTTTTTCCCGTGAAGGCGGAGATCGAAAACAAACACTTTTAAGTGTTTCTTTGCTATTAGAACGGTTAACTCGGGAAGGTTATGAATTTGTGACCGTTGATGCCTTGCTTTCTGCTGCAACAAAAGAAGTTTAAATTCTGCTATTGACAATCCATAATAATGTTTTATACTTTCATCATATTTAAAAAGAAAACGCTTCTAATTTAGAATTTTCAGGGTTTTTTATTTAATTCACGCCACGGAATTAAATTCTACTGATTTTTTTATCCTTTAAACCACCTTAGGAGACCGCGTTTATGTTTTTGTCCATCACCACCGATCGATTTGTAATTTTTCGCAAAACGTTGTCATCAATTTTATGTTTTACATTTATTTTTACTTCGATCCTCCCGCCTAGCTATGTTCGCGCGCAGGTCATTCCTAAAAATATATTAGTTAATTTACCCGCTCCAGGCGGATTGGTGAATATAAGCCCGGCTTTTGTACCGACTTTTATTAAGGGTGTGACCGTCCATCCGGAGAATCCGCTTCGATTGGATTTCATCATTAATACGGGTGATGAGAAGTTTAATGACGCTGATTTTCGTAAAGAGTCGACGAAGCTGGTTAAATATTTCTTGGCCGGGTTGACTGTCCCGGAAGATGAGTTATGGGTCAACTTATCTCCGTATGAAAAAAACCGCATTATCCCGCAGGATTTCGGCGTGACCGACATGGGCCGCGATCTTTTGGCGCAGGATTATATTTTGAAACAATTAAGCGCGTCGTTATTGTATCCGGAAGGTGATCTTGGATCGAAGTTCTGGAGCCGTGTGAAACAAAAGGCCATGGAAAAGTTCGGCACAGCCGAAATCCCCATGAATACTTTTAATAAGATTTGGATCGTCCCGCAAAGGGCTGTTGTTTACGAAAAAGATAACAGTGCTTATGTGGCTGAAAGCCATTTAAAGGTCATGATGGAAGAAGACTACGTGGCATTGCAGAAAAGTGGGCAAGCCTCGTCGATCAATACCCCCGATCAACAAGGCCCGAAGGTTCCGGAAGCACAATCAAGCGCCGCTCAAAAAGAAATCACCGGAATTATTCGCGAAATTTTAATTCCTGAAATAGAAAAAGAAGTCAATGAAGGCAAGAATTTTGCGCCGCTACGCCAGATCTACAACGCCGTTATTTTAGCCGCGTGGTATAAGCAGGCGTTAAAAGAATCATTATTAGGGAAGATCTATGTGAATAAGAATAAAGTTGTTGGGATCGATATTGAAGATAAGCAAGCTAAGGAAAAGATCTATGGACAATATTTAGAAGCCTTCAAAAAAGGCGTTTATAACTATATTAAGGAAGATTATGATCCAGCGACTCAATCCGTCGTTCCTCGTAAGTATGTTTCCGGCGGGGCAATTCTTGCGGTGACTGGTGGAGCCTATGGTGTTACTAGCCCTATTCCCGGCGCTGGTGTCCTTCAGGTCGTTGCGGGCAATGACGGATTTTTTACTCCCAGAGAAGGAGTTGTTGTTGGAAAGGTAATTACATCAGGCGATGACCGTGAGGTAAGGGTCGAACTAGACACAGCTTTGGTATCCGGAAATAATAATTTTGAAGATGCGGCGATGATGTCAGACGCAACCGCTTTAAAGCTTGCTAATGAACTTTTTGAGAATCCGTATTTTGTGTCTGCTTTTGAAGTTTCTGCCGGGAAGAAAATAGATGCGGATATGAAGCAAACAGGCGTTAAAAAAGCGGCTCGATTAGTGCAACAAATTGCCAATAGTGGCGATGATTTTCAACTTCCTTTTACCGAGGGAGTTGACGCGCAGAAAAAAGCGTATTTCCCTAGCGGTCAGGTAACATCAACGTCTCTAAAAAAAATGCGTCGTCAATATCTCACCAGTTTTGCTCAGATCATTTATGCGCTTACATATCCATCGCGGGGAGTCGTTAGATTATCTGCACCACCAAAGATAGCCCCATCCGACATTTTGCCATTGACACAAACTAAGGCTGATGATCTTGCTCATAAATATATCGAGAATCCTTTTCATCTTCGTGTTATTGCAACACAATTAAAAAGAAGATTGACTGTATCAGATAAGAAAAAATTTATAAATGCAGCTAAAGATATATTTTTGGAAGTTGATAATCTTAGCGATACTGATAATATCCCTGGAATCCAAGGAACAAAGACACAAAAAACGAATTTCTTTCCATACGGGAGGGTAACAAGAAAGAGCCTTGATGCAATAGTTGCTCCTTATCGAGGGAAGTTTCTAGCGTTGATCCTTGAACGTGCATTCCCCGGTGAGATGGCGCGCATTAAAACTAATCTTAGAACTAACGAGAGAAAAGCTGCAGGCGACAACGCCCAATTAGCCGAATTGACGGTTGATGACAATGGGTTGGCGACGGTGAAGATTGATATCACCGATACAAAAAATGTTTATACCTATGCGCATATTCTGCGATTGTCCGAATTAATGGATGAGATCGCGGCGAATAAGAAAATCAAGGCCGTTGTTTTTGATGCCGGTGCGAATTTAGGGTTCGGCGCGGATTTGGTTGATGTTTTAAAGCAAAGATTTGAAGGCAAAGATGAGAATGAAAAGACGCAATATATCGTCAAGGAATCCGAGCTTCATCAAAAGATCAGAGACTTAAAAGTTCCCACGATTGCGTTGGGTGAAGGCAGTGTGATCGGTGGTGCTTTAGGTATTGCCATGTCGACCGATTTTTTTGTGGCGACAAAAGACAACACAATCGGCATGCCGGAGAAAAATATCGGTCTTATTACAGATGTCGGTGCGACAAAATTTTTAACCGATCATATGGGCTTAGAGGCGGCAAAATATTATGCGTTTACCGGAACATTTATGTCAGGGGAAGAAGCCACGGGATTGGGATTATCTCAAGGTTTTGTCAATGACATGACTGATTTTCGATCCAAATTAACGCAAGCTGTATCTGCCGGGAAAACAAAATGGAGTGACCTGCGTGATTTAATTCGTGCTAATGGTTTTGTTAAGGATGATGTGGCAAAACGCAACGATCTATCAGATTTAAAAAATAAGTTAGATACAAAGAAGAAATATTTTGAACATTATTTTAATTTCACTGAGCGCAATCAAGGGTATTTACAGGATATTTTTGACCAATTAGGAAAAGGCGCCCGAGGAGAGATTGAAGGCATTGATGCCAACGAAATCCAGTTTGCCCGGGAAACTTTAGCGAAAATGTTATCTGGCTGCCAAGTATCATTAAAAGTGACCGAATTTTTGTTAGACACCTTTGCCGGCATTGATCCACAAACCAATTCACCTTACACAATTGAAGAAGCCCGTGAAATTGAAAATGATTTGACGCGTGAGATGATTTTATCTCCGTGGTTTATTGAAGGTGTTGGAGGGCTTAAGAAAAAATATGTTAGCAAAGAAAATAGCCATTTAGACCGAATCGTTTTAAGTGATTTGTTGTCCGGATTCCGCTTAGAAGTTCCAGCTGAACGAATGGATACTGGATCTTCTTTAAGCAAAGATGTGACTGTCAATTTTAAAGGCAATGATTATGTTCTATCGGCAGGGGAATACTCTGCTGGTCAGCAAAAAGTAACACTGAAAGCTAAAAAAGCCGGTGCCACGGATGTTGTGTTATCGATATCTTTAAGCAATTCACAATGGTCGGATCAGGAAGTCGTGGATCGTTACGGTGTTTTAAAGGCGATGGCGGAAGATGTGGTGGGTCGTCGGATTCTACGTCGCATGTCTAATTTAAATCAAAACAAACTTTTATTAGATATGGTTTACAAGATGCCGTGGTTTAAGCGACCCAGCATTGCCGTTGATAAAAGCGATCATCCGCGCACTCGTCGATATGTGGGCGGTATTCTTAACGCGAGTTATATGTCTTTGGATTGGTGGGTCGAGAACGGTTACGGCGACCGGGTGATTGCTTATGAAGAAGGCGATCAGGTTGACGGCGACGGAAATCCTGTCGAAGTTATTCCGGTCACTTACAATAAAATGCTTCTGGAAGCTAAGAAGATGGTCAAGGTTCTGCAGGCCCGCGGGCTTAAAACCGGCGACACGGCTGTTATTTATATGCCTAACAGTTGGCAAGCCTTGGCTGCGATACATGCTTGTGCTCGTTTGGGAGTTGTTATTCATCCTTTGTTTTCCGCGAAAAAAGAATCTGTTTTAAGTGACATTATTTATGATTTGAAGGCTCGTAATATTATTACCGTCGATGCGTATTCAAATAGCGGTGATTTGGTCCAGTTAAAAAGAGACCAGGTTGACGTAGGTATCCGCGAATATATGGCGCATGAAGATTTTTACGCGCGGATGGAAACGGCGTTAAAAGGCCAAACGGAGGTGACTATTGAAGCAATCCACGGCGTTATTACTGGCGCACTTCCCAAGAATAATTCAACGCATGACCGTAATAAAGTTATCGAACAGTTGGTTGATTTTGGCCGCAAGGAATCGCAATACAAAGCAGCGGTTGATAGCGTTATTGCCGAACTGCGCAAACCGATCGATCGTATTGATGAAGTCATTGTTTTAGAAAAAGGCGGCGAGAAAACCCGCGCTGAATATAAGGAAGGCCGTGATTTTAAATGGTCGGCCTTAATGGACCCGCAAGAAATTCCTGTTTTAGATGAAATTAAAAAGATTGTTGGTTTTCGTCCTACGTCGATGGCCGAAGTCTTCCGTTGGAGAGATATTGATACCAAAAAAGATCTTTCGAAAGATATTGGAAAATATTTTAAGTTAGCTGAACAAATAAAAGCGTTAGATGAGACGCATGGCATCAATGAGTCTGCGGTTGACGCGGTTAAGGTTGACCAGAATATCCTTGATCAGTTTCATAAAGCTGCTCGTGAAAAGCAAATATTAGAAAGTAAATTAATCCATGCCTTAGGGTCTTTGCCGGCATCGCAAGAAGAATTCGATCATTGGAAAACCAATCCGCTTTCAACCGAACAATTAAGCAAGATCATTTTGAATTATGATTCTTTCCTCGGGCATTTTGATTCCAATATGCCGGTAGCTCTTCTAAACACTAGCGGAACGACCGGAAAACCTAAGGGGCCCGTTATTACTCACGGTAATTTAGCAGCTAGCGGCGCTGAATTTCAAATTACAACAGATGTTACGCCTGCCGATACAATGTTTACGGCAGCAGATATCGGTTGGATCACAGGTAAAATTTATTTAGCGTTTGCTTGCTTTATGAATAATGTTAAGTTTATTATTCCCGGATTTCCATATGGAAACGTGGAACGTTTAGCGCGGATGATCGAACGTTATAAAGTCACTGTTTTTAAAGCGGCCGCCGGGATTTTAGCGAATATGGCTAAGAATCCGGAAATTTTTAATAAATACGATCATTCCTCATTAAGGCAAATGATCTCCTGCGCGGCAGTTTTAACCAATAGCGCGTATCGCTTGGTCATTAATTTATTCGGCAAGATTGTAAAAATAGATTTATGGCGGACCGAAGAAGAAGGCCAAACAGCTTTGACGAATGACCCTCGTCCGGAAGTGATCGCAAAATCAGTCGCTAATTACCAAGCTGTTATTGCTACGACGTTAAATATTTCAGAATCAGAAGCAAAAGATCTGATCGTTCAATCACGCGAATCCTTTGCCACCGGCCGGGAAATCGTCGAGGTTTTAGACCTTCCTTGGGTCACCCCGCGCGTTTTTCAGGCGAAAACTGATGATGGCGATCCGTTAGACAATCCAGTTGAAATGACGGAAGTCGGCCAGGGCGGATCGATGTTCTATGAAGAGATGGCGTCCCACGCGATGGGTTCAGTTTGGAAGATCCGTCAGGGGCAACGCGACAGCTCAAAGCCGTACAACATTGAAGAAGATGTCGATACCACAGTTTTAAAAGATAAATATTTTCCGTATGAAAAAATCAAAGATGCCAAAGGCCGCACCATGCATTATACGGGTGACGGAATTACAATTTCCCGTGTCATTCGCGATCCCTTCCATCCCGAAAAAGTCATGATGATCATGTTTACCCCGATGGGGCGCGACGATGATGTTATGAATGTTAACGGCCATCGCATTAACGGGATCGCGTATGAAGATCTGATCGGGATGTTCCCGGAAGTTGCTGAAGTGAGTGTCACCGGCATTCAAACCGGTGCTGGCGCTCGCGGTGATACCCCGCTTGTGTTGATCAAATTAGCGAACGGCGCACAAGATACGCTTGCTTTGCGCGCCAAGATCATGGCTGTCATCGGCCGTGAAATTGAAGCTCAAGTTGTTCCTTTAGAGCATCACATCTGTTTTGTCCCGTCAGATAAGCCGGCTGTCCCGACAACATTAACGGGCAAGCCGATGAAAAGTTTGCTTAAATATTTAGGAAATTTAACGATTACGCAATTGCGTACACTTGTTGAGAAATTAAAAGACCCCTCGACGGCGGATGCGGTTAAGCGAAAAGATCTTCAGGTTTTGGAATCATTGTTGCCCGGCTTAAGAAGCATTGATACTTTAGCCAATCCTGAAACGTTTATTACCGATTCAATCGCTATTTTAGCGGCGCAAGAACGCACCGTCGAAGAAACATCAATGGAAGCCGATCCGACGCGACTGCATAAACCATTCATTAATATCCCAGATGCAAGACTGGCTAAGTTAGGCGGATTCGCCACTCGTCCTGGTGTTTATCCCCTGCCAGAGTTTCAAGGCGCTTTTGCCCTTGGCCGTGATGAGAGCGGTGTGGCTTTGCACGACGAACCGATTTACGCTTTAACGGAAATGGAAATTCCTGTTCCTGTGCCAGGCCCGAATCAAGTTGTTATTGCCGGGTATTTTGTTGACCAGACAAACAATACGGTCAACGGCGCAACAGGCGAACCGATTGAAGTTATCGGGCCTAAAGATTTTAAATTTGTTTTTGGTGACAGCGTGGCTGGGCAAATTGTGGCGGTTGGTTCAGAAGTATACGCCAAAGCGCGTTTGGAAACAGAGAATTTAGTCCTTGTTGATCCAGGAAGTTATGACATTTTAGATCCGAATACTCATGAAACACCGAAAAATGCGAGTTACGCTATCGGCGGTTTCCAAAAAGGTGTCGGGACATTTGTCCGTTATTTGGTTGTTGACGCGACGCAAGTTCACTTCTTGCCGCGAGGAATGACGTTAGCGGAAGCCTCAACGTTAGCCTTAAATGGGGCGACAGCTTTCAAAGCCGTCGATGATGTTTTAAGCGTTGAAGCCGGCGATGTCGTTAAGGTTGACGGTTTAACCGCAACGACAGGCGAACAATCGATGGCCATTATTCACACGGCGAACGCGGATGTTGTCGGATTTGTCGGCGATGAGGCAAAGGCGAAGTCTGTTTTAGAAAAATCTCCTCACCCGGAAAAAATTATACCGATTATCCGAAGTAAAGTAAAAAATGCCCTGCGCTCAGTCCCGCTTGACCGTGACGGAATTAAGAAGTGGATAAGTGATTTTAATGATTATTTGGCTCAAGTTTATGGCGGGGACATGAATAAACGCCCTAACAAAAGTGTCGGTTTTATCGGCGCGCCGCATTTTGCGTCATCAATCCGTGAATTGCGCCCGGGCGGAAAGTATGCCTGGTTTTCCGGAGCCTTTGGTTTATCCGGAACGATTCTCGGTTACAACGCGCAAGTCTCAGCGAAAGATGCTTTCGACCGTGTTGGTTTAAAGTTTGGCCAATTAGCTTTAGTTGAATACGGCGCTGATGCGGATGAGCATGGGTTTGACGCGACAGCTTTTGAGGCGATTGCGGAAGCCGGCAGCCGTAACGCCGAGGTTATTGTTGTTGTTGAAAATGAGCAGCAGCAAAGCAGTGTCCTTAATTGGGACGCGCAAACGGGGCGGAATTTTGTTAAAAAACGTATTGTTATTTTATCGGAAATTGAAAAAGAACAATTAGCCGCCTTTAAGGCGCATATGCCGGATATTGATGAAGGGCGTTTTGATCCTAATCGTAAAGCCGGTAAAGAAGATTGGGCCGGACGAAAGGCCTTAAAAGAATTTGAAGATCGGACTTTAAAACCATTTGGTAAAGCTTTAGGAGCCTTTATTACCGGTTATGGGGATGCCACCGGAGCTTTTGATGTGGTTTGGACAAATGGTAAAAAAGACACGCTTGCCTTAGATGTTTTTGTTCTTAAAAAACGAACCGGGAAAGTTATTGTCGCTAAAACCACGGAAGATAATCCGTTAACCCTCAATATTGCTCATGGATGGTTTGATGAAAAGACCATTTTAATTCCGAGTAATCCGGAGGAATTGGCGAAGCTTAAGAATGTTTCGTTGGCTGATAAGTTTTTATCAATTTTAGGGACGCATATGTATACGGCGGATCATCTCAAACGATTAATTAAATTAATCGATGATGCCTTTTCGCGGCCGGATGCCAGAAAAATTGTGTGGCCAAAACCTTCCCGTGTTGTACCAGCGAGTGAAATCCCGCAAGCGACTCAAGATCAATTAACCGGAGCCAAAAATGGCGCGACAGTTTTTCAGATGACGAGCAATATCACTCCTGATATGCGAACACCTTTGGATGTTTTATTAGCTCAGGGTACGGAAATTGCTTATGACGGCAAATACCTGCGCGTGCTTTTAGATGAGATCGCGCCGGGTAAAAAGGTCGCGACAATTGAATTTTATAAAAAAGATGAAATTCTTTCTAAACCCGCGACGGATTGGAACAATGTCCTTCATAAGTTTGAGAAGGATGCTGTCAAGGAATTAG
>CAYGEE010000038.1:0-2479 GCA_964348765.1 uncultured Planctomycetales bacterium | reverse complement strand
GATATTGTCCTTCCTGATATCGGCGGCCCCGAAGCCGTTAAAATGATCAAGGAAAGTAATGAGATCAAGGGCGTTTTGCTAACCGCATCGGGAACGAAAGTTTTCTTGGCCGGTCAAGATATCAAACAATTGCAAAAAGAATATGAACCGAAAAAAGTTGAAAGCTTAGCGTTAGAAGCGCAGCGTATTTTCGATGAATTAGAAGGTTTAGCTAAAGACGACAAACCGGTTATTTGGGTTCCCAACGGGATGGCGTTAGGCGGAGGGATGGAAGCAGGGATGGCGGCTGTCTACTCAATCGCAGTTGACACAACCGATGCCAATGGTAAGCCCGGACGCATTGTCTTCGGCCAGCCGGAAATTAATTTAAAAGGTTTGCCCGGATTCGGCGGGACACAGCGTATGCCGCGGCTTGCCTATCTGCATACCAAGAAAACTATGGGAAGCGGTTTACCCGGATTTCAATTTGCCGCTCAAATGGATTTAAACGGTATGGAAGTTTCTGTCCGCGACGCGCATAAATATGGTTTGATCAGCGAAATTGTTGATTCAAATCCAAGGACGAGAGCTTATGAATTATTAAGAGGCCATGCCTTGGGGACAGATGACACATTAGAAAAAGCCATCCAAGAACGTATTGCTTTAATTAACGGATGGAAAACAACGCCGTTAACCGATGTCCCGACGGATTATTTTGAAACCAATCCGTATATTAAGGATATTGTCTTGCCGCAAGCTGAAAAGTCCGGCCGTATTATTCCGACGCAACGGATGATTGAATTGCTTAAAGCTAACGCACAGCATGGTGTCGTTTTTGCTGATGAGGCCAGAGCGTTTGGTGAAATGATGACCGATCCGGAACTTGGTGTCGTCGGTATCGCCCAACAATTAGCCAGAGTCTCGACGGAGCTCCCCCCGCCGGCGTCGATTGATGTGTCGAAAATCGACGCTGCCATGCTCGCGAAATTGACCGATGTTTTCGCCTTGTCGTTGGAAAAAGAGGGAATGACAATTGAAGAGATCGCTGCTAGGTTGCAAATTGAAATTGACAAAGCTAAACAATTAGTTGACATTTTAATGGAGCTGCATGTCTTTACGCAGGTCGGGAACCAACAGCCGATATATAAGGCCACGCATGAAGCCGTGCTTATTGCGCCCATTATTACGGCGGAATTAGATAAACTGTCATTAGGCAATACTCCTGAAGAAATATCTGATGTGGCCACAAGAATTCGGCCGATACTAGCCAATACGGCTAATTTTGCCAAAGGGCAATTTGATGGGAGCCCTATTATTGTCACTGGTGCCGGAAGTGGTTTAGGGAAAGACCTTGCTTTTGCTCTGGCGCGATTAGGAGCCAATATTGTTACGATAGGCCGCAATAGAAGAAATTTAGAAATAACAGCGGAAGAATTGCATCAAAATACCGGGCGTGATTATGTTTTTGTCAATGGCGATGTTGCGAATAATGACGACTTGCGCGCTTTATTTGATGAAGCTAAAAGATTAGGGAATGGCAGGGTCGAATATATTGTCCCCAACGCCGGTGTTTCCGGGCCGGTGTCGTTACTGGCGATGATGGACATGAAGAAATATCGTGAAACAGTCCGCATTCATTCTCATCCGTGGAAATTGCACGCATTATTAAAGCAGCATTTACAAGAACTTGTTGCTGCAGGTATTGAAAATGTTCGGGGTTCGGTTGCGACGATTGGAACATTTTTTGCGCAAGATCACCCATACAGCATGCGTCCGTATTTATTTCGAACGCCGTATACGGAAGCCCAGGCAAGAAAGATTCCAGATGCTAAATTAGCGGCAAGGGCGAAAAGTGTCCCTGATTTAACGTCCTTTGTTGTCAATCCCGGGCCATTTGCTGGTGCACGAATTGAAGATGTTGTTTACCCTAAAGGTGAACTTATCCGCAGTATTATTGGGAGGGCTGTTAAGGCGCAAGACATTAAGATGTCAACGGCTGGGCTCCATCCTCGCCGAAAATTTGTTGAAAGCGGGCAGGTCGCCAATGTTGTCGCTTATGGGCTTTCGGATCAAGTTCGCGATGCTTTTAATGGAGGTGTATTATCGATCGGGGGGATTGAATATGTTGTTCCTCCGTCTATTATAGTCCCAACGGAATATGGTTTGGAACCTGACCTAACCGGGCAAACGATGGTTTTAGTTGGGGCCAGCGAAGCGCATGCAAAAATTTCGGCAATGGCTAATGCCCTGGCAAAAGCGGGAGCAAAAGTTATTGTTGCTACCGACAAAATTGACACGATTAAAATAAACCCGCAATATGCTTCACGGGTTGATATAAGAGGTGTGAATGTATTTAATGAAGGCGTTGTAAAGAAATTTTTTGCTCAAGTTGAAGATTTTGACCATGTTTTTCCTGTTTTGGGAGATCCGGACACAACCCAATCATTCTTTAATTTAAGTTTAGAACAAATTGATGAAATGCTGGAAAGATATAGTACTG
>CAYGEE010000037.1:15672-19449 GCA_964348765.1 uncultured Planctomycetales bacterium | reverse complement strand
GTATCCTCGGCTGCGGTTGGTTGGGTTTGCCGTTAGCTGAAAAATTTCTGCAGTTGGGTTTTCATGTCAAAGGTTCAACGACTTCACAGACTAGATTGCAAATTCTTGCCGAGAAGGGAGTAACACCTTTTCTTATTGATTGTTTACCAAATAAGCTCGAGGGGGACATAGCATCTTTTTTAAATTCAAAATTCTTGTTCTTAAATATTCCTTTTCGTCGCGACTTGACGGATCCTTTTGATTATTTTGAAATGGTTAAACAGATTGTTTTTGCGGTGGAGTCTTCTTCTGTTGAGTTCTTGGTTTTTGCAAGTTCAACATCCGTTTATCCGGAAGATCTGCAAATTGCTAATGAAAATGATAGATCAACGATCAATGAGCCGAGGTCACAGGTTTTAATTGATTGTGAGGATCTATTGTTGAGAAATAAGAAGTTTAGAACGACAGTTATTCGTTTTGCCGGGTTATTTGGCGGAACGCGCCAATTTAAAACAGTCGTTTCTGAGGGTCATAAATACCGATCGCCTGAAACGCGGTTAAATTTGATATATTTAGATGATTGTGTCGAGATCGTTTCACAAATATTTTGTAAGGGGATACAAGGGGAGATTTTTAATGCTTGCTGCAATGAACATCCAACGCGACGAGAGTTTTATGAATATTTAGCAAAGAAAAATGGTTTTCCTATCCCGCAGTTCGATCAAGGTCTAATGAGTAAATATAAAATTGTTAGTAATGAAAAGATAAAAAAGGCTTTGAATTTTGATTTTCAATATTCATCGCCGCTGCATTTTTAAAGTTTTATGAAAAAGTTCATTTTAACGATCACTTTGAATCCGGCTGTTGATAAAATAATGTATCTGAAGAAAACTTCTTCTTTGAAAGATAATTTGTCTGAGTCTGAGGAGGTTGTCAGTGCGGGAGGAAAAGGGATCAATGTTTCTCGGGCGTTAAAAAAGCTCGGTGTTCCGACTTTGGCAACAGGGTTTCAGGGGGGAGAAACAGGAGCATTGATCGTTAAGCTTTTGAGTAAAGAGAAGATTCCTAATCAGTTCGTTCCTATTCAAGGATATTCGAGGGTCAACGTAACACTTGTTGAGGAGCGTTCCGGTCAGTCAACGCGTGTTCTTTCTCCTGGGCCAAGGATCATATCAGGGGAGATCGCACGTTTTAAGGCGGATTATAAGAAACTGCTTCCCAATGTTTCTTTTGTTGTTTTGTCGGGTCGCAATGTTCAGGGAACTAAGAGCGATCTTTATCGGGAATTGATCGAGATCGCTGCAAAAAAAAATGTTAAATGCCTTCTTGATACAAGTGGTGATTCCCTGCGCCAAGCGATCAGTGCCCGGCCATTTATTATTAAGCCCAATCGGGAAGAGGCTCAGGAGTTGTTGGAATATTCTTTAACGACTTCTGATAAATTAAAAAAAGCCTGTCAGGAGTTCCATCGGTTGGGCGCGGTTATTGTTTTGATCAGTTTGGGGAAGGATGGAGCGATCGCATCTGAATATGGATCTGTTTTCTTAGCGAAAGCCCCATCGGTTAAGACGATCAATGAGGTTGGCTGCGGTGATTCTTTTGTTGCGGGATTTTTAAGTTCTTATTTAAAGAATAAACCTTTACCGCTATGTTTAAAAATGGGAGTTTCTTGCGGAACGGCGAGCACGTTTAATATTGTTCCCGCAGACCTTAAGAATTCAGTTGTTAGAAAGATATTCTCTAAGATCAAGGTCAAATCCTTATAGGTCTATTTTAAAGAAAGTCATAGTTAATCTTGCAATTCATCTGAAGTGATTATATAAATAAAAGATAGTTGTTCTTATTTTTAGCAATCTTTGAGGTGATATTGGTCAATCCTAATCAAATACCTCATCTTATTAAGCTTCTCGACGATGAATCTCTTGAAGTTCAAGAGAAGATCCTCAAAGAGCTCACTTCGTTCGGGCCTATTTTAACAGAAGAGTTGCGGAAGCTTTCTTTTGTCCCTAATCCTGTTCAATTTCAGCAGCTTAAACGTATCTTGGAGAAGCAAAAAAGAACTAGGCTTAAGCAAGTTTGGCTTTCTTGGTTTGAGCTAAAGGAAGATCCCGATAAATTGGAGAAAGCTTTGGGATATATTTCTCATTGGTTAAGTGATTTTGAATCCGAAACTCGATTGACTTTTCTTTTGGATCAATTGGCGGATGAATATCAGGGAAAATTCCATTTTGCAGACGAGAGATTGTTAGCTCAGTTTTTATTTAGAGACAAATCTTTCTCTGGGAATCAAAAAGATTATTATAATCCACAAAACAGCAATTTGATTTATGTTGTGGATCAGAAAAAAGGGATACCGCTAAGTTTATCGTGTCTTTATATTCTGCTTGGGAATCGGTTGGGATTAAATATTATGGGATGTCCCTATCCGGGGCATTTTCTTGCAAAGATCAATGTTAATGGGAAACGAGTTTTTGTTGATTGTTTTAACGGCGGACAGCTTTTAGATGAGGGGGATATTGTTCGAACATTTCAAGACGATGTTGAAAATATTAATAGGATCCTAAATGAGAATGCGGATACGGAAACGATCGTCAAACGTTTTTTGGCTAATTTAATTCATTCTTATCAATTGATCGCGGATGAGAAGAGGGTTGTCTTTATTCTTGATCTTATTAAGAATCTAGATTTGAAAATTATCGAGCGAAAATGTGCGAACTTAAAGCCGGAAGATATTATTTCGCAGATCTCTGCAAATTTTAAAGTTGGTGCAAAGATCAAGCATAAGCGGTTTGGTTATCGGGGGATCATTGTTGATGTTGATTCTTATTGTAAGGCTCCCGACCATTGGTATTATTCCACACAGATCCAGTCGTCTCCGAATGAGCCGTGGTACCATATTCTTATCCATGAAAGTGATCAGGTGAGTTATGTTTCTCAATCCAATCTTATTCGTGATGATTCCAATAAAGAAGTCAATCACCCTCTTTTGACGTATTTCTTTACTAAGACCGAGGTCGGCAAGTATGTTCGTAATGCCAATCCGTGGCCTGGGCCGGAATTTTAGGTTAGCGGGCTATCTATAAAAAATATTTAATTTTTCTTGACTACCCGCACAAGAGTGTGGTATTTTGTTTTTATGCCGCTAAAAATACTAACTGAGAAACAACGGAATGTTTTAAAGTTTATTTACGAATCTATTAAGTTCAATAAGATCCCGCCAACGATCCGTGAGATCGCAAAGGAATTCAAATTTTCATCTACAGGAACTGTCCGGGATTATCTTAAGGCTTTATCGCAAAAAGGTTTTATTCGCATTCAAGCCAATAAATCCCGGGCGATTGAGATTATTCGAGAGTCGTTATTTTCTCTCCCTATATTAGGCCGGGTCAAGGCTGGGTTGCCGGGGTTAGCTGTTGAAGATATTGAAGGATATTTGAATTTGGATAGTTTGGTTTTCTCCGATCAAGAGACATTTGTTTTAAGAGTTAAGGGTGATAGCATGATCGGGGCTGGAATTTTTCCGGATGATCTGGTTGTTGTGAGAAAACAAACTATTGCTCAATTAGGAGAGACAGTCGTTGCGTTGATCAATGATGATGCAACAGTTAAAACGCTTGCTAGAACAGGTAAAGATTATTATCTTCAGCCGGCTAATCCCGCCTATTCGCCCATTCCCGTTGATGAAAACGTTTCCATTGTTGGGAAAGTCATCAGTGTCATTCGTAAATTAAATTAGAGGGCGTCACCAACGGAAAGATCTTTCATGCACTTTCTTCTGTAATTTTTAATATCTTAACA
>CAYGEE010000037.1:0-15662 GCA_964348765.1 uncultured Planctomycetales bacterium | reverse complement strand
AACATAATTATCTTGTTTGTTAAAATAATTGAAGTTACAATATGAAAAATCATTAAAGGAGTGTTTATGGAATTTTGTGATCCATTAAGTAAATCAAAGAATGATTATGAGTCAACGATAGCAAGGATAAAATCCGATTCTACCGTCGGGATTGATGCGCAATATACGCATGCCATTATTATTGAATATTTACAGCAGCTTACAAAGCGGGTTGAAAGAATCGAGGAGAGTTTAAGGTCACGCTGATCAATCGAGAATAGGAGATGTTCCATGAATAAAACTTATGTTTTTGCGATCGTTGCGGTTATTGTTTTAAGCGGGGTCCTTATTTTTACAAATCATGAACAGAATAAAGATGCTATACCCTTAAGTAAGATCTTTCCATCGGAGCCGGTTGTTCCGGGGGATATTGAATATGAATATGTTGATACAAAACAGCCAAAAACAAAAGAATCTCTCGAGAAGAAGGCAAGTGCTCAGAAGACGCCTATAGGGAGAAATGTTCTGATAACTGCATCAAAAGATATTACTGAAACGTCGAAAGCTAAGGATTCAAATTCAGCTGGAATACCTTTGGAAGTTAAATCTGGAAAAGTTCCAATACAACAGAATATTCCGACTCAATTGAGTTCGTCGGATATGAAAGCAATAAAATTCACTATTCAGATCGCATCATTCAAGGAGAAGAGTAAGGCTGATAAGATCTTCGCGGATTTGAGGTCTAAGAAATATGATGCTTTTGTCATCAATAGCAGCATGAAAGATAGCGGAATGCGTTACAGGGTTTATGTCGGAAAGTTCGTTCAGAAAAGTCAAGCCGAAGAATTATTGGCTCAGATAAAACCTCAGTTTAAAGATAGTTTTGTCATCGCTTTAAAAACAATGCCATAGTAATATTCTAGATCTATTTGATTTTATCGTTGTAAGATGTGTTTTGTATTGATCATTTGGAGCTGGTGCGTGTCTGATGATTCTGAGATTGATCTGTATAGAGTGAAAAGGTAATTTAAAATAAGACCCATATGTGTTATTTAGAAGGAGAAAAGTTATGAGAAAATCAAAGTGGTATTTAGCGATCGTTGTGTTTTTTGCTGTGGGGGTTTTGGGGTGTTCTTCCACGCCGAAGGTAACTCGCGTTGAAACTTCAGAAAAGATCGATCTTAGCGGACAATGGAATGATACGGACGCGACCCTGGTTTCTCAAGAGATGATCAAGGATTGTTTAGATAAGCCGTGGTTGTTCGCCTTCGCGACAAAGTCTCAGCGAAATCCGGTTGTGATCGTCGGTCATATTACAAATCAGAGCCATGAGCATATTAATGCTGATGTTTTTACGTCAAGTTTGGAAAAAGAGCTTTTGAATTCAGGGAAAGTTAATTTTGTGGCATCAAGCGATGAACGTGGTGAAGTTCGCGGTGAACGTGAAGATCAGCACAAAGGATATACTGATCCAGAAACCATTCAGGAGATCGGAAAAGAAAAAGGCGCTGATTTTATTTTAAAGGGAAGCATCAACACGGTTAAAGATGAAATTAAAGGTAAGTATGCGATCCTTTATCAGGTAAATTTAGAGCTTATTAATTTAAAGACGAATGAAAAAGTTTGGATTGGTCAGAAAGAAATTAAGAAAAAAGTTGAGAATAGTAAATATTCATTGTAAGTCTTGCCCGCTGATCAGGGTATCATGGCTGATTTCTCTATAAGAAGATTCTTTCTTCGATCTTGCTGCGTTCTTCCTGCGTTGCGGAAGATCGCTGGTTTCGTTTGTTCTCTTGTTCTTATTGTCATCATTTTTTCTTCATGTGCTAGTCAGCCCATGATCCAGCCTCAGATCAACAGCCTAGTTGTTGCAGGGAAGTTTGATTACGCGCTTCATCTTCTGCGGGATAATCCTAATAGTTATGGGCAAAGAAATCGATTGTTATATTTTTTAGATTATGCGTTAGCTTTACACATTGCCGGCCGGTATGAGGAGAGTACTCAGGTTTTTGAGTCGGCAAAAAGAGAGTTTGACAAGCTTTTTACTGTTTCCATTTCCAAAGAAGCATCGACGTGGCTGGTCAATGATTCATTAGCTCCTTATCGAGGTGAGGATTTCGAACGGGTGATGATCAATGTTTTTCAAGCGCTCAATTATGTCTCGATGAATAATATTGAAGAAGCTTTGGTCGAGGCCCGGGATGTTGATTCTAAGCTTTCTGTGATCAATCATCAGTATCCTGCTAATGCGAAAAATGTTTATGCGCAAGATGCGTTTGTTCACATGCTGATGGGGATCATTTATCAGGCGCAAAAAACTCCAGATGCTTACAATGATGCTTTCATCTCCAATGAGAAATCTTTCGAGGTTTATACGAAGGCTTATGTTCATGATTATCATGTTGATCCGCCGTTGATTCTTAAAGAGAATTTGCTTGCAACGGCAGAATTTATGGGCCGAGATAAGTTTTTTGAATATAAAAATAAATTTGGTAATTTAAAATTTACGAGTTTAAAAGATAAAGAAAATAAAAGTGAGATCATTGTCGTGCATTATTATGGTTTGTCGCCGATCAAACATCAGGTGTCGATCCCGATCCCTTTACCAAACGGGATCATTTCTCAGTTAGCATTTCCCATATATGATAGACGTACTGATGATGGATCTTCGAGTATTTTGCAAGCTATTGGCAGTGATCAGCATCTTTTTCAATCGCGGTCTGAATTAGGTGAGGATATTTCAGAGATCGCGGTTCAAAATTTAGATAATAGGAAAATTCGAGTGATCACTAAGGCCCTTATCCGTTCTGGAGGAAAAGTGGTCTTGGAAGACTTGTTGAGCCGGAATATTCAAAGAAAATTAGGGGATGATGCTTCTGTTGGGTTTCAATTTCTAAGCAGCTTTTATAATCTTGTTTCTGAGCAGGCGGATCTGCGTTCTTGGCAAACTCTTCCTGCGAAGATCTATCTTTCCAGATTGATCTTAGATCCGGGAGATTATGATGTTTCATATGAGAGTAAGAACTTAGGGCATTTTCATTTATTAAAGGGACAGATGAAATTATTCATTGTTCGGACAAATTGATAAATAGTGATAATGAAAATTGTTTTTAGGGGATATTTTGTTAGAATAGTGAAAATTCATGAAAATTCATTAAAAGGGGAGATTGAAATGAAAAAGTTTAGCGTATTAGTTTTGTTGGGATTGATCTTAACTGGTTGCACGACAACTCAAAAAGGGACAACAATTGGCGGTCTAACGGGAGCGGCGCTCGGCGGGATCATTGGCCATCAATCGGGAAATGACGCGGCTGGGATCGCTATCGGCGGGGCCGTTGGCGGACTTGGAGGATATGCTGTCGGAGAGAAAATGAAATCAAAGTTTTGTCCGGTTGGCGGGGAACAGTATGATGGATCGGTTAAGTTTTGCCCGACGCATGGGGTTGAGCTTAAGGAAGTAGAAAAATAAAGGGGACGATATCCTTAATCAATCCAAGGTGAGATCTTTCTTAAGATGGTTGCACATTATTTTAGGGCTGGTCATTCTTTGTTATGTTTATTCACCTTTTGGAGAAAAGGTATTCTTTCAAGTTGTTGTTAAATTCATTGTGATCCCAGTACTCGTTTTTAGCGGGATCTGGTTGTGGAAATTCAAACAGTTTAATAAATTCTTTAAAGTTCAAGGGTGAGGTTTTTAAGTGAAAATCCTGATCATTGACGATTCTTTGATGGATCGTAAAATCCTTTCCAATATGATCAAAAAGAATGGTATCCTAAACGATATCCTTCAAGCTGCTGATGGCGAGGAAGGCTTGAAAGTTTTAAGCGAAAATTATCGGGATATTTGTTTGGTTTTGTTGGATTGGCAAATGCCTAAAGTTGACGGGATCGCTTTCATGAAGGCTGTTGGTAATGTTCCCGAGGTTTCTGCCATCCCGATCGTGATGATCACGGCTTCTGGTTCTGATGAGAGTAAGAAAATAGCCAGAAATGCGAATCCCAATTTGGCAGGATACATAGTTAAACCGTATAAGCCGGAACTCTTAATTGATGTTATTAAATCCCTCGTAAGGTAGATCATGGCGAAACCATTGAAGAAAAATAATGATGATTTTTATACTCAGGCGGTTTTATTGGCGGCAGTCGTTAAAAGACTGTTGAAGCGAAAATCTGATAATGATCTTTCTGAAAAACCCACTTATGAGCTTAAATCGATAACTGAATTTATGAAGCGAATGAGGGTGACAAGTTTAGGCAAGTTTGAGGGTCGAACTTACATTTCAACAGTTAATTTTTATGAGAATGATGAGAAATTTGAGGCTAATAAACCTTTAGGAGCTGTTATTTTGCACCTTCCTGAGGAGCATGCTGTCAAATTGCTTGGGTCTTTGGGGTATCCCGTTTATGACGAGAACGAGGAGTCGGTCTTAGAGGATGCTTGCGGAACATTTTGCAATTTGATCGCCGGAAGTTTTAAGTCTGGACTGATCGAGCTTGGATATAAAGAACTTAAGATGTCGCATTTTTCTTCCTATCAGAATGAGATCATCAATGGTGTTGCTTTTAATCCTGAGCAAAAACAATATTATGAAATAGGGTTTGTTATCGATGGGCAGAAAAGGATGATCATCGATCTTACTTTGGCTAGAGTGCCGCGTGAAGGGGAGATCTCAGATTTTTATTTTTAATGTTTTTCCTAATAAATTGTATTTGCATTACTATCATTCAGCTTGTAAAATACCGACCTTAAATTATTTTTATTCACAATTCCCTTTGATCTAAGGAGATGTTATATGATAAACGCTGGAATTTTAAACATTAACTTAGAGGCCTTAGGGATCAAGGATGTTCGTGAAATCCTTTATAATCTTTCTTACGATGAGCTTTATAGACACGAAACAGATCCGAATCTTCAAGGTTTTGAAAAAGGAAAAGTAACAGAGTTTGGTGCTATAGCTGTTGATACTGGGAAATTTACCGGCCGTTCCCCTAAAGATAAGTATATCGTCGAAGATGAATCAACAAGGAATTCTGTTTGGTGGGCTACGGGTGCGTCATCAGGCTCAGACAATAAAAGATTATCTTTGGAAGCTTGGATCAGTTTAAAGGACTTATCGATTAAGCAGCTTTCTGCTAAGAAATTATATGTTATTGACGGGTTTTGCGGGGCAAATATTGACACACGGATCAGCATTCGCCTAGTTACAGAAGTTGCTTGGATGGCGCATTTTTTTAAGAATATGTTCATCCGACCAACAGATGCTGAACTTAAGAATTTTCAGCCTGATTGGACGATCCTTAATGCCTGCAAAACATCCTGCCAGGAATATCAGAAATACAAAATGAATTCAGAGGTTTTTGTCGCGTTTAATGTTAAAGAACGGATGACTGTTATCGGCGGGACATGGTACGGCGGAGAGATCAAAAAAGGGATCTTCTCTATAATGAATTATTTCCTCCCGCTTAAAGGGATCGGTTCTTTTCATTGTTCTGCGAATATGGGCGAAACGGGCGATACAGCGTTATTTTTTGGATTATCAGGGACGGGAAAGACAACACTTTCGACGGATCCTAAACGAAAGCTTATTGGAGATGATGAGCATGGTTGGGATAATGATGGGATCTTTAATTTTGAAGGCGGATGTTATGCTAAGTGCATTAATTTAACTCATGAACGTGAACCCGATATTTATGATGCAATCAAGCGTGATGCATTATTGGAGAATATTTCGTTTGACGGCGCTGGTAAAATTGATTTTAATTCTAAAGAGAAGACTGAAAATACCAGAGTTTCATACCCGATGTATCATATTCAGAATATCGTGAAGCCTGTGTCAAAAGGCGGACATCCTAAAAATATCATTTTTTTAGCTTGTGATGCTTACGGCGTTTTACCTCCTGTTTCAAAGTTAAGCTATGAACAGGCGATGTATCATTTTTTAAGCGGATATACCGCTAAAGTTGCCGGAACAGAACGCGGGGTTACGGAACCAAAAGCGACGTTTTCAGCGTGTTTTGGTAAAGCGTTCTTGATGCTTCATCCGACAGCATATGCGAAGATCCTTGCTGAGAAGATGAAAAAGCATAATGCCAATGCCTATCTCCTTAACACGGGATGGTTCGGAGGGGTTTATGGAGTTGGTAAGCGTCTTCCACTTACAGTTAATCGGATAACTATTGATGCGATCTTTGATGGAAGTTTAGAGAAATGTGAGTATGAAACGCTGCCTATTCTTAACTTAAGCATTCCGAGATCTGTACCGGGAGTTGATACGAATATTTTAAATCCTCGCAATATGTGGCAGGATAAAGCTGCTTATGATGTGATGGCAAGAAAATTAGCTGTAATGTTTATTGAGAATTTTAAATTATTCACAGATACGGATCAAGGCAAGGATCTCGTTGGTTTTGGTCCTCAAGTTTAGAATTGTTTGATTCTTTACGTTATTATTTGGAATTTATGCTTAAAATCTCAAAAAAATCCCTATCAGTTCTAATTATTGTTTTGGGGGTTTGTGTTGTTTTTGCCGTTCAGGCTGCTAAACCTAAAAAGAAAGAAGTTGTTGATGTTCCGTCTCCTCGCAGTATTGGTCCTTCCAAAGCACCGATCCAGATCACAGAATTCATTGATTTTCAGTGTCCTGCTTGCGCGAAGGGTGCGATCTATCTTAAGAAATTAAGGCAAGAGCATCCGAAAGCGATCCGTTTGCAAATGAAATATTTTCCTTTAAGTATGCATAAATTTGGTTTTATCAGCGCGGAATATGCGGAATGTGCGGCACGTCAGGGGAAATTCTGGTCATTTCAAGATAATTTGGTCGAACGACAAAGTCAATGGAGTAATTTATTAGATGTTAAAAGTGTTTTTGAGATCATGGCGATCGAAAGCAATGTTGATCTTAAAACTCTGCGTACTTGCTTGGAAGATAAATCTGTTAAAGAACAGGTTGAAAAAGATCAAGAAGAAGGGAAGATCTTTGGTGTTTCAAGTACGCCAACGTATTTCATTAATAATAAGATGGTCGTTGGTTCTAAATTGTTAGAAGATGAAATGATCCTTCTTTTAAAAGATGAAAAAAAATAGTATATTCTTGTTTTTTCGTTTGGCGGTAGGCGCTCTATTTATTCTTTCCGGATTTCAAAAACTGATCGCTCCTTATCAGAATTTTCTTTATGTTATCGAAAGTTATCAAATTCTACCAAGTCCTTTGATCGAAGAATTTTTAGCAAGATCAATGCCTTGGGTGGAATTTTTCATTGGTGTTTTTATTATCCTTGGGCTTTGGCTGGGTTTAAGTTTACGTTTAGCAGCCGTGATGTTCTTTATGTTCATTATTATTCTTGCTCAGGCGCTGATCCGCAAGCTTCCGGTTACTGAGTGTGGTTGTTTTGGTGAAAAATTGTCATTACCTTTGCCGGCTATGATCGTATTAGATAGTTTTTCATTTATCGTGACGATCATTCTTGCAAAGAATCTTAATTTGACAGGTTATTTTAGTTTGGATCATTATTTTGCGCAAAGTGAAAAAGTTTAAGATCTCCATTCTTTTAGTTGTTTTTCTTGCCATGGCCCCATCAATTTCTCAGAGCGATAATAAGATCAAGAAGCCGAATGTTAGCGGTCAGTTTTATAGCGCAGATCCTAAAAAACTTTCGAATGACGTTGAGCAATTCCTTTCTCAAGCTTCTGTTTCGCCTTCTGATGATCATATTGAGATGATGATCGCTCCGCATGCGGGTTATGCCTATTCGGGTTCAGTTGCGGCCTATAGTTTTAAAGCCGTCAGTAAGAAAAAATATAAGACGATCGTGATCTTAGCGCCGAGTCATTTTTATAATTTTG
The DNA here is from genome assembly GCA_964348765.1 of uncultured Planctomycetales bacterium. Classification (GTDB taxonomy): domain Bacteria; phylum Omnitrophota; class Gorgyraeia; order Zapsychrales; family Zapsychraceae; genus CAYGEE01. The sequence continues at coordinate 7,840 of CAYGEE010000037.1, read as the reverse complement.
ACGGTATTTCCATTTGGCCGGAAGGCAGTTTTGAGACGCCTCTGGGGGCCGCGGATGTTGATAATCAATTTGCACAGAAGTTGATCTCTCAAGATGATAAGTTTTATTTCGATGAACAGGCTTTTCAAAAAGAGCATTCCTTAGAGGTTGAGATCCCATTTCTGCAGAAAACTTTTCATGATTTTAAGATCGTTCCCGTCGTTTTTGGTAATCCTCGTTATGAAACGCTTGAGAAATTCGCGGCAAAATTAAAAGAAGTTGTAGGGTCTAGAAATGATGTTTTGATCGTTGTGAGCACAGATATGTCGCATTATCATAATGATGAATTTGCTAGAGACATGGATGCTAAAACAATAACGGCAGTAAAGAATTTACAGCCGGTTGAGCTTTATAAGCAATGTTATCTTCGGACTCTTGAACTGTGCGGATTTATTCCGGTAACAACGGCTCTTATTTATGCAAAAGCGAAAGGTTTGGATAATGTTCAGATCCTTCGTTATGGTAACTCCGGGGATGTGACGGGTGATCGAACGAGTGTTGTCGGATATTTTTCAGCGGTTTTTTCAAGATCAGGGAATAAAAAAGAAATAGAAAAGAGCTTAGCTGGAACTGTTCTGACGGATGGTCAGCGCAAGCAACTTATTGAGATCGCAAAGAAAACGATCGAAGAATATGTTAATAATAGAAAGATCCTTTCCGTGACAAATACGGATCTGCGTCTTAGTGAAGAAGAAGGGGCTTTTGTTACACTTCATGAGGCCGGCCGATTAAGAGGATGTATTGGCAATATTATTGGAAGAGGGCCTTTGTACTTGACTGTACGCGACATGGCGATAGCTGCTGCGTCAGCTGATCCGCGGTTTAAAGCGGTTACTTCAGAGGAGTTAAAGAATATTGATCTTGAGATCTCTGTTTTGACTAAACCAAGAACGATCAAAAGTATCGATGAGATCATCTTGGGCACGCATGGTGTTATTGTCAGTCAAGATGGTCGACAGGGCGTTTTCTTGCCGCAGGTTGCTACGGAAACTGGTTGGAGTAAGGAAGAATTTCTTTCTCAACTTTGTAGTCAGAAAGCAGGGCTTGACCGCGATGCTTGGAAAGATCCGAAAACCAGGATAGATATCTTCAGCGCCCAGGTTTTTTCTAAATAACTTTCTATACGAAGGAGCAATGTTTAAATGCAGAGAGCACGCCTTCGGAATGTTTATATTACGATTTTTGTGATCTTTTGGACACTTCTTTTCCATTACGAATCATTGCGGAATTTTTATCTTAATCCATTATTTAAGACAGAACTTCCCAAAGTGAAGTTTTTATTCCCGCCAGCCGGATGGATCATGTTCTTTCATGTGGATGATGCTTATGGTTATGTGGAAGTTTATGGACAAAAGGGGAAGGATGTTCAGCTTCTTGATCCCCATGAGATCTTTCGTACGCGAACCATTGGATTTGATAATGTTCATCGCAATGTTTTAAGCACTGTTGCCGATACTCATCTGGCAAAGCCCTTTTGTAAATATCTTGAGTATCGTTTTCCTTACTTTGATCGCTTTTTTGTTACAGGGATCTATTATCCATCCATAGTTAAAGAACCGTTTAAACGATTACAGCAGGTTAAATATCAATGTCTTTCGGCACAGCCGGGACAATGACCTGAAAGATGTTTTTATGATAAAATTATGGCATAGATTGTTTCTGGAAGATCGTCCGTCGATCGGTTTATCTTTTTTTCGGATCGCTGCTGCGTTAACAACTATTCTTCATGTCCTGCCGACGCTGGTTCATTTGGACGAGAACTATTTCCCGACAGCTTTTAAAACATATAATGTTAATTTCTTTACGATCGGTTTTCTGGAAACTGTTCAGAAAAGTCCGGAATGGCTGATCGTGACTTTTGTAGGGATCTTTGTGATCTTTTCCTTCCTTTTTTTGATCGGCCTTTGGAGTCAAGTCAGTTGTGTCCTGATGGTTATGTCCTGCTATTATTTTTACGCGCTTAATTCTTTTCATGTGGGAACTTTGTCTTGGGATATTCTTCTTGTGACATTGTTTTTAATGTGTATCACGGATCATCATGGAGATTATTTCTCTGTTGATGCGTTGTTGCGCCAGGATCCTGAGAGTTTCAAAAAAAAGAGACCGGTTTTTATCCAAAGACTTTTGCAAATGCAGGTCGGGTTTACATTCTTTTATACCGCACTTTATAAGGTTTCAGCTTCTGGGAATTGGCTTCATGATAATCCGATCTATTATTTGATGAATTATCCAGCGGCGGGAGTGACCAAGACATTTTTGCTCAGGGAATTTATTATTGATAAACCTCAGTTGTGCTATCTTCTGGGGATCTTGATTCTTAGTGTTGAATTTTTGTTTATCTTTCTTTTATTTTGGCGTAAGACAAGGATTTCGGCAATCTATTTAGGGATATTCTTTCATATCACGTTAATATTGACGTTGGATGTTCCTGCGATATTCTTTTTCCTTTTTCCTGCACAGCTTTTGCTTTTTATAAATTCAAAGGATATTGTTCGTTGGGTCGAAAACAGAAGGGATGTTCATGCTGTTTCGTCTAGGCGCATAAAGCTTATTTATGATGGGCATTGTCAGCTGTGTTTATCTTCCATGCGAAGTCTTCGAGTGATGGACCTGTTTGCATTATTAGAAATGATCGATGCGCAAACATTATCTGATCCGGCACTTCTTCATCCGCAAATGACAAAAGAGGATCTACGAAGTCAAATTTGTCTCATTGATTCTTCGGGTTCATTATTTAAAGGTTTTGAGGTTTTTAGGTTCTTGGCATGCCGATTGCCGATGATGTTTCCGTTGATACCCGCTTTCTATTTTCCTGGAATGGGTGTCTTAGGGCCGATTATTTATAAGCTGATCGCAAAAAATCGATATCTTCTGCATTGGGCGGTTCTCTGCAAAGATAATTCCTGTCTTCGCTAGCGAAATAGATGAAAATGATTTGAGGGAATATTGATTTTTGTTATGATAATTTCATTAATAACATTCCAAGATTTTTGACAGTGTCTAATCCATCCAAAATTAAAACATTTTTCTTTAAGAATCTCACCGCGATCTTTTTGACCGTAGCATTTTTTGTTTGGTATTTTTCTTTGCGTGAGTTCTTTGAAGGGAAATATTGGCTGATGGGAGACGCCAATGTTTATTACGAACATTTTCGATTTTATATCGATCAGATAGGGAAAGGGGTCTACCCGCTTTGGGATCCCAGCCGGGATTGCGGGGTTCCAGCAGAGTTTTATTTGCGAAGGATGGGGACTTACAATCCATTTCTTTTTTTGATCTTATTTTTTGTTAAATTAGGGATACCGCATAAGATCGCATATTTTACTTTTTTGGCTGGATATTATTTTTTAGGAATGATCGGATTCTTCTTTTTGTCGAAGAGTCTTTTTAAGGACAGTCGGTTGGCTTTTATTGCGTTCTTGCTCTTGATGTATTCTACGCTTTTTTCTTTGTTGTTTAATTCGTTTATCGTTCTTGTTTTTACTCCGATGTTTTGGTTTTATTTTTTTGTATTGGAATTTTCCAGGCAACAGCACCGGCTTTTTCTTTTTGGCGCGGTGTTCTGTTTGATGATCCTTTTTCAGACGTATATCCCGTTTTATTTCCTTTCGATCCTTTTCGTGATCTTGATCTTAACCGTCTGTATTTACTTAAAAGAGTTTTTGGGGTTCTTGAGCGCGTCGTTTCAATTTTTAAGAAATGATAAAATATTTTCATTGATCTGCATTCTTCTCGTTTTGCTTTCCATTGTTCCCGGATATCTTTTTTTTAAAGAGGGTGCGGCGGGTGAATTTGTTATGCCGAATCGACATGGGGTATCTGATATTGACAATTCTTTGAGTGTTCCCATGCAAACCACAGCGACCGGTGGAGTGATGGCGATCAATTTTGCTCAGGATCTATTCGCAGATTATTCAAAGATCCGTTTAGGGAACTTTTATATTCCTATATTTGTTCATGTCTTGATCTTATTGGGGATATTCATCGCTATTGATCGGTTTATGATCTTTTTGAGTTTATTGATCTTTGCGGTTTACTGTCTGAGCGTTTATGGCGCTGGACCTGTGTATAAATTCTTATATGAGAATGTTTTTTTCTTTAAATATTTTCGTAATTTTCAATTCTTTTTATGGCTTGTGATGCTTCCGGGTTATATTTTGATCGGCGTTGCACATTTGCGGGTTTTTGTAAGGCAGACATTTACTGAAAGGTCGAAGATCGTATATTCAATCCTCATCTTTTTGATCCATATCTCTTTTGGTTTCATCTTATTGAGGAGTGGTAATCGTTCTGCTTTTTCATATTTGACTTTGTTTTTAAGCCTCGTTTTCTTTTGGGCATTTTTTAATTTTAAATTCTCTAAAGAGTTTTATGAAGGAAAGCATTTGAAGGATGGAAGCGCTGTTTGTTTTCTTGTTTTTGTTATTGTTTTGATGGCAGCTCAGCCTGTTCGGATCTATCAAGACCTTATGAAAAATTCCATTGTGCAGACGGATCCGTATCGTTACGAGTTCCCAAAGCCGTATGATGCTTTTGTGTTTAGTCCTGATTCTTATGCCGACCCGCGGCCGATCAAAACGTATTATTCGACGAAGTGGTTCAGGGATTTTTACGAGAATATTCCCGTTAAGATCCTGAATGAATATCTTGGGCATAAACTCCGCGTTTATGATGGTGTTCAACTCCTAAGTGATGATCCTTCGGGCTATCGAAAATTAGAGGCTATTCTAAAAGGCGAGGATAATTTGGCGGGTGTCTTCTTGTCGACTGATAAAGAAAATGCGTTATTTGCTGATGCTTCAAAAGGTTTTGGATCACTTGGTCAAAAGATCTTTATTCCGTTAGAGAACAGTCCGGTTTTGGAAGTTCTTCATTATGATGTCAATTCGATATCGATAAAGACAAACTTTGAAAGGCCGAAATTTATTGTTTATAACGATTGTTTTTATCGTGGTTGGCAGATCTTTGTAAATAAAAAAGAGGGGGTAATATTCCGCAGCAATGGTGCTTTTAAAGGATTTTTTATCCCTGCGGGAGAGAGTGTTGTTTTTTTGAGATTTTCAGGTGTGAGTATATATCTTGGGCATTGGGTTTTAGGGGTGATCTATCTTTTTTCTTTGGTGTATCTGTTGATCCTTTTTAAGGATCATGCGTTTAAAAAGGATCAAAATGGTTAAGCCGAAATTAAAATCCGGGATTATTGAGCGGGTTCATATCTTTCAAATTATTAGGTGGGTTTTGACGCGGGCGGTTATTTTTTATGGTGTTATTTTTCTTGTGTCGAATGTTGTGATCGATTATGAAAAGATCCGTTTCGGTATCAAGATAAGGATCATTGACAATATGATGCCGAATTCGTTTCGGCATTTGACCGATCTTGCGCAAGGTAAGGTGTTGGCTGATCAGGATCAATTGAGAATTGTTTACATTCCTTTTTACGAGAAGATCGTGGCATTTTTCCCTGATCAGTCTGATGCGATGGGGATGTTGGCGTATTGCTATTTTTTTAATGGCAGAGCTCGCGATGCGTTTCTTTTGTATCAGAAAGCTTCTGAATTGTCGTCGGGATGCTTTTGGTTTCATTATAATTTAGGGGTGTTGTATTTTCGTGATGGGAATTTTGCGAACGCGCGTAATGAATTCAAAAAGGCCTCGGTCACATCTTTTGCAGACACGGCTAATTTTATTAATTCTTCTAAGATCGTATATCGAAGTCTTCTTCTGGCTGATCCCGGTTTTGGTCCTAGTGCCCTTAAGCGCTTTAAGGTCGCATCGCGCAATGCGGCAGCATTCGTCAATCTGTGTGATGAGATCTTGAAATCGGACATTCCCATTGAAAAGTTAAAGAAGGGAATATTCTTGTGGGAAAAATATCACTTGGATATTAACAAGATACAACCTGCGATCTTTTAGAATTTGGAATTATTTTCTTCTGTTTTGAAAACTTTTTCTGTGTTTTGAGCCTCATTTTTAACCTCCGACGAATTTTTTGAAGATGATCCTAAAAACATTTCAAAAAATAACAAAGAACAGTTGAGTCCCTGAGGATATTTGTTAGGATACTATTAATAATATAAGAACGTTAGCCGTGAATTATCAATAGGTTGCAGTATTTAAAACCTTTTTCTGCGCCCAAAACCTATAAACGATTATTATTTTGAGAACTTAATGGATCTGGCTACAATAAACGCCTGCTTTTTAAAGCGCGATCAAAATCTTCTTTTCAAGAACGTATTCCTCGCATTATTTTTCATTCTTTCCTTTTCTGTTTTTATTCCCAATGTTCATGCCGCCAATGTTGAAGCTGTTTTAGATACCGCCGACGGAACAAGTGGTTTGGTTGTTAAAGATTCTGGCAATGTTACGGTGACCACGATCGATTCTGATGGGAATATCACGACAAGCGGAACAACGGGAAGCCTCATTCAATTAACGAATGTCAATAGTGAGACCGCGACCACCGGGAATTTCTTGATCGCTGATGGCGGACAGTTCAATAGTATGACCTTAAACGGTGATGCGACGTTAAACAGTATAGGGTTGTTGACGATTAGTTCAAGCGCGGTTGGAAGCGCGGAAGTCACTGATGATTCATTGACGGCGGCCGATATTGCTGACATCAATAGCACAACTCCCGGTTCTGGTTCTGTTTTAGTTGGCGATAGTAATGGTTTTAACAGTGTTTCGATGTCGGGGCATTGTACGATCAGTGTTTTGGGGGTTATTACGTGTACCGGCGGCGGGGCTGTTCAGAATTTAATTGATCTTGGCGATGTGAATAGTTCAACGCCAACAGCTGGTAATTTTTTGATCGCTGACGGCGGACAATTCAATAGCATGGCGTTAGCTGGGGATGCGACATTGAGCTCGATCGGGACGTTGACGATCACAACAGGCGCGGTCGGTAGTTCCGAGGTGATCGATGATTCGTTAACCGCTTCAGATATTTCCGATATTAACAGCACAACAGCTTCTGCGATCGGGAATGTTTTAGTTTCGGATGGCAATGGTTATAACAGTGTTGCGATGAGTGGAAGTTGTACGATCAGTGCCTTGGGTGTGATGTCCTGTTCGGGTGTTAATCTTGCGGCAAATTTTCTGGTAGATCTGGGTGATGTTAACAGCAATACCGCCACCGCCGGGAATTTATTGATCGCCGATGGTGTTGCCTGGAACAGTATGGCGATGAGTTCTGATGCGACGATTGATAGCTTAGGAACGATCACGATCGCAAGTAGCGCGGTGGGATCTTCGGAAGTAACTGATGAATCATTAACAGCTGCGGATATTGCGGATATTAATAGTATAACTCCGACGGTTGGGAATGTTTTGGTCGGAAGTGCGAATGGATTTACGAGTGTCGCTTTATCTGGCGATGCGACAATTGATGCGACCGGATCTTTGCAGGTTACCGCCGATGCGTTAACAGCTGCGGATATTGCTGATGTCAATAGTTTAACGCCAACGAGCGGAAATGTTCTGGTTGGCGGCGGTAATGGTTATACAAGCGTTACGATGACCGGTGATGCGACGATAGATCCGGCTGGGTCTTTGCAGATCGCAACAGATGCGTTAACAGCGGCGGATATTGCGGATATCAATAGTACAACCGCATCAACAGCCGGTTTTGTTTTAGTTTCGGATGGCAATGGTTATAACAGTGTTGCGATGAGTGGAAGTTGTACGATCAGTGCCTTGGGTGTGATGTCCTGTTCGGGTGTTAATCTTGCGGCAAATTTTCTGGTAGATCTGGGTGATGTTAACAGCAATACCGCCACCGCCGGGAATTTATTGATCGCCG
>CAYGEE010000036.1:0-19551 GCA_964348765.1 uncultured Planctomycetales bacterium | reverse complement strand
TTTTTGCGAAGCAATCTTTTAAAAAGATTGCTTCGGCCAAAAAGCGGCCTCGCAATGACACAAGGTGGTATTCAACCGTGAAAGTCCTGCTTTTATTTCTTTGTTGCTTCACAGGACTTTCTTGCGACAAAAAACATGCTGTTCGGGAATATACTGAAATTATCAGCGTTCCACCTCCACCAATAATGCAACCTTCTTCAATGTCCGAAATGCCAGCCGGTCATCCGCCGATCCCGGGGATGATGGACGGTACATCGTCTGCAATGCCACAGATGATGGCGATCGAAGCTTCTGTTGATCATACACCTTTAACATGGCAAACACCCGTTGGCTGGATAGAAGAAAAGGGTAATGGGATGAGAGTGGTCAGTTTTAAATTAGCTGCTGACCCATCATTTTTATGCACGATCACGACTTTAGGCGGAGCAGCGGGCGGATTAAGATCGAATATCGTCCGTTGGATGGGACAGATCAAATTAAATCTCGAGTCGGATGCAAAACTCGATCAATTTATTCAAAATTTAGAAACAGTCAAAACCGCCGGAGATCTTACGGCCACAGTCATTGATCTTACACAATTACAAGCTGATGCTCCTGCGGAAACGATCTCAATGATCTCAGCGATCATTTCTATGGATAATTTGACGGTCTTCGTTAAGATGACAGGACCAAAGAAAAGTTTATCAGAGCAAAAAGAGCAATTTAGAAAATTATGTCAGACACTTCAAATAATCCCTTAAGCCAATTAAGACAAAAACTTAGAAGAAATCCTGTTCTTAAGTTCATGTCATCGATCAAGATCACAGTGCTTTGCATTTTTTTACTTTTTGTCCTTACGCTTTGGGGAACGATCGCGCAAGTTGATACCGGGCTTTATTTGGCTCAAAAAAAGTATTTTTATTCTTGGTTCTTTTTACTTTTTAATTTTCTTCCATTTCCCGGCGCGCAATTGGTTTTATGGGTTCTGTTCCTGAATCTGGTTAGCGTCGCCATCACGCGACTCGTTTATAAGATCTCTCATTTGGGAATATTGATCATTCATTTTGGACTATTGTTATATTTCGTGGGAGCTTTCGTTATTTTCAATGTCTGCGTTGAATCGAACATGACATTATTAAATGGGGAAACAAGCAATGTTTCGTCTGCATATCATGATTGGGAAATTTCTGTTTGGGAAGACACAAAATCTGATAAAAGGATCGTAAAAGCTATCGATGCCAGTAATATCTCTATCGGCGATAGGCTGCCGCTTCTTTCGATGGCAGTTAAAGCTTATTATCCTAATTCTCAGGCTTTTTCCGGGAAACCAATTGACGATAAATGGCCGACGATTAATTCTTCGGGCATTACATATTTAGAAGCAGCCGCTTATAGCAAAGAACCTGAAAAAAATACGCCTGGTATTATCCTCGATGTGCCTCAAGCGGCTCAAAAACATGCTTATATTTTGTTATTTGCTGGAGATCCTAAACCGACGTCGTTAAAAATCGATGATCAAACTTATAATTTTCAATTGCGGCAGAAACGCTATCAGTTGCCTTTTAGCATTACGTTAAAAAAGTTTGATAAAGAATTCCATCCCAATACGGAAATTGCCAAGAAATATCAAAGCCTTGTTGAACTAGATCATGACGGCGTTTCTCGGGAGATCCTGATCTTTATGAATAATCCGTTACGCTTTCAAGATTACGCGCTTTATCAAGCGTCTTACTCTGTCGATCAGATGGGGCGGGAACGATCGACACTTGCTGTTGTCAAAAATGCGGGACGAATGTTGCCCTATGTTGCAAGCTTGTTGACATTTGCCGGAATGGTCGTTCACTTTTTAGTGATGGCTTTGATCAAAGAAAGAACGAAAAATGCATAAGAAAATTTTGATCGGTTTGTTTTTATCATTTTTGTGTGTATCTGTTTCGATCGCGCAAGAGATCTGCCCGTTGACCAATCGGCCGATCGTCCCTCGAGAAGTTTCTTCCTATTCGACTTTTAAAGAGATCGCGATCCTGGAAAATGGCAGGGTAAAACCCTTGGATACTTTTGCGCGCAATCTTTTGCTGCGGTTATCAGGAAAAACAGAATTCAATAAAAAAGACGCTGTTGTTTGGCTGACCAGATTATTATTCGCCCCCGGAGAAACAGCAAAAGATAAAATCTTTTTGATCAATAATCCCGACATCGCTAAAACGCTTGGGATCAAAGTTGATGAACATCGTCGATATAGTTTTTCGGAGCTGGAACCTCATTTTGAACAGATCTCACAGCTGGCTCAGGCTGCTGACAAGATCGATTCAAAAAAGAGAGACCTTGTTGAAAGCGAATTGCTTAGGGTTTATGAAAATGTTCGGACATATTCCTTATTATCGCTGAGTTTTTCGTTTTTGATGCCGAATCAAGATTTTACCGTCACCGATCCGCAGCTGATGAAAATTTTTGGTCTGACAGGAAAAGGCCAGCAGATGGCGTTTTTCGACGTGGCCATGCAGGCGGATGCTTTGCAGAATATCATCGCTCCGGTCGCAAAAATGCCCCAAAGCCAATGGACACCAACACAAAAAGATGCTATTGCACTCGTTAATAATTTATTTAATTGGTCAAGTTTATATCATGACCTGCCATTTACTATTATTCCATCGTATGAAAAGTCACAAAGTATCTGGTTAAGCCCCTGGGATGCGATGACAAATGGTATTCAGATCGATGAAGGGCGAGCAGAGCTTGATGCGTTAAATCAAATGTCGATTGCTTATTGGAAAGGCGATCAGATCAATTTTGATCTCGGTGGGAAGACATTTATCGGTTCGATCCAAAAAAGAGCTTCTGAGAATATTCTTCATAAAATAAGCCGTGTCAACTTAGAATTGCTTTTTAATCAATTGAATCTTTTTTTCTGGACGAAATTCCTTTATATGATCATCTTTTTCTGGTCGATGTTTGCCGTGTTCGGATCCAGTGAAAAGATCCGTCAATTCAATTTTAACTTGATGGTCGCGGCTTTTTTCATGAATTTATTGGGATTATTCATGCGCATTACGATCTTACAGCGTCCTCCGGTATCCAATTTATATGAAACATTTATTTTTGTGGCATTTATTGCTGTTCTGTGTGGGCTTATTATTGAATCTCTCAATAAAAACTGGATCGGGATCATTGTCGGAAGTATCTGCGGGTACCTGTTTTTGACGATCGCCGGTAAATTCGGAATGGACGGCGATACAATGCAGGTTTTGGTTGCTGTTTTGGATTCGAATTTCTGGCTTTCGACACATGTTACAAGTATTACGATCGGTTATGCCGGTGCTTGTGTTGCCGGTGTTCTTGGGCATATCTATCTGCTGCAAGCGATTTTCAGGCCAGCTGATAAGAAATTATTGCTCTCAACGCAGAAAATCCTTATAGGCGCACTTGCGTTTGGCTTAGCCATGACCTTTTTGGGAACAAATCTCGGCGGGATCTGGGCGGATCAATCCTGGGGACGCTTCTGGGGCTGGGATCCAAAAGAAAATGGGGCTTTGATGATCGTTTTGTGGACTGCGCTTTTATTCCACTCGAAGATCGCCAAGATGATCGGACCGATCGGTCTTGCCGTTGGAAGTGCCTTGGGGATCATTGTTGTGATGTGGGCATGGTTTGGCGTTAATTTATTAAGTATTGGACTTCATTCTTATGGATTTACCACTGGGCTTGCTGTTAATTTGGCTATTTACGTTGTTTGTCAAATTCTTTTCCTGCTGATCATTACTCCGATCGCCCAGCGTAAGTTAAAATCATAATATGATCGATGTTAAATCTGCTGAAACGATCGTCTTAAAGGATCTTCCTTTCGTTAAAACTAAAACACTTTCGCTTTTAGCATCCTTTGGACAAATTTTAAAAGAGAATCTGCGGGCCGATCGTGATTCTCCCGCGGCTGATAAATCCATTGTTGATGGCATCGCGATCGCTTTTTCTGCATATAAAAAAAATATCACAGTTTTTAAAATTCAAGCTGTTCAGCCGGCAGGAAAAAAAGCTTTAAAATTAAACTCTGAAATGGAGTGCATTGAAATTATGACCGGAGCGCTTTTACCAGTGGGTTGTGATTGTGTTATTCCTTTTGAAAGAATCTCAATAAAAAATAAAACGGCGGTTTTATCACCAGATTTAAAAATAAATCGTTTTGATAATATCCGTAAAAAGGGGAGTGATCACAGGAAAGGGACGCTGCTGCTTCACAAAAATAATATTTTGGATCCTTCCTCGATTGCGATCGCCGCTTCGATCGGTAAATTTAAATTAAAAGTTGCAGAAAAAATAAAGATCGCGATCCTTTCAACGGGTGATGAGCTTGTTGATGTTGATCACAAAAATATCAAGCCCTTCGAACTCCGTCAATCAAATGCGTATTTTCTTCGCTCACTCTTTGATGGTTTTAGCCTTTTTCGATCAACTGTTTTCCATTTAAAAGATAATAAAGGATCGATGAAGGTTAAAATAAGACGGATATTAAAAGAATTTGATGTTTTAGTTGTTTCCGGTGGGGTTTCCATGGGAAAATTCGATTTTGTGCCGGAAGTTTTAAAAGAATTGGGCGTAAAGGTTCGTTTTCATAAAGTTGCTCAAAGGCCCGGTAAGCCGTTTTGGTTTGGAACAAAAGGGAAAATAGTTGTTTATGCTCTTCCAGGCAATCCGTTATCGACCGCCGTTTGTGCTTATCGTTATGTTATTCCAGCTCTGAAAAAGTCTTTGGGTCTGCAACTTTCAAATGAATTTGCGGCAATTGATGAAGATTTTGACACAAGAACTGATCTGACGTGTTTTGTCCCTGTTAAGATCGCATCAAAAGAAGATGGAAAATTAGTTGTGAGCCCTATAAAAACAGGCGGAAGCGGCGATCTGGCATCTTTGGCTGAGGCTAAAGGTTTTTTTGAATTTTCTTCTAATACGCGGATGTTTAAAAAAGGGGTTGTTGGAAAATTATTTCGGTATTAAATTTATGCAAAAGATCATAAAAGAAAAACCACAACTTTACGGGCTTGTCATGATTGGCGGGGAAAGTAAACGCATGCAGAAGAATAAAGCGTTGCTAAACTATCATGGCCAAGCACAATATCGTTTTTGTTATGAGCTCTTAGAGAAATATTGCGTAAAAACTTTTTTATCCGTTCAAAATAACGCAACAGCAGCTCGATATGGAACATTTCCTAAAATTCGTGATCTGAAGAACTTGGCAGGTCATGGACCTTTGACAGGCATTGTTTCCGCTTTTCGTAAATACCCCAATGTGTCGTGGATCGTTCTAGCCTGCGATCTGCCTTTTGTTAATGGCGAAACTATTGAGTATTTATTGAAAAAAAGAGATCCCAAAAAAGACGCGACAGCTTTTAAGAGTAATTACGATTCGCTTCCAGAACCTTTATGTGCGGTTTATGAGCCAAAGATCCAAAAGTTATTTGAAAAATATATTAAAGATGGCTCGTGCTGTCCTCGAAAAGTTCTGATCAACGCAAGAACGAAACTGATTCTCGCAGGTGAAAAACACTGGTTGGATAATGTAAATACACCTGAAGAATACAAAGATGCCCGGCAAAAGATCAAGAAATGAAAGCAGCATTAAAAACAATCAAAGTTTATTACTACGCCGTTCTTCGCGAGGAAAGGGGTCTCAGTGAAGAAACTTTTAAAACTTGCTCACGAACAGCTCAAGAATTATATTTAGAACTTCAGAAGAAGCATCAGTTAAGATTTCCGTTGTCGCTTCTTAAAGTTTCCATCAATGATTCCTTTTCTGATTGGAAAAAACAAATTAGATCCGGTGATAAGATAGTTTTTATCCCGCCGGTAGCGGGTGGTTAGAAATGGCTGAACTTGATGAAAAAATCAAACTATTAAAGAAAAAGCCTCATTGCTCGAATTGCGGGGCAATTGAGCCTAAGATCTTTGGATATGCGCAGATCGACCGTTCGGGTTTTACGGTTTGCTGCAACGAAGCGGTTTGTGTCAATGAAGAGGATTTCTATTTCGGAACAACCGATCTGAAAGTTCAAGCTTGCTGCTGGGCGGTTGCGGAATTAGAATTTAAAAACAAGGGAGTCGACATTTTATCACTCCCTGAGATCAAAAGATTTCAGTGATTTTTCTTCTTCTGGTAAAAAAAAGCTGATTATGCTAAATTAGCTGTGATTTTAAAGGAAAATTATGATTGAAACTTGGATCTATACATTTGTCAGTCTTATTCTTGTGAGCTTGATCTCACTGGTTGGGGTCTTTACGCTTTCTCTTAATCAAGAGTGGTTCAAAAAGATCCTCCTGTATTTGGTCAGCTTTGCCGTTGGCGGACTTTTTGGCGATGCGCTCATACATCTTTTACCCGAAGCTTTCAAAGAGCTTGGATCAAGCTTAACAACTTCACTCCTAGTCGTTGTTGGAATATTGATCTTCTTCGTTCTTGAAAAATTCTTACGCTGGCAGCATTGTCATGTTCCGACATCCAAAGAACATCTTCATCCGGTGGTTACATTAAATCTTGTTGGAGATGCGGTTCATAATTTGATCGATGGGATGATCATTGGAGCTAGTTTTTTAGCAGGGACGCCAATTGGTATCACAACAACACTTGCCGTTATTTTACATGAGATCCCTCAGGAGATCGGGGATTTTGGGATTCTTATCCACGGCGGACTTTCAGTTAAAAAAGCACTCGCGTTTAACTTTCTTTCAGCGCTGTTTGCACTCATAGGAGGCGCCATTTCTTTAACGATTGGGCCGCATATCGCCGGTTATGCCCATTATTTACTTCCAATTACAGCCGGAGGATTTTTATATGTGGCTGGATCCGATCTAATTCCCGAACTTCATCATCATGGTAATGACACAAAACCATTATCTGCAGTCCTGCAATTTCTCATGATCATTCTGGGTGTTGGCCTTATGGCATTATTGACATTTATTGGATAAGATCTTGCGAGAGAATTCATCAGTCCGCAGTCGTCAGTTGACTAAAGACAGGAGACTGACAACTCAAAAAAGATTTCCTCATAATCAATTGCTTGCAAAAAACCTTTTTGTTATACTCGATTACTTAATAATAAATCGTACGGTATTGGAATTAACATAAAGCAGGAACCGACTCATTCTAGTATGTCAATCAAGATCATAGGCGTAAGCCATAAAACTGCACCGATCGATATCCGAGAGAAGTTCTATCTTAGCCAGCTTCAGCAAGATCTATTTTTAAGTGAACTTAAAAGTAAGCCGGAGATCGTTGAGACTTTTATAATTTCAACCTGCAACCGCACGGAAATTTACATTAACACGATTGACACGGAATTTGATCTTACCGAACTGATCAAACTGATCCTTAGTATTAAAAAACTTCCCTTTGATAATGAGCTTCTTCGATATTTCTATCAACATGAAGAAGAAAAAGCACTTAACCATCTTCTTCGAGTGACAGCCGGATTGGAATCTCTTGTTATTGGAGAAAAGCAGATCCTCGGCCAGGTAAAAAAAGCTTTTGAAAAAGCCCGTGAACGCGGAGTACTGGCCAAAGAATTTAATATCCTAGCTAATATTACGATCCGTGCTGGAAAAAAAGCGCAGACAGAAACAGCCATCAGCTTTGGCGGTTCATCGGTAAGCTGGGCTGCAGTTATGATGGCGGAACAAGTTCTTGGTGAATTACGCAACCGGTCGATCTTGATCATTGGCGCCGGAAAGATGAGCGAACTTGCGGTGGGACAGATCTCAAGCAAAGGTTTTAAACATCTCTACTTGATGAATCGCACGCCATGCAATGCGGAAGTTCTCGTTAATAAATACGGAGGAGAGGTTGTTGCTTTCTGTGACATTAAGGAGCTTTTAACAAAGGTTGATATTTGTATCTGTTCAGCGGATGCGCCGCATTATGTTGTTGAATTTGAAGCCATTGAAAAGATCCTTCCGGAACGCACAAATAAAAAACTCGTATTGATCGACATTTCAATGCCAAGAAATATTGATCCGAAGATATCAACACTTCCTGACGTGGAATTGTTTCATATTGATGATCTTAATAAGCCTATTGAAGAGAACATCAAAAAAAGGTATGCCGCTGTCATTGACGTTGAAAAGATCTTGCGAGCAAAACTTTCTGAATATTTTGAGAAGATAGAAAAGATCAAAGAACTTGCCTCAGCAGATGGTTATTAGCTCGTTGCGATCAGCGAAAACTAATCCTAAAGGTTCCAGGTCACATGATTGAGAACGTACCCCCAGTGTATTTAAATCTTTTTTTGCTCATAATAAGTTTTCTCATTAATATCCCGATGGGATATGTTCGAGAGAATTTTCCGAAATTTTCATTCAAATGGTTTCTGTGGATCCATGCATCGATCCCGATACTGGTGTACTTACGGATCGCTTGGCATACGGCTAAGATCTTGATCCCTGTTACGATCTTTTTTGCGGTCATTGGTCAGATCGTCGGAAGCCGGATGCGGAAAAAGAATATGACGGAAGAAGAAAAAGAGCGGTTGCTTCAGATCCCAGATCTTAATGCCATACCGAAAGAAAAGATCGAAGGCAAGAAGGTCCTTATTGCGCTTTTGAATATGGGCGGGCCTTTAAAGACGAAAAATGTTAAATCTTTTCAGGAGCATCTTTTTAATGACGCTCGTTTGATCCGATTCCCTTTATCATTTTTATTGCAAAAGATCTTTGCGAAAATATTAATTACTTTTCGTTTGAAAGCGGTTGAAGAACGTTATGATCTTATTGGCGGCGGAAGCCCTATCTATCCATCAACAATTGCGCAGGCTAGGGCATTGCGGAAAGAATTAAAGCGCCGCGGCCTCTATGCAGATGTAACATTTTCTTTTAATTATAGTCCGCCGTTTCCCGATGACACTCTTAAAAAAGCTTTAAGGGCTAAAAAAACACATCTCTTGCCTTTAAGTTTGTATCCGCACTATTCGAGCGCAACAACAGGATCGAATATTTATTATTTAAAAGATTCTGCGAAGAAAATATATCCAGACATCCAATTTCTCCATGCTCCGGCGTATTATTTGCATGATGGTTATATTCAAGCTTTTGCTGAGCGTATTAATCAAACATTAAAAGCAACAGAATCCTTGGATGATTTTTTTATTCTTTTTTCTGCTCACGGACTGCCGATGTATTATTTAGTTGAAGGCGATCCGTATCCATTCCAGATTGCAGAAACTGTTGCGCAAATTCTGGCAAAATTAAAACGGACAAAAGATTGGGTTCTTGCCTATCAAAGTGCCGTCGGGCCGTTCGAATGGTTGAAACCGGGGACAGAAGAGATGCTTCACGTTCTAGCTAAACGCGGGATCAAAAAAATATTAGTCGTCCCTGTTTCGTTTGTCGGAGATCATATTGAGACGATTTGTGAGATTGATATTGAATATCGCGCGATTGCCGATAAGCTAGGGATTAGTGATTATCGGATGTCTAAAGCCATTGAATGCCATCCTGGATTTATTAATGCACTTGCTGATTCTGCGGAAAGTTTATTGTTTAATTCTGAAAGTAATTTGGCAAAGAATGATAAATTAAAATTCGAGATGAGCAACTTGTAAATACGTGAAAGGATACTATTATGTTAAATATTCAGATCATATTATCAATCTACGGAGGATTAATACTTCTGGGCGGGATTATGGGGTATGTCAAAGCCGGAAGTAAAATGTCATTGATCGCTGGAATTTTATCGGGATTTTTAATTTTATTAGGAGTTTTTATTTCACGGTTAAATTTGAGTTCAGGTTTATGGATCGTTGCATCCACAAGCTTGGTCTTGATTGTTGTTTTTTCACTTAGATTCATTAAAACACAAAACTTTATGCCGTCTGGAATGCTTTGTATCGTTAGTGCTGCGGCATTAATAATTTGTTTATTAAATTTGTTTTCAGGGATGAAGAAGTAATTGAAAAGTCAAGATCAAAAGAGTGACAAGAAAGAAGAAAAGACTGAGCGCCGTACGAACACCGCGTTTTCTTTAGGCATAAACATGGCCGCTGGGATGTTTCTTTTGACTTTTATCGGGATGAAGATCGATGAAAAAAGTGATACCCAAACATGGACGCTTGTGGGGATCTTTTTAGGCCTTTTTTATTGTGGATACGAAGTTTGGAAATTAGTTCGAAAATCAGAGGAGCCGAAGAACGATGACTGAAACGAATTTTAATTTAGAACAATATATCATGCATCACGTTCTTGATGGACATGAATGGCAGTTGCCATTTTTGCCGGTCATTCATTTGCCATCCTATCTAAGTTTGCATGGGCTGATGCTGATTTTCTGCAGTATATTTCTTATCCTTTTATTTTGCGGCCTTTATCAGAAAAAAGCGAAAGTTCCGCATGGGCTGACAAATCTCTTGGAAGTCTTTATTGTCTTTATTCGGGATGAGATCTCTATCTCCTGTCTTGGAGAAAAAGATGGAAGAAAAATGACGCCGCTTTTTTGTACATTTTTCTTTTTCATTTTAGGGATGAATTTAATGGGTATGATCCCGCTTTTTGTAACAGCGACAGCAAATGTCAATGTGACAGGCGCGTTAGCAGTGGTCACTTTCTGTTTTATGGTTTTTGGAGCGATCTATAAAAATGGGATCGGCGGATTTTTTAAAGCGTTTATCCCGTCTGGTGTTCCAGCACCGATATTGATATTATTATTTCCGATCGAACTTTTAGGATTATTTATTAAAACGTTTGCGCTGACAATTCGTTTATTTGCCAATATGCTCGCCGGTCACATTGTTATTTTATCGCTGCTTGGGTTAGTCGTGCTAATGGGATTAGGCGCATTGCCGGCGGTTGCTTTAGCTGTTTTTATAAATTTATTGGAAGTCTTGGTCGTCTTTTTACAGGCATATATTTTTACACTTTTATCGGCGATGTTTATCGGACAAATGTATCATCCTCAACATTAAATTTATGTTGATTTTCTTTACATGCCGTAAATGCATGATTATAATACGGATGCAAAAAAAATAAAAAAATCCTAAAACGTTAACGAAAGGAACTTTATGGGAACATTAAGTGCAGCAACTTTAGCATCAATCGGAGCAGGACTTGTTGTTATCGGCGCCGGGATCGGTATCGGGATCTTAGGCGGATCGGCGATGATCGGGATCGCTCGTCAACCAGAAGCCAAAGATAAGATCCAAACAGCGATGTTAATTGCTGCCGCTCTTATCGAAGGGATCGCACTTTTTAGCGCTGTTATTTGCTTTTTAGCTCTAAATAAAGCTGGTTAATCTATCGTTATAAAGGAGTAGGCCTTGCCGGAACAAAGTTCAACGATCGAAGTTCATTCAGCGGAAGAATCAGGACATCCTCAGCAAAGTTTCATCTCACCAGATGTCGAGATGATGCTTTTGACTTGGGTTAGTTTCTTTTTGCTTTTAGGGATCCTCTATAAATTCGCATGGAAACCGATATTAGATGGGCTTGACGCACGGGAAGGAAGCATCCGGAAAGCTGTCGATGATGCCGAACGTATCAAACTTGAACTTGAAAAGATCCATCAAACTCGTGAGAAAATGCTTGAGGATACAGAAGTAGCCGCCAAAGAGATCATCGCGGAATCACGTACTGCCGCCGTTGAGGCTGCGAAAGTCATTCAGCAGAAAACAAAAGACGAAGTTAAGATCATCCTGGAAAATGCTAATCGCGAGATCAATTCAACGAAAGAGCAAGCTCAAGCTGAGCTTCGCCGAGAAAGCGCGGAGATCGCGTTAAAATTGGCGGGTAAATTGCTGGAAGAAAATCTTGATAATGACAAAAATCGGCGCATTGTCGATCAGTTCATAAAAACACTCTAATTATGGCTCAAATCCTTTCCAGGCGTTATGCCCTTGCTTTTTTGAAATATTCACAAGAGATAAAAAAAGAAGACAGTGTTTTAAAAGAATTTGAGATCCTTACTGATCTTCTTAATAATTCAAAAGAATTGTGTGATTTCTTGAATAATCCATCAATTTCATCGTTTGAACGCGACAATATCCTTTCATCGTTCTTTTCTGATCGTGCGGATGGGGTTATTTTGAAGTTTTTATTGTTTTTGGAATCAAAAGGAAGGCTTTATCTTATTAGAGATATCATTAAAAGTTTTCGTGAGCTGTATAATCAGTTGAAAGGTGTCCTGATCGTCAATATTGAAACAACTTCTAAGATGGATAGTGGACAGATTGACGAGATCGTCAACCGCTTAAAGCAGAAATTTCATAAGGAAGTTTCGGTGAATCTTAAGATCGATCCGCGGCTTGTAGCCGGGATCAAGATCGAGATCGATGGGGAAGTCTTAGATTATAGTTTTGCAACACAATTAAGGAATTTTCGGCAAAGTATTTTGGCCTCCTCAAACTAAAATAAGGGAAAATTATGTCATCACAAATTAGACCTGAAGAGATCACAGCAATTTTACGAAAGCAATTAGTTGATTTTGATAAAAAGATCGACACTTATGAGGTTGGTACTGTTTTAAGTGTCGGTGACGGGATCGCCCGTGTTCATGGGCTTAAGAATGTTATGAGCGGCGAGCTTGTTGAATTTAGCAGTAAACTTGTAGGTATGGCGCTTAATTTGGAAGAGGACAATGTCGGTGTCGCTATTTTTGGTGAAGATAAATATATAAAGGAAGGCGATGAGGTCCGCTGCACTAAAAAGATCGCTTCTGTCCCTGTTGGTGAAAAACTTGTTGGACGGATTGTGGATGCCCTTGGTGTGGCCATCGATGGCCACGCGCCGATCGAAACAAAAGAATATCGCCATATTGAAACTAAAGCCCCCGGGATCATTGACAGAAAGAATGTTCACGAACCGCTGCAGACCGGGATCAAAGTTATTGATGCTTTAACTCCTGTTGGTCGTGGACAGAGAGAACTTATTATTGGTGATCGTAAAACTGGAAAAACGACACTCGCGATCGACACGATCATTAATCAACGCGGGGAAGGGGTTTTTTGCTTCTATGTTGCGATCGGTCAAAAACGATCAACAGTCGCACAAGTTTATGAAACTCTTAAAAAATTCGGCGCGATGGAATATACTACGATCATCGCGGCAACTGCATCAGATCCGGCTCCGATGCAATTTATTGCACCCTATACTGGCTGCGCCATGGCAGAATATTACCGCGATACCGGCCGTCATGCTCTTATCATTTACGATGATCTGACAAAACAGGCTCAGGCTTATCGTCAATTATCGTTACTTCTTCGCCGGCCGCCTGGGCGTGAAGCTTATCCTGGTGATATTTTTTATCTACATAGCCGATTACTTGAGCGAGCAGCTAAAATGAGTGATGCAAAAGGCGCGGGAAGTTTGACCGCTCTTCCGGTCATTGAAACACAAGCCGGGGACGTTTCTGCATATATCCCGACGAATGTTATTTCTATCACTGACGGACAAATTTATCTTGAAAGTGATCTTTTCAATGCCGGACAAAGACCAGCTATCAATCCGGGGCTTTCTGTTTCTCGCGTTGGAGGGGATGCGCAAATTAAAGCGATGAAGCAAACAGCCGGAACACTGCGTTTGGATCTGGCTCAATATCGTGAATTGGAAGCATTTTCGCAGTTTGCATCGGATCTGGATGAAACAACTCGTAAGCAATTAGAGAGGGGTAAACGTTTAATGCAGATCATTAAACAAGGCGTCCATGTTCCGCTTCCGATCGTTAAGCAAGTCGCGATCATCTTTGCCGGTGTTAATGGTTATCTTGATGATGTTCCAGCAAAAAAAGTTATTGGATTTGAAGAAAAATTCTTTGAGTACTTGGATGCGCATGGAAAAGAATTCGTTCAATTATTCACAAAAGAAAAAGCCATGACCAATGATGTCAAAGCTCTTTTGGATAAGCTTATCAAAGAATTTAAACCGCGCTATCTTAAAGACTAATGCCGACGATAAAAGAATACAATGTTAAGATTAAGAGTCTGCGCAATACCCGCAAGATCACGAAAACCATGAAGATGGTTTCCGCGAGCAAATTGCGCCGGGCGCAGGATGCTCAAACAAATGCAAAATTATACGCGGAAAATTTAACGCGTTTAATGAATCGCATTTCTGAGGCAGCTCAAAACGCCACGAATCCTTTATTGGAAACGCCAAAGAATGTCAGCAATGTTTTGATCTTAGTGATCACATCTGATAAGGGATTATGCGGTGCTTTTAATAATAATGTCAATAAACGTGTTCTAACTTGGATTCAAGAAAATAAAGGTCAATCCAGAAAGATCGATTTTTCATTCTGCGGTCGAAAAGGTTATGCGTTTTTTCGAAAAAACAATACCGTCAATAAATATTACGAACACGTTACGAACCGCCCGCAATTTTCCGACGCTAAAAAGATCGGTGACGATCTGATGCAGGCATTCCTTTCTAAACAATACGACGAGATCTATATTGCCTACAATCAATTCTTTAGTCCTATTTCCCAAAAAACTGTTTTAGAAAAGGTTTTGCCGATCAACTCGGATGGACTAAAGATCGTTCAGGCAAATCAAAAGAAGGTAGCAACCGCGGAAGTTAAGAATCGAATACGAGAATATCTTTATGAACCAAAGGCACCTGATCTTTTAGCTTTTCTTATTCCTTATTTTTTATATTTTAAGATCTTTTTTTCGCTGCTTGAAAATTCAGCAGGAGAGCATGGAGCTCGAATGGCTTCCATGGATAACGCGACTAAAAATGCAAATGAACTTATTAATACGAATGTTCTATACCGCAATCGTGCACGTCAGGCACAGATCACTAAAGAGCTAATTGAGATCATTTCCGGAGCAGAAGCATTAAAGTGATGAAAGGTTTAATATCATGACACAATCAAATCAAGGTTTAGGCAGGGTCGTTCAAGTGTTTGGGGCTGTTATCGATGTTTCGTTCGCCAACACGGAATTACCGGCAATTTTCACCGCATTAAAAGTCACAAATCCAACAATTAATAAAAATGAGTGGAATTTAACGCTCGAAGTCGCTCAGCACTTAGGCGATAACGTTGTGCGCACGATCGCTATGGATACAACGGAAGGGCTTATTCGCGGCATGGCTGTTTTAAATACAAATGAAGGGATGAGCATGCCGGTCGGAGTTGAAACATTAGGCCGTGTTCTGAACCTTCTTGGTGAACCGGTCGATGAGGCTGGTCCTTGTTTAGCAAAAAAACGATTGCCGATCCATCGTCTTGCTCCAGAATTCAAGGACCAAGATACCAGTGATACGATCCTTGTTACCGGAATCAAAGTTATTGATCTTTTGGCGCCATATCGCAAAGGTGGAAAGATCGGACTTTTCGGCGGCGCGGGTGTCGGAAAAACCGTTTTAATCCAAGAATTGATCCACAATATCGCCAAAGAACATGGCGGGTATTCTGTTTTTGCCGGGGTCGGTGAACGAACTCGAGAAGGAACCGCGCTTTATAAAGAAATGAAAGAAGCCGGTGTTATTGATAAAACTTCGCTTGTTTATGGACAGATGAACGAACCGCCAGGTGCGCGAGCTCGTGTGGCGCTTTCTGCTTTGACAGTTGCTGAATATTTTCGTGATGAAATGAAACAAGACGTTTTGTTGTTCATTGATAATATTTTTCGTTTTACTCAAGCTGGATCGGAAGTTTCTGCTCTTTTAGGACGAATTCCTTCTGCCGTCGGTTATCAACCGACACTCGGAACGGACATGGGAGAGCTCCAGGAGAGGATCACGTCGACAAAATCCGGTTCGATCACATCGATCCAAGCGATCTATGTTCCGGCTGATGATTATACTGATCCGGCTCCGGCGGCAACGTTTGCTCATCTTGACGCGACAACAGAATTATCACGTCCGATCGCCGAATTGGGGATCTATCCTGCCGTCGATCCATTATCATCAACATCAACGATTTTAGCTCCGCATATTATTGGGGAGGATCATTATAAAACTGCCCGTGGTGTTCAGGAGATCTTACAGCGTTATAAAGAACTTCAAGATATTATCGCAATTTTAGGGATGGATGAACTTTCCGAAGAGGATCGTTTAACTGTTTTTAGAGCGCGAAAGATCCAGAAATTCTTATCACAGCCATTTCATGTTGCCGAACAATTCACAGGGATCCATGGGAAATATGTTCAGCTTGAAGACACGATCCAATCTTTCAAAGAGATCCTTGAAGGAAAACATGATTCAATTCCCGAACAGGCATTTTATATGGTCGGAAATATCCAAGAAGCTGTTGAGAAAGCCAAGAAACTTTAATTATGGATGCTGGCAATTATACTTTTTCAATTCCATTAACGTCTGAAAGTTTGATCGTTAAGGGAAAATCGCAAAACATATCTACCAAAACGTTTGCGTGCAAAGTAATGGCGCCTGGTGGAAAATTATTTGACGCGCAAGTGTCGGCTGTTTTTGCATCTGGAA
This sequence comes from uncultured Planctomycetales bacterium, assembly GCA_964348765.1. Classification (GTDB taxonomy): domain Bacteria; phylum Omnitrophota; class Gorgyraeia; order Zapsychrales; family Zapsychraceae; genus CAYGEE01. The sequence goes on along the minus strand of CAYGEE010000036.1, from coordinate 3,165 downwards.
TGGATGGATCTTTTAGTGTTTGGCCTGACCATGCTCCGATGGTTTCACTTCTAACAAAAGGGATCCTTCGGTTATCAAACGGACAAACGGATGATTTCTTTGCGATCGATTCTGGGATCCTCGAGGTAAACGCCGATGAAAAAAGTGTTCTTGTCCTCGTTGATAATGCTGTAAAAGTTCAGAATGCTGATGAGATGAATCAAGAATTATCAAAATTTTCTAAAAAATCAACCCCCAAAAAATGAACCTGGTGCAAAAAAAAATAATTAAAAAAGACTTTGTAAAGATTTTAAGATTGTTATAATGCAAACGAATCAAAAAAGTAATTCTGTTGAAGATAATCCGGTCGTTGAAGAGAAATCTTTTTTTACGATCATCGTTCACTCGTTCTTTGTTATTCCGTTTTTGATCGCTGTTTTTTGTTCACTGCTTTTTGCGGGAATGCACATGCTAACCCGTGAGAACCGTTCGGTTTATGATTATCTGGAGGATGTGAGAACCGGAGGGATGACCAAAAGATGGCAAGGAGCTTTTGAATTATCAAGGATGTTGGCAAATCCTAAATTGTTCCCTGTTGAAGAAAAATTTTCACGGGAATTAATTAAAACATTCGCTGAGTCAACGCATGATGATAGCCGCGTTCGGCAGTATTTGGCGTTGGCGATGGGTAGAACAGAACGGAGCGAATTTGTTGATCCGCTCATCAAAGGTTTAAAAGACGAAAAAGACGAAAATATCCCGGCGCTTCTTTATGCTTTGGGGATGATCGCTGACAATCGGGCGATAAACACACTTAATGATTATGTCAATCATCCTGATGCTCGGATCCGGTCGATAACAGTTGTCGCGCTTGGAAACATTGCTGATAAAAAATCGATCCCTGTTTTAGAAAAGAAATTAAATGATCCTGAGGCAAATGTTCAATGGGGAGCAGCGCTATCGCTAGCCAAGATGGGAAGTTCAGAAGGAAAACTTGTGATCTCACAATTGTTAAATCGCAAATATTTCTCATCATTTCCCGATGTTGATCCAAGTGAGCAAAATTATCTTATGATCGAAGCGATCACAGCAGCGGCAACTTTAAAGGATAAAGATCTAAATGATCAGATAAAAACGTTATCATTATCTGATCCGAACATGAAAGTTCGGGCATCAGCACTTGCGAAAGTCAATAATTAATTATGGAAACTCCAGCAGAGAATAAATCAAACATATCGCAAAACCCCGATGGGGCAATTTCTAAACCAATTACCCGCGCTCCCGTAACTATTGCTGCGGCTGAAACAATGGATCGTCGGTCTTTTGTGAAGTGGCTTGCAGTGGGTTGGGTCGCTTTTGCTGCAGTTATGGGTGGATATGGAGCTTTGATCCTGCGTTATTTATTTCCAAATGTCCTTTTTGAGCCCAAACAATCCTTTCGAGCCGGTTTTCCTGATGATTATTCTGTGGGCGAAGTTTCAGAACGTTTTAAAGATCAGCACGCCGCATGGATCATTCGGGATTCAGAAAAAATATATGCACTATCAACAGTATGTACTCATTTAGGATGTACACCAAATTGGATGCCCAATGAAGCTAAATTTAAGTGTCCTTGCCATGGAAGTGGATTTTACACAACCGGCATCCACTTTGAAGGGCCTGCGCCGCGTCCGTTAGAGCGGTTTAAAATTCTTTTGGCTGATGATGGTTCTATCATTGTTGATAAGACGAAGAAATTTCAACAAGAAAAGGGCGAATGGAACGATCCTGAATCATTTTTAATTGCTTAATCGCAAAGGAATTCTATGGACATAGGTCAACCGGAAGAAAAGAAACAAAGCATTCTTGAAAAGATCGCACAAACTCAAGTCTGGAAAGCTATTTTTAGAACAGGCATCCCGCGCAATCGTCGTCAAAGAATGATGGTTGTTTTAAACGGAGTGTTTTTGCATTTGCATCCGGTTAGACTTCCCAAACACGCTGTTAAAGTAAAATACACATGGTGCATGGGGGGACTTTCATTTTTTATATTTCTGGTGCTGACTGTTACTGGGATTTTGTTAATGTTTTATTATCGGCCAACAGTGGAATATGCTTATGGAGATATTATTGACCTTCAAGAACAAGTTCCCCTGGGGATCATGCGTGAAATTCATCGATGGGGCGCGCATTTAATGGTTATTACTGTTTGGCTTCATATGTTCCGTGTTTTCATGACGGGCTCTTATAAACCGCCGCGCGAATTTAATTGGGCGGTTGGAGTTATTCTTCTTGTTTTAACAATGCTTTTAAGTTTTACCGGATATTTACTGCCATGGGATCAATTAGCGATCTGGGCGATCACGGTTGGATCAAACATGGCAGGTGCAACACCGTTAGTCGGGACATCTGGTCCGGGTGCTTCACTGTTAGCTTTGGGAGATGTCAATTTCATTACGTCATCAAGTGACGCACGCTTTGCGATGCTTGGCGGAAGATTCGTAGGAGAAGGAGCTTTGCTTCGATTTTATGTCCTTCATTGTATTGGATTGCCATTTGTTATTATGATCTTTATGATCGTCCATTTCTGGAGAGTTAGAAAAGACGGCGGAATATCAGGACCAACATAATATAAAATATGACCCATTTTTTAGAAATCATTAAGCACGCGATCAACGCCGCAACCAATCCAGCGATCATTTTTCCATGCATCCTGCTGACCTTCTTTTTTATTTTTCCTCCGACAGAAGGATTAATGTCCATCAATAAAAAGCTGGGTCTTTATAAAGCTTGGACAAATAAAGGTGCGAAAATTATTTTCAGCTGTCTTTTTGCGTTCTTTCTTTTTGGGCTAACCGATGTTAATTTTCGAAAAATTGTAACAAAAGCTGATAATGTTCCGATCGTCGGGTTATTGTTTTTAGTTGTCTTCTTTCTTTGGTTCGCCTTAAAGCAGGGCTGGGAAAATGACGCTAGGATCGCACAAGGGCTAAAACCCAATGAAGCAGAGGATTCAAAAGAGAAAGTTCTTGTTTGGCCTGATCTTGTTTATATTGAATTTATTGCTTTGATCCTTTGCCTGGTGCTTCTAGCTGTTTGGGCTATGAGTTTACCAGCACCACTTGAACAACCGGCGAACCCGACCGTTTCTCCAAACCCATCAAAAGCACCTTGGTATTTTCTTGGTCTTCAGGAAATGCTTGTTTA
>CAYGEE010000035.1:0-19637 GCA_964348765.1 uncultured Planctomycetales bacterium | reverse complement strand
AAGAAGGGCAGGTGATTTTATCCCCTGCCCTTCTTAAATCAGTCATTAACCCCGCCTGTTTTGTCAGTTATCTTTGACGGACTGCTGACAAAACAAGCGCCGCGGGGTTAACGAATCCCTCTAGGGATTCGTTAATACATTCCGCCCATTCCGCCGCCACCTGGAGGCATCATCGGAGCTGGAGATGGATTCTTTTCAGGAAGATCTGTGATCAGAGCTTCTGTGGTTAATAACAAAGACGCGATACTAGCTGCGTTCTGTAAAGCAGTTCGAGTAACCTTTGCCGGATCAATAACGCCCGACAAAAGCATGTCCACGAATTCGCCTTTATTTATGTCATAACCAATATTGATCTTTTCATTCTTTAATCTTTCAACAATGACGGAACCTTCAAGTCCGGCATTTTCAGCTAATTGACGAACAGGCGCTTCAAGTGCTTTTTTCACGATCTCAGCACCGGTTTTTTCATCGCCTTTAAGCTTCAAAGTGTCGATCTCATCAATACAGCGTAATAATGCAACACCACCGCCTGGAACGATTCCCTCTTCAACAGCCGCGCGTGTGGCATGCAAAGCATCTTCAACACGGGCTTTCTTTTCTTTCATTTCAGTTTCGGTTGCGGCACCAACGTTAATGATCGCAACACCGCCGGATAATTTCGCTAACCGTTCCTGAAGCTTTTCTTTGTCATAAGAAGAATCTGTCCCATCGATCTGATTCTTGATCTGAGCGATCCTTCCTTTAATGTCAGCAGTTTTGCCGGCACCTTCGACAACTGTCGTATTTTCTTTGTCAATTTTGATCTTTTTCGCACGGCCAAGGTCCTTGAGATCAAGGTTTTCAAGTTTCAAACCCAGATCTTCTGTGATCGCGCGTCCACCGGTCAAAATGGCGATATCTTCAAGCATCGCTTTGCGCCGGTCACCATAACCTGGAGCCTTAACAGCCGCACAGGATAATGTTTTGCGGATATTGTTAACAACTAAAGTCGCAAGCGCTTCGCCTTCGACATCTTCAGCTAAAATAAGAAGCGGGCTTCCTGATTTAGCAACTTTTTCTAAAAGCGGAAGAACTTCTTTGATATTGCTGATCTTTTTTTCATAACAAAGAATATAAGGCTGATCGAGAGTACAAATCATCTTTTCCATATCAGTTGAAAAATACGGAGAAAGATAACCCTGATCAAATTGCATCCCCTCGACGATCTTTAATTCTGTATTGATCGTTTTTGATTCTTCAACAGTAATAACACCATCTTTTCCAACCGCTTCAAATGCTTCGGCGATCTTCTTACCGATCAAAACATCGCTGTTAGCGGCAATGGTTGCGACCTGTTCAACTTCTTTTGTATTCTTAAGATCGATCTTCTTTGATAATGTCTGGATCTTAGCGATAACTTTTTCAACAGCCATTTCGATCCCGCGTTTTAAAGCCATTGGATTCGCACCAGCTGTAACATTTTTTAGACCTTCACGATAGATCGATTCCGCTAAAACTGTCGCGGTCGTTGTACCATCACCGGCGTTATCAGATGTTTTTTCGGCAACTTCTTTGACCATCTGTGCGCCCATGTTTTCATAAGGATCTTCTAATTCTAATTCTTTGGCAACAGTCACACCGTCTTTGGTAACTGTTGGTGACCCGAATTTTTTGTCAATAACAACATTGCGTCCTTTTGGACCTAATGTGACCTTCACAGCTCTTGAAAGCTGCTCAACGCCTCTTAGAATAGCGCGTCTTGCTTCATCGCTGAATAACAATTGTTTAGCCATTTACAACCTCCATTATGTTATTTTCAATTTAAAATACTTTAAAACATTCCTGTGCCATTGCGAACCCCTCAGGGGTAAAGCAATCTTTTTAAAAGATTGCTTCGTCACTGCGTTCCTCGCAATGACACAATGACAAAAATCTTAATTTTATTTTATTACCCCAAAGACATCATCTTCACGCATAATAAGAAGTTCTTCGCCTTCCTTAGTCGTGATCTCGGTCCCGCTGTATTTTCCATAAAGAACGCGGTCGCCAACTTTTAATTCTGGAGCAATAACTTTCCCGTCATCCGATGTCTTGCCTTTGCCAACTGCAACAACTTTGCCTTCTTGCGGTTTCTCTTTGGCAGTATCAGGCAGAACAATTCCGCCCTTTGAAACATCCTGCGCATCGAGAGGCTTGACCACGATCCGGTCTCCTAAAGGTCTGATTTCCACTGTTACACCTCCTGTTAAACGTTTATATGTTGGGTTGATTTGATTTAGCACTATCTCGCTAAGAGTGCTAATTTAGCAAAATAAAAATTTTTGTCAAGAATTTTTTTTTACTATTCCCAAAACTTTTAATGAATGGACAGTTTTATTTCAGGCTGTAAGGATTGCGTTAGTAGGCGTTTACAAGAATATCTAAACTTAGCAATTATTTGATGGGAGTGCTACTTCTAAGATCAACCGAGAGCAAAGCAAGCCCTTTAAAAACCAGATCCTTGTCGATAATATCGATATTTTTATCAATAAATTTTCGCATCAAACTGATATATCCACCGGTCACGATGACTTTTGGTTTCAATACGCCGAGTCTTTTTGCTATCAACCCGATCAATCCATTAGACATCGCGCCGTAACCAAAAAATAAACCGCTAAGGATACTTTCTTTTGTATCTTTGCCAATTAAGCTTCTTGGACTTTTAAATTCAGCGATCTTCGGCAGCAGCGCTGTTTTCTGAAATAATGTTTCCGCCGATAACCTTAAGCCCGGAACAATAAGCCCGCCCTCATATTCACCGCGGCTGTTGATCAGATCAAAAGTTGTCGCCGTTCCAAAATCAATGACAACCGCCGGAGCGCCATATAAACATTTTGCCGCGTAAGCACACACTAATCTGTCTTGCCCGACCTGCTTGGGATCACGATAATTATTTTTGATCGGAACAATAATATCCTTACCGACAACTTGAGCGGTTGCACCAAAAATATCTTTAATGATCCAAGAAACCAGGAATGTACGCTTGGGAACAACACTGCAGATCAAGGCACCAATTAAATCAGAATGTTCTTTCTTAAATCCTAGAAGAAAAGTTCGCAATTTCTTAACAATAGTCTTTTCTGACAAAGACTGCTCAACATCAAACGTCCTCACAACCTTATCCTTTTGAAGAAGGCCGAGAGATATCGTTGTATTCCCAATATCAACCGCTAACAACAAATTATTTCTTTGTTTTGCTCTTTTTTTCACGGCCGCCCCCTTTTAGAACTTCAGAAAAGTTGCTACTCTCATTTTTAAATTCACTGATCTTATCCCTGATCTTCGCTGCTTTTTCAAACTGAAGATTACGCGCCGCCTGCTCCATCTCACGCTCAAGTTCGGCGACAAATTGGCCTAAAGCAAACTCCTCATCATTTTGCCCGACGCTTTCCATCACCAATACTTCTGCCTGCTCTCCCGAAATATCTTCGATCCCTTCATTGATCGCCTTCTGGATCGATTGCGGCGTAATATTGTGCGCCTTATTATATTCTGTCTGGATCTTCCGGCGGCGATCGCATTCTCTGATCGTATCTTTCATCGCCTGGCTTATCTTATCAGCATACATGACAACCAGCCCGTTAATATTTCGCGCCGCGCGCCCTGAAACTTGAATGAGCGATGTTTGAGAGCGTAAAAATCCTTCTTTATCCGCATCAAAGATCGCCACAAGCGAAACTTCCGGCAAGTCTAAACCTTCTCTTAATAAGTTAACCCCGACCAAACAATCAAATTTTTTAAGCCTGAGGTCTTTTAAGATCTTTGAACGGTCGATCGTATCAATATCGGAATGAAGATATTTCACCTTAAGCTTCTTTTCTTCTAAATAAGCTGACAGATCCTCAGACATTCTCTTTGTTAGTGTTGTAACCAAAACCCGTTCATTCTTTACCGCGCGCGCTTTTATTTCCCTGACCAGATCATCAACCTGCCCCTTCGTCGGCCGAATTTCGATCGGCGGATCAACGATTCCCGTCGGACGGATGATCTGCTCAACGATACGATCCTGGCATTCTTTTTTTTCAAAAGGCCCCGGAGTTGCGGACACATAGATCCGGGTCTTTATACTTGGCAGGAATTCATTGAACTTTAACGGACGATTGTCAAGACACGACGGCAATCGAAACCCATGGTCAACAAGCGTCTGTTTACGGGAACGATCACCTTCATACATCCCATTTAACTGCGGGATCGTCACATGCGATTCGTCAATAAGGGTAACGAAATCATCGGCGAAGTAATCGATCAAACAAGACGGCCGGCTTCCCGGCGGACGCCCGGAAAGTGTCCGCGAATAATTCTCGATCCCATGGCAATATCCCATTTCTTTAAGCATTTCCATATCATAACGCGTCCGGGAATTAAGCCGCTGAGCCTCTAAAAGCTTTCCTTCTTTTTTTAGTTCTGTCAGCCTCGTTTCTAACTCAATCCTAATATTCTCCAAGGCTTTCTCAATATCCGGTTTTGAGATAATAAAATGTTTCGCCGGATAAATGGCAAGCTTCTCTAATTCCGCAATCTCTTCTCCTGTCACCGGATTAATATGCGAGATCTTCTCGATCTTTTCATCAAAGAACTGGATCCGGTAAGCATCCTGACGATACGCCGGAAAAACCTCGAGGACATCGCCTCGAACCCTTATTTTTCCGCGGTTAAAATCATAATCGTTACGCTCATATTGGATATTGATCAATTGCAAAAGGACTTCATCACGTTCGATTCTTTGATCTTTTTGAACACAAACCAAATATTCTTTATATTCTTTTGGAGAACCTAAATTATAAATACAGGATACACTCGCCACGATGATCACATCCCGACGAGACATTAACGATGTTGTTGAAGACAATCGCAGGCGGTCTAATTGATCATTAATGGAAGAATCTTTATCGATATAAACATCCGTCTGCGGGATATAAGCTTCCGGCTGATAATAATCGTAATAACTGACGAAATATTCAACCGCGTTGTGCGGGAAGAATTCCTTAAATTCGCTGAATAACTGCGCGGCGAGAGTTTTGTTGTGGGAAATGACCAACGTCGGGCGATTGATGCGCTCAATGACATTGGCAAGTGTAAAAGTCTTCCCGCTTCCAGTCACACCCAAGAGCACCTGGCTGTCTTGTCCTCGCTCAATTCCCTTAACTAACTTATCAACCGCATCAAGCTGCTCGACGACAGGTTTGAACTTACTTTTGAGGATAAATTTATCCATGAGGGATCTTACTGCGGATGTGGCGTATTGATCCTTTGTTCAATATCTTTAAAAAGCTTTTGAGCGATCTTATCATTTTGATAATTGTAGAACTTTTTAAAAGGAATGGAGGTCACACTCATATAACGGATCTCAATTTCGATAGAAGAATCCTGAACGGTCCGTAAAACGATATTTACCCGGTCATTTTCTTTCCCTAAAGATAACATTCTCTTTTTAGGTTTGGCAAAAATAAGGGTTTGTTTAACAGTATCGCTCTCGACAAAAGCTGTTCTCTCATAAATAGAAGGATCAACCTGCTTTTCGACGACCCATCCAAAACTGTTCAACGACGCGATAGCCGCATCAACAACCTGAGAGAATCCCCCATAAACTTTATACTGATAAGGATGCTCATCAGGGACATAACTTGGGGGAATGCTTGATGAACAACCAAGAATAAAAGAAATAACCAAAACCAAAGGAAATATTTTTTTCATGAATAGCTTATAATTTAAGACCTGGCTTTATGTCATTCCCGCAAAAGCAGGAATCCACAATACAATTCATAAGATTTCTATTGGATCCCCACTAAAAACATAGGGGGATGACAAATCCTAGAAAGTAAAAATTAACAAACCTTCCCGTGCTTATGCGGACGATTTTTATTCTTAAGCGACTTTTGATAGATCTCTTCTTCTATGTCGATCTTGAGTCCCCCGCAAAGATCCATCAAGCGGATAAAGGAATCAGCCAGCTCTTCTTTAAAATTAGCCTGATCGGAAATGCGGTGCGCTTCCATCGCCTCTGCAAGCTCGGTAACGATAAGCATCAATGCCTCGCCGATATTACGCTCTTTTTCCCAAAAACCTTTTTCAACCGCGATGGAATGACAAATTTGACAAAGTTCATTAAGCGACCTGCCTTTAATTTCTGTTTGCTGCAAGGAAGACCTCCATATCTTTAGGTAGTTCTGCGGTTATTTTGATTTGTTTATGTGTAACGGGATGATCCCATTCGATGGACTGCGCGTGAAGAGCGGTACGTTTAAATTTCAATGGAAAATTCTTCACAACAGAATATTTTCTATCCCCGACTAAAGGGTAACCCGCATCACTAAAATGGATCCGGATCTGATTTGTTTTTCCTGTGACCGGTTCGACATCAAGGACACTGAAAGTCTTCCTTGTTTCAAGAACACGATAGCGTGTGATCGCAATCTGTTTTGACTCAAAATTCCGATGTTTCTGCTGATCAAAATCCTTGATAACGCTTCGAAATTCACCCGTTGCGCGTGGTAACCGTCCCTGCACGAACGCTGTATAATGCTTTTTAAGTTCTTTCCTACCAAAAAGATCCATCATCACCTGCTGATTATGTTTTCCCTTAGCAAAAATGATAACACCTGATGTGTCTCGATCTAACCGATGACAAGGATGAAGCTTAAAATCTTTTCCGTGAGCCTCGAATTGCTTATTAACAATATTAACTAGCGTATTATCTTCACCGTATGGCGTTGGGATCACTAAAAGTCCTGCGGGTTTATTAAAAACAACGAATTGCTCATCTTCATACAGAATGTCAATGATACGCGATAAGAACTTCGGCTCAAGATTCTGATTCATTTTTAGAATTCAAATGCTCTTCAACCAAGGCCGTCAAATAGTTCAGTTTACGAATGACCAAAATAGGAAAAACAATGATCCAGACCTGCAAGGCCAAGGATAACAGCATTTGTAACGGCGTGAAATTGACAGTAATCGAATTTTCCATGATGAGTTTTATTTCGAAGAATTAACTATTCTTAGTTTTTGTCTCAAGTTTTTGCGCGACATACGAAGCGATGCTTTCCGAATCCTTTGAGGAAATATCATTAAAGAAAACAGCGACATAACAATCATCTTTCCCCGAAACGGGTTCAGTTCGAACGATGATCCCCTGGCACGTTATTTTTCTCGTTGTATTTTTACCACCGCGAACAATAGGAAGCAACAGGTGGATCTTAAGCTTTGTCATCGGCTCAATATATTTCTCAACTCGACAATAAACACCCGACCGGCTAATATTTGCCGTATCCGTGACGATATCCCCATTCTCCAAACAGATCTTGATCGGGATATTATGCGATAATCTCGGGTGTTTTCTTTTATCTTGTGCCTTCTGATGAGAACTCACAAATGTCTCCACTTCTTTACGATGCTGCAGCCTCAGCAGCCGGTGCCGCTTCTTTAACCGCGTTCGGACGTTGTTTATAACAATTATTATTGCAATAATACGCGCCTTCCCGATAATACCGATTCTTTCGTTTCATGACTTTTTTACAGCTCGGGCAATTCTTTGCGATCTCTACCTTTTCTTTTTTTACATCAGCCATAATTCTTTACTACTCCTTTCAAATGAAAAATATAACAAACTTCCGTTTTCTTTTTATTTTTTGTAAGATGGCTGGATGAATTGGTGTATCCTGGTTTGGGAGTTGAACTTTGTTTCCTCGCCAATAAATTCTAACCCTGCCTGATACTGCTCGGCAAAGGGAAGCTTTTCGATCCACACCACACGGCCCAGACATTCAACAAACTCATTGTTACCTAACCGAAACTGCAAATTAAATTCTGTGTTAAGCGCGACAAAATCATTAAAAGTAAGCTTCAAGCCGCCTTCACTAAGATCACGGGTCAATCCCGAACCATAACGGCTGCCGTCTTTGACATGAAAATCAATAGGCTCACCAAATCTGATCCGCGTACATTTGCGTTTTTCACCGTAATCATCCATGATCTCAAACGCTCCTCATAAAACCCCGCAGAATTTATTTCGGGCATTATAGCATATCAATCCTTCAAGACAATGACTTTTTTAGAGGGAAAAATAAAATCTATCCCAAATATCCATTTTACAACTTTGCGACTTTTTCCAACCCCTGTTCATCCGCAAGCCCGATCATGGCTGGGAAATTCAAGATAGGCGTGATGTTGATAATATTGATCTCAATACCGGTAACAGCATTAGGAGTGATATTCAAGAGATTGTTGAAGTGGATATCTAATTTCTGCCCGGTTTCGGTCATATTCAAATTATTTGCGTTAAGATCGATACCGCCGTTTTTTGGCTGATCAGCACTCAACAGAGCGCTATCGCTGTTAAAGCCGGCATCTTTTTCCCACTGAATAAGATGATCCTCATGTTTATTTGTCAAATACCCCTGCGCTAGCGCCGCAAATAATCCCATGACAAAGATCTCGTTTCTATGCGCCTGATAACCATATATCGCTGTGCCCATACCAAGAATAGTTAAAAGTCTCTGCATCGTTAGAACATGATTTCTAAATTCGATCATCTTTACAGACGCACGGCTGATGGCGGGAACCGTTGAAGTGCTATCTTGCGCCATAGGAACATCCACAGAGCCGACACCTTGAACTTGCTTAACTTCTGTAAGCAGCTTCACAGCCACATCCGGGCTTTTTTGATAAAGAACGGATAGAAATGGAATAAAGTTTTCTTTTGTGATCAACAAAGTCGCATATAATCCTTCCACTCTGCGGCCTTCCCAAGAAAAAATTAGAGCATTTGGATTAAGCGGATTCGTACTATTAACACCTTCCCGGCCGTGATACACGGCGTATCGCATCAGATCCTTCTCAAGCAATGGAAACAAAGCCGCTCCGACTTGCGTTGATATCCTAACGCCTTTGCCGATATATTTTCGCAGAAAATCAGCCGCTTGACCCCGCAGATCCTCAGGCAAAGAATCCATCATCGCCCGATCCCTTGAGATTATCGTGATCTCTAAGTCCTTGTTAAAACTCCCCGGCAATAAATAAGTCGGCTTTCTATACCCGAAGAATCGGACGTCAACATCAAAATCTTTCCCAGCGAGGAATAATGCCGTTGCTGTATCAATAGCGTTCTTATTCCCTTTTAAATTGGTAGCAATATCCGCTGCCCAAATTAGAACTTTTTGACCATGAGCGCCATCAAGTTCTACATATCTTTCCCCATCCAATACTTTGTCTCGGATCAATGTTCTTATGTATCGAGAAGAATCCACCAAGAATGCAATTGGCAGATCGGTTTTTTCCTTTACTGAGCCAGTTCTCGTAGTTTTCACTAGCCTTCTTTCCGTTAATATTTCAATCTTTAACTTTCCGCCAAAATCATGGTCATACATCGTGTTGATCGTATGCCCGCTGCCGGTCAAAACATAAACCGTGCTGTCATCTTGATTCCGGATAAGCACATCCTCCGGCTTGATCTTGTTATGGTCAAAGGTAACAATAACATCCTGTTTAGATCCCTCGATCACAACCGGAGCAAATATCTCTTCAAGAATATTCATCGGGGTGTAAGTAACACGGATCCGATCGTTGGGCTGGATACGCTCTAAGTTCTCTGAGGTAATATCGATGGGGGTAAAAACCAGCATGGCGCGGTCATTTAAGCTGCCCGGATCTAATAAAATTGACGACTCTTTCGCAACAAAACGTAAATTATCAGCCGGTACAATCCTGCCTTCGCTAAGAAGCTCAAGAACTTCGTTGGCGATCTGCCGGTCATCAATATACTTATCCACACTAGGACTGATAGGAAAATTAACCAAGTTCATCTTCGGCCGCATGAATTTAATGGTTCTGTGCTCAGCCGTAATTCTCGCCTGAGCAATTGCTTTTAAAAGACTATCAACAGTCTCGGAAGAATACCCTCTATTTTCAATACGGACAGCTTTACCAGTAATCTCAATAATATTACTGTCTTGGCTTAATTCCGGAACTAAAACAGCTTCTGATTCTCTAAATTTTAGTTTATAAACAAGATCCCCAGCCTTTAGCCCTTGCGAACTCTGACCAAGCTGAAAATTTAGTGAATCCATCGCTCGGCTAAAGATTTCCTCATCCGTTAAATTTCTCGGGTCAGCAAAAATTAATGTTTTTCCGTTAAATAAAATTCTTATAGGAATACTTACACCGGGCGTATAGTTTTGCGCATACTTCCGCGCTCTAATAATGGCGGCTTTTAACGCAGCCAAAAGATTATCCGCCGTGACATATTTCCCCAGCATCGCCGCATCGGCTGTTTGGAATGAAAGTTTGGCGCCTTCTCTTTGGAAATGATAATTTTTATCTTTTTGCAACGAACGAAGAATGATGCTGATCATTAATTCCGGCTGGATCGCTGAGTGTAGATCAAAAGTTCTCAAGACCTTTCCGTCTAATTCAAAAGGGATCAGTGTGGAATGAAGCTCCCGGGCGGCTTGCATGGCGTCTTTAACTTCACCGTCAAGCATAGCCTCGATCCGTTCATAAGAAAAAACATCCGCCATCATCGCCGCGTCAACGTTCGAAGACTTATTCACCTTGACCTCAAGGAGATTCTCTCCTTTTGCATTCACCACAATATCAAATTTCCCGCTTGGATCGATCGCTTTTAAACGCTTTATTATAATCTGTGACACTTGTGTCAGAGATACAAAATCGGTTTTATAAAATACTGTGCTGTTCGCAATATGAAGGACAATACGGCCTTGGCCGCTGATCTTAAAATATTGAACCGCATCATCAATAAAATGGACTAAAGCATTGCCATTGACAAGATCGACAACCGACTTTCTCTTCAATTTTCTTGAAAAAGCTTGCGCTTCAAATTCTTGCCCATTGCCTTCAAGGCCTTGCGGCAAGTATTTTCGAATGGAAATTAAAACATTGCCAACTGTTGTCCAGCCCTTAGCATCATTCTTTAATGACCCAAGAATATCATTTTCCTTAAGTGTGGAAATCAGGTTATTACTCATCAGCCAAATGTAAATTTGCCTCGGTAATAATTTCAATATATCAATGTCATCCAGTTTGTAATCTTTTCTTAAATTCTTTTCTTTATTGATCGTATTCGCTGTCGCAGGCCCATTTAAAGGGACTCGAATCCCCTCGATCTCCCCGGCAAGTATCGTTTCTAATATGATCGCCACCTCATCCATGATCCGCTCATCGGTGAGCATCGCGCTGTCACCCTCAGCTTCAAACGTAAAATGCCGCGTAATATCAAACCGTCGACCAGCGGATGTGATCTCATTTATCTTATGAAATATTCTTGCCCAATTTTGTTCTTTCATAATAACTATATTGCTGGGCGTAAACCGTCTGGGCACATCCTCACGCGTACTGTAATAACTAAAAAACAAATACCTATGATGCGACAAGAACAAAAATGCAGGTTTTAAATAAGTTGTGAATTGATCTTCGCTTGCAATATTCAACAATGCCGGAAAAACATCTGTTAGGATCAACTTTATCTGCGGCCAATAAAGCTCATCTTCAAAACAACGATTCACAAAATTCTGGATGCGCCCGCGGATCCGTTTGCGTTCCTGGTCATCAAAACGCCTTAATGCCTCATCGACCTTAGACCAATCTGGGTTGGTTATGAATGCCTCATGAGTTAAGTCTTCCGGCTGACTAAAATCAAGGTCCCGATGCTGTTTGACTTTGAATGTAAAATTCCTGTACGTGACATCAAAAGTACCATTCTTATCCAGCCCTTGTTTATCTATAGATCGTAATATATCATCCACGATTGGTTCATTTGAGCGTACAACTCTAAGTTCACTCCCTGGAAATTGTTGAAAATGATACGTCCCTAAAATCTCATGCCTGACTTGGGATCTTATAGTAGATGCCGTCTCACTATTTTGTCTCTTATATATTTCGATTAAATCAAACAATTGGGTACGAAGTTCATTAAAAGTGAGACTTTCCGCGATAATGCCCAGCATCGCCGCGTCGGTTTGTTTTTCAGATATACGAACCCCACTGGCATCATAAACCCGGATCTCACCATTTCTTCTCATATAGCCATACGCTAATAAATTTTTATTATGACCAAAGAAAGACGTCTTGCCATTTCTATCATCGCTAAACCCTAGCACAGAATTATTTACACCAAAATATTTTACTGAATTACTCCCAACTTTCTCACTCCTTAAAACATCAACACCGTAAATAACCTTTAAGACCGAATTTGCCACCATCGCCGCGTCGACTTGATCGGATTGAGAAATGATATGAATCCTTTCTAATGTGGAATCAATACGACTCCTAGAATGAACAATCCCTAGTGACATCGATAGTCTAAAATTTTTCACCTCTATACTGTTAGCTACCGAATCATCAACAACAACCAAAACAGGTCTATACTTTTCAAGGGTGATATTTTTAACTGTGTTAAGGGAAAATTCTCCTAACAATTCAGGTCCAGAATAATGGAAACGACCATCAATATATAATCGCCCATCGCTCCATTTCAACGTTATATCACCTGCAGTAATCTCTAGAACTCTTTTATTCGGGCAATATTTAATTTCGACTTGTTTGTCCTTGCTATTTTTTGTTACGACATCAATATTATTAGTTGCGATATAAAAATCTCCGCTCTTTCTTATCGAAACTTTCTCGCTTTCAGCTAACTCAACGAACATGCGTCCGATCTCGGTTTGATCCAATTCAGTAAACATCGCCGCGTCCCTTGGATCGAGTTGCGCTTGTATGCCTTGCGAGATGATATCTGCGGTTTTTTTAACAGTCGATGGAGGGTTGTCCGATTTGACACCTGAGAAATTTAATTTGACCTGCACCCCGGCCATCGCGGCATCGGCAGCTCGCCCGGCGATCCAAGATCTTGGGGCTACTCCCATCACTTGATCCGGTGCTAACTGCGCCATGTCGAATCCGCCAGAGAAATATTTTTTGGGAACGATCTCTTGCTTCGTAGGATCGTAATCTTCTTTAATATAATCGTAAACACCCTTTTTGAAGGCTTCGACGTATTGATTGTAAATTTTGTTTTTAACATCCTTATCTTCAACATCAACACCTTGCGTTTTGTTCTGATCGACGTAGACTTTGCCGAGGATACTTTCTTTAAGGTTCTTCTTGTACCACGTTGCTAAAATCATCGAATGATAAATCTGACGAAGTGTTGCGAAGTTCTTGCCTTCGTTGACTTCTTTTTCGATGGCGGGAAGAAGGAGCTCCTTTATAATTGACTGTGCTAATGGTGAAGCGTCGTTCGTGAAGCGTGAAGCGCTAGCACTCGCTTCACGCTTCACGCTTAACGCTTCACGAGTGGCTAGATAATCTTCTTCCATCATCACTTTTAAATGACTATCCGCTACGAATACACTATTGCCTTGAACATAGATCGACGCTTTGTCGGGGATGATCCAGATCTTGTTAAAAATATCCGATGGAATATTCGCTAGTCCGGTCTTTTCATGAAGTGTTTTAATAAATTTTTTTCCCAATTCCCCTTCCGGATACATCAACGACGCGCTTAATTGTTTCAAAATATAATCCTGGGCAAGCATATCGCGGCCCATCACAGTATCGCCTAAACCATTGGCAATAACGCGGTTTTTCTCGTAAGGCGAAAGATTCACCCACATATCCTTTTCAGGAGTTGTTAAAGAGGCCATAAAATAGCCTATCAGATTCTTTGATTCTTCACGCAAAGCCTCACCCTGTAATTTATCATCACCGGTATCAACAATAAAATTAAATGCTAACGGATTTTTGGGATCAATGGAAAGTCCGGCCACGATCGGCGGATTAAAGATCGGAGTAAGATTGACCATCTCTCCAACCGCGGGAAGCGCGAAGATCGCCTGCGCGTACGACGGCGGAATGATCGATGTTATCACGAAAGTAATTAAAATAACCAAACTAATACATCTTTTAAGCATGATAGAACGATCTCCTAAAAACACTGCCTTTTCTGGAATGATGCAAGTATGCCATGCGAATGATAAAAATGCAAAAAAATCTGTGTAAAGAAGAAAAGTAGGGACAGACACGACTTTTCGGCAATACTTGGCGAAAAGTCGTGTCTGTCCCTACTTTTTCATAAACATCATTTGCCCTCTGCTAAATGAGTGTTATAATCCATTTAATGTACAATGACTTTTACAACTTCAAAGAAAATCCTTTTAATATCACCCCAGATCCGCAGTTCTTTTTTTCCGGCGCACGCCATTTAGAGGCGATCTCTCATTTGCTTTACGGGATCGACCAGCGCAAAGGCATCATTCTTGTCACCGGGGAGATTGGAACGGGGAAAACAACGATCTGCCGCACGCTTCTTAATAAACTCAATGAAAAAACCAAGACCGCGCTGATCCTTAACCCGACATTCTCGGATACGCAGCTTTTGCAGATCATCTTAAACGACTACGGGATCGCATCGGCCTCGAAAAATAAATTCACATTGGTCACAACCCTAAACAATTTTTTGCTAGAACAATCCAATATCGGCAACAACGTTGTCCTTATTATCGATGAAGGCCAGAATCTTTCGATCCATCAACTGGAACAGATCCGTCTGCTGTCCAATTTAGAGACCACAAAACAAAAACTTTTGCAGATCATTCTCGTCGGCCAGCCGGAACTTCTGGAAAAATTAAAGCTCCCCGCCTTACGGCAATTAAACCAAAGGATCTCCGTGCGCTTTCATCTTCTGCCGCTGACACGGGAAGAGTTAAATGACTACATATTTCACAGAATGCAGATCGCCCAAGAAGATATTTCGGCAAAAGGAAAAGTTGAATTTACCGATTCCGCGATCGATACTATTTTTAAGATCTCAGAAGGAACACCACGGGTCATTAACATTCTCTGCGACCGTGCGCTGTTAGCCGGATTTACAAACGATCTAAGATCCATCGACAAAGAGATCATTCATCAATGTGCTAAGGAGGTTGGAAAGTGAGCATTATCAACGACGCGTTAAAGAAAACCCAGGACAATCTTGAAAAGAAAGAACCAAAAGACATGTCCGAAGTCTATGCAAAGCTCCACGGAGAATCTCCGGCGGCACCAGAAGGTTCAAAAAACACCTCACAGAAACCTACACCAGCAAAAGAGAACAAGAAAAAAACCAGCAGCAATCTTTCACAATATTTGATCCTTCTTGTCCTGCTTATCGGAATAGGATTCGTCATAAAAAATTACTATCCGCAATTGATCCCTCGGCAACTTAGTTTCAATCTAAACTTTAAAAAGATCTTCAATCAAGTAAGATCATCCTCAAGCCCGACTTTTAGACCGTTTTCTCCTCAAAAAAAGACCGCCCAACCTCCGATTAACGCAAACTCCATTGTCTTACAAGGGACACTGGCGCGCGAAGGGAAAAATGTTGCCCTTTTAAATGACAGGATCTACGAAAGCGGTGAATCCATCAACGGAAAAACGATCGTCAATATCACGTTAAAGAAAGTTGACATCAAAGATGGCGACCGGATCGTAAGCCTTACGGTGGGTGAAACTCTTCCCTAGGAAAATCTTTTTATTGCAGCCTTAATAATTGCAGGAGATACCCCTTCGACGATCTTAACCGATCCTATTTTGGGGACAAGAACAAACCTATTCTTCCCTTTGATAAATTTCTTATCATGCTGCATATGAGATAAAATATCTTCTTGAGATATTTTCGCAAGCTTCGTCGGCAACCCAACGGCAGT
This sequence comes from uncultured Planctomycetales bacterium, assembly GCA_964348765.1. Classification (GTDB taxonomy): domain Bacteria; phylum Omnitrophota; class Gorgyraeia; order Zapsychrales; family Zapsychraceae; genus CAYGEE01. The sequence goes on along the minus strand of CAYGEE010000035.1, from coordinate 3,921 downwards.
TAATAATTTGTTGATCAGAAAAGCATCCCGGTCTTCGATCATTCCCAAACGTTTCGAGATCTCCGCGGCCATTCTCATCCCTAAAGCAATGGCTTCCCCGTGCTGATAGATCTGATATTTTCCTGCCGCTTCGATCGCATGCCCGAGCGTATGGCCGAAATTTAAAATAGTCCGTAAATTCTTTGTCTCTTTCTCATCTTTGATAACGATCGATGCTTTAATCCGGCTGCAGGCATCAACAAGCTCTTCCAAAGAATTCAGATCACGCGACAAAAGCTTTATGTCATTTCGTTCGATAAATTCAAACAGATCCTTATCCGCGATGATCCCATACTTGATCGCCTCTGCTAAGCCATTACGCAGTTGCCGAACATCAAGTGTTGAAAGCACTGAAACATCACTAAAAACGATCTTAGGCTGATGATAAGCCCCGACTAAATTCTTCCCGACAGATAGATCGATCGCCACTTTCCCGCCAATAGCCGAATCGATCTGCGCGAGTAATGTCGTTGGCACCTGCACATAGGGAATCCCACGTTTATAGATTGAAGCGACAAATCCTGTCAGATCACCAATGACACCTCCGCCGAAAGCGATCAAAAAAACGCCCTTCCCAACATCCGCACGCACGATCCTTTCAAGCAATTTCATAGCCATCACGGCCGATTTACTTTTTTCTCCGTCAGGGACTTCAAGAAAAGAAGCATTAATCCTACTTTGACTTAGAGAGTTGATCAACATATCCCCATGAAGTTTCCGAATATTCGGACTAGTAATGATAAGCGCACTCTCTCCTAATCCCAGGCCATGAAGATATTTCCCCAGCTGCGGAAAAATGTTGCGGCCGATCACGATCGGATAAGGATGATCTTTTAATGTGACTTTGATCGTTCTCATAGTGAACTCACTCCAATAAATTTAGCTAGAACAACAACAACCGGCAACACCATTTTCTGAAAAAGGCCGGAATAAAGCAAGATAAAAACAAGCAACATTCCGTAACGTTCAAGCTTTAAATACTGAAAGGCCAAAGAATTCGGCAATAATCCAGCCAAGATCCGTGAACCATCCAACGGCGGAATAGGGATCAAATTAAATGCTGCTAAAAAAAGATTCGCAAAGATCCCAAACTCCACAACATCACGAAATTCAGATGACGGGAAAAAATTGAAAACTCGACTTAAACAAAGGGCAAAGAAAATATTCACAAGCGGCCCGGCAAAAGCGACAAAGATCATATCACGTTTAGGATTATTGAGCTGAAGGAAATTAACAGGGACCGGCTTCGCCCAGCCGAAAACGATAGTGTTCAGCCCCATGAAACGAAGAGCCAATAAAACTCCAGGAAGGATCAAAGTTCCAAAAAGATCAATATGCTTAATAGGATTGAGCGTCAATCTTCCAGCCAATTTCGCCGTCGGATCTCCCAATTTATAAGCCGCCCAGCCATGCGCGCATTCATGAAAAACAATGGCAAAAATAACGATCAGAGCGCTAAGAACGATCCCAATGATTTCTATCATTTAAAGATATTTTCTAAGATTATTCACAATTAAATAGGGATCTGTAGATTCTCATAGAGAAATTCTGGGGCTAAATCCGCGCCATTATCCCAAACAATAGTTTGCAACAATGGGTCAACTCTAACAGTTTTAAACAACGCCTTATCCGTTAACGGACCAAACACTTCCCCCTCAAGTTCAGATAATAAATCCACTTCGCCATCAATACCATCATTAAACTTTACCCAAATGACGTAATCACGCACATATTTAACTTGACCAACGTGAAGGATCATATTCTTACTCCAATGGTTTAATAGGGAACAATGGTTTTTTTAATTTCACCAACGTCCATTCTTTCTTCAGCTCTTCTAAATGAGTTTTACGCCATTCTTAAATCAAAGCCAATGCCCGAGGTGTCATTTTACCATTCACTTTACCGGTCTCAATCTCAACCGTAATCTCATCGTCACCATATTTGGCGTGAAAATGAGCTGGCTCATGTTCCCGCCAGAACATATAAATTGCTATTCCATAAAATTGACTGATAATTGGCATAATTTACCTTTTGCAAAAGTATACCATGTCTTCGAATAAAACCAGCAAAAAAACCTTTTCTTACTGTAATGAATCCCGCAAGGAACGCTTGCATTTATAACATCAGTTGGATCTTTAAGATCGTTAACGCGGGAGAAGAATATTTATTATCATCGCCATCAGAAGGATAACCCTCAACCGAAACATTCGCGTTCAAAAAACTGTCACACTGAGATCTTAATCCTTGAAGATAATACACGGGCTTTCCATCCTGTAAAACGCGATAGGTCACTTGGCCATCTTCGATGTCTGACCGTTCCAAGACCCCTGAAATCAACACAAGCTTTTGTTCTTTAACTGGGCTCTGGGCGACAACAACCCGAAGAGGATCACCTTTTATTACAGATTCGGGTTCTTGATACTTAGAAAGATCCGCAGTTTTGAACTTAACCAATTCCGCGGAAACCCAACCATAAACCTCCGAGGGAGGGACGATCTTATACCAGCCATTTAACTTCTCAAGAATAGAGACCTCAGACCCGATCTTCAACTGCCCGATGATCGTGCTTTCCGTATTTGCGCGAGCTCTCAAATTAACATCGTTAGCCGTAACCTTACCTTTTAGATCGCTTAACTGTTCCACATATTTATCACTGATAAAAACACTGACACCTTTGGGCAAACGGACCTTATACCAGCTGAATTCCTTACCGAGAACGATCACATTTTGATCCAAATGAAGCTGACATAATTTCTCAAAATTCGTATTCCCGCCGGCGCGGATATTGACATCTTTGGAAACAAGCTGTCCAACGAATGGGAAAGACTCTTTCGCATGGGCGAAAAAAACAGGAAGACTAATAACAAAAGAAGAGAACAGGAAGATAAAAAAGAAACGGACTCTTAAAGGCATGTCGAACTTAGAGCGTTTGTATGGATTACTTTTTGGCTGGCTTCGCAGCGGCAGCAGCTGGTTTCGCACCACCCGCAGCAGGAGCACCTGCGGCAGGAGCGGCAGCGCCTTCAGCTGGAGCAGCTTTTTCCTTCTTCGCAGCTTTGATCTTCACGATCTTTGTTTTTGGAAGACCTGTGGCCTCTTTTGTTTCAGACCAGGTCCCCTTCTTCATAAGATCTTTAATGCGTTCAATACGAGTAAGAACACTTCGTGATTTCGCGCTCGCTGTATCTATTCTTAATGATGGATGTAATGACATGACTAAAATCTCCTTACCAAATTATCTTGATATTTATATTTTAACTTATCTGATGTCTGTTTAGCTTTCGCCATATCCCCAAATCTACCAACACAAACGATCGAATGTACGCCTTTCGATAATATGAACGCATCCAGCCCTGTTGTTTTTAAATGCAATGCTTCTTTTTGCGCTGTTTGATGAGACTTAAATGACGCCACTTGTATCGTGTAACTTCCAGTGGTAGTTTTTGCCTCAACAACCGGCATTTTCAATTCGATCTCTTTTTGCTTAAAGACCGGTTGACCCAACGGTTTTGAAACAGCTGCTGGCGTTGTCAAAACTGGCAACGGCCTTTGGATAACAATCGAAACTGGCGCGGATCGATCAACTTTTATCTGGCCTGCCCCTGATTCTACCGTCGACAACGGCTTGTTCTCACTTGCCGGATCCTGATCTACAGAACCGCCATTAACCAGAGCCTTGCCCCTTTCCACTCCAAAAGAAAAGAACAGGACAAGGGTCATGATCAAGATAATGCATAAGACAATAATATTTTCCGGCGAAAGTGTCAAGTCTTTTAATTTATAGCCGGGAATTTCAAGATCAGCAGACCTTGGAAGCTCGGAAGGGAATAATTCGAACTGGGAGTTGTCTTTAATATCCATAGATTGGTATTATTATAAACG
>CAYGEE010000034.1:0-20039 GCA_964348765.1 uncultured Planctomycetales bacterium | reverse complement strand
CACAATACCAGACGGGGATCCGATGCCCCCACCAGATCTGACGGGAAATGCACCAGTCCTGGATGTTGTCCATCCAGTTTAAATAAACTTTCGTCCAGCGTTTGGGATAAAATTTGATTTTGCCTTTTCGAACGGCATCAGCGGCTGGTTTGGCGAGCGGTGCCATTTTAACGAACCATTGTTTGGATAAATACGGCTCAACGATTGTGTCGCAGCGATAACAATGCCCGACAGCATGCGTGTGCGGATCGATCTTAACTAATAAATTTTGCTGTTGTAAAGATTCAATGATCGCTTTGCGTGCTTTAAACCGGTCGAGATCATTAAATGTGCCTCCCAATTCATTGATCCGTCCATCGGGATGCATGACGTTGATAAATTCTAATTTATGTCGATTCCCCATCGCGAAATCGTTGGGATCATGCGCGGGAGTGACTTTGACCGCACCAGTTCCAAATTTCGGATCAACAAAATCATCGCTGATAATTCTTATTTCACGATCAACCAACGGCAGGACTAATGTTTTGCCGATCACCTTCTTGTAGCGTTTATCTTTTGGATTAACCGCAACGGCGGAATCGCCCAGCATTGTTTCCGGACGAGTTGTAGCAACAGTCACGAATTCATTTGGATTGTCTTTGAAAGGATATTTAATGTGATAAAGGTTTCCTTGTGTTTCTTTGTGCTCAGCTTCCTCATCGGAAAGTGCCGTTTGGCAGCGCGGGCACCAGTTGATGATGCGGTGTCCTTGATAGATCAATCCCTTGTCATAAAGAGAAACGAACGTGTGCTTGACGGCGTTACTGTAATCATCATCCATGGTAAACCGCGTGCGTTCCCAGTCACAGGAAGCGCCAAGTTTTTTGAGCTGATCGATGATCGTGTCGCCATATTCTTTCTTCCAGCTCCATAATCTTTCAACGAAAGCCTCGCGGCCTAAATCTTGCCGTTTTTTCCCTTCTTTAGCCAAAGCTTTTTCAACAACATTTTGGGTTGCGATCCCCGCGTGATCCGTTCCAGGCATCCAAAGCGTTTCAAAACCATTCATGCGTTTGTAGCGGATAATAATGTCCTGCAAAGTATTATTCAAAGCATGCCCCATGTGCAGGATCCCCGTCACATTCGGCGGCGGAATGACGATCGTGTAGGGCTTTTTGTTGAAATCAACTTCCGCGTGAAAGAGGTTCTTCTCTTCCCAAGTCTTGGCCCATTTGGAGTCTACTTGTTTGAAGTCGAATCTATTGGATAGTTCTGTCATGGATGGCGAGTATAAGAAGTTAGAAGCTAGAAGTTAGAGGTTAGAATTCTAGCTTCTAGCCTCTAACTTCTCTAAATTAATTCTTTTGGTCTTTTAATAACTTATATTCAATACTATCCGTCAAAGCCTCCCAGCTGGCTTCGATGATATTCTCATGCACGCCGATCGTCGTCCAGGAATCGTGATCATCCTGGGATTCGATCAAAACGCGTACTTTAGCCGCAGTTCCTTCTTTTGAATCAAGGACTCGGACTTTATAGTCAATAAGATGCATTTCAGAAAGTTTTGGATAGAACTTTGACAATGCCGAGCGCAGAGCTTTATCCAGCGCATCCACCGGCCCGTCGCCTTGGGAGGCGCTGAAACGCTCTTCTCCGTTGACATTTAACCGCACAGATGCCTCCGCGAAAACTTTTCCATCGAATCTTTTTTCTGACGACGTTTTAAATCCTTCGAGTTTAAAGAACGGTTTGTATTTTTTGAAGGATCGTTTCATGAAAAGTTCAAAAGATGCATCGGCGGCTTCAAATTGATAGCCGCTTAATTCTTTTTTTTGAAGTTCTTTGAGAAGTTTTTTTGCTTCTGGTGATTTCTTATCAAGATGAACATTCATTGCCTCAGCCTTTAAAACAATGGGCATTTTCCCAGCGAGCTCGGATGTGACAAATCGTCGATGATTACCAATAAGTGTGGGATCAATATGTTCATAAGCCAAAGGATTTTTAAGCATGGCGTCGATATGAACTCCACCTTTATGAGCAAAAGCTGAATGTCCAACGAACGCGGCATTGTCAGGAAGTTTCAAATTGCTTACTTCACTGATAAAGTAGGATGTTTCCATGAGTTTGTTTAAATTCTTTTCCGGCAAAGCTTGGCGGTTCATTTTTGTGTGCAGGATCCCGGCGATCGTGCAAAGATCGGCGTTGCCGCAGCGTTCGCCAAGGCCGTTAAAAGTTCCTTGGATCTGAACGCATCCGGCCTCAACAGCCGCGATAGAATTTGCGACGCCCATTCCAAGATCATCGTGGGTGTGAATTCCCAAGGGAACTTGAAAATGATGTTTGATCTCTAGGATAATATGTTTGACTTCCGTCGGCAAAGTTCCGCCGTTGGTGTCGCAGAAAATAATGCAGTCCGCACCGGCATCTTGGGCGGCTAAAAGGGTTTTAAGCGCGTAATCGGGATTCTTTTTGTATCCGTCGAAAAAATGTTCCGCGTCGTAAAATACTTCCCGTTTTTTGCTTTTTAAGAATTTTACGGAATCAGAGATCATCGCAAGATTCTCTTCAAGGGTCGTCTTTAAAACGTCGGTTACGTGCATGTCCCACGTTTTGCCGAAAATACAGATCGTAGGTGTGTTTGATCTGATCAATTCTTGGAGATTTTGATCTTCGGATGGTTTTGTTTTCGCTCGGCGTGTTGAACCAAAAGCCGTGATCTTCGCGTGTTTTAATTTGAGTTTTTTAACAAGCTTGAAATATTCTTTATCTTTTGGATTGGATCCCGGCCATCCGCCTTCAATGTAAGCGATGCCTAATTGATCAAGCTTTTCAGTGATCTTGAGTTTGTCATTGACGGTAAATGAGATTCCTTCTGTTTGGGATCCGTCGCGCAAGGTTGTGTCGTAAAGAGTGATCCGTGTCATGATCAAGAGATCCTTTCGAGCTCGAATTCTTTATGAAGTGCTCTGACGGCCTTGTCAGCATTACCTTTACTAATAATACAAGAAATACTGATCTCGGATGTTGAGATCATGTCGATGTTGATCTTATTATCAGCAAGTGTTTGGAACATCCTTGCCGCGATCCCCGAATGTGAACGCATGCCGCTTCCGACGATCGAAACGCGGGCGATATTTTTATTTTGTTGGATCTCTCCGGCGTTGATCTCTTTGCCGATCCTTTTGGCGGCGGTCAATGCTTTTGTGAAATCTGCCTTTGGAACGGTAAAAGAAATGTCGGTATGCTTTGTTTGGCTGACGTTTTGAACGATCAAGTCAACATTCGCGCCGACTTTTGAGATCTCATTAAAGATCTGCGAAGCGATTCCGGGCCGATCGGGAACCGCACAGATGGTGATCTTTGCTTCAGAGGCATTTGATGTGATCCCGCGGACGGAAATTTCTTCGACTTTTTCACTTTTCTTCATGATCATGGTACCTTCCTCCTGACTAAAGCTTGAACGAACGTGAATGGGGATATTAAATCGCATAGCGACTTCAATGGAGCGCGCCTGCATGACTTGCGCACCCAGAGAAGCCATCTCTAACATTTCTTCAAAAGTAATATGTTTTAATTTTTTTGCTTCCGGAACTTTACGCGGATCGGTCGTGTAGATCCCCGTGACATCAGTAAAGATCTCGCAGACGCGCGCTTTCAATGTTTTTGCAAGAGCGACAGCAGTCAGATCAGATCCGCCGCGGCCCAATGTTGTAATGTCATGATTGTCTGTGATCCCTTGATAACCGGCGACGATGACGATCTTGTTCTCTTTTAAAGCTCGGCGGATCCGTCGGGCATTGATCGTTTCAATCCGGGCTTTTGTGAATGTGTTGTCCGTTTTAATGCCGACTTGTCCACCTGTAAAAGAAATGGAATCGTGGCCGAGGGCTTTGACCGCGATCGCCAAAAGCGCGCAGGAGATCTGTTCTCCTGTTGACATGAGCATGTCCATCTCTCGTGCTGCTGGATCTTTACTTAATTGAAGAGCCATGGCTTCTAACTCATCCGTTGTATCACCCAGCGCTGAAACAACGACAACGATGTGATTGTTCTTAGTTTTTGTAGCAATGATCCTCTTGGCGACATTCTTTATGCGGTCGATATTTGCAACTGATGATCCGCCAAATTTTTGAACAACAATGTACTTGCTCATTTTTTTTCTTTCTCCAATTTTTCAAAATATGTTATATCTTGTTTATTGAGTCATTGCGAGGAGATTGCGCGTTTTTATTTAAAGCGACGAAGCAATCTTTTAGATTATCTCAAAAGATTGCTTCGCCCTTTATGCCCGCAATGACACAGGGATTTCTATATATTTTTCTTAAAAAAATAATCAATCATCGCTTCCGCACTATCAAACTTCAACCCTTTTTCTTTCGCAAGGCTTTCACTGTATCCCGTCGATCCATCAGGAATAATCCCTTTGCCGAACATTAAAAAACACACAGGTTCGTGCGTGTGTGTGCGCAATTTAACCGGTGTGGGATGATCCGGCAGGATCAGGATCCGAACGTCATCATTTTTATCAAAATGATTCAAAATGGGGCCGACAATATCTTTATCGATCCGCTCGATCGACGCGATCTTGTTTTTCAGGTCCCCGTTGTGCCCCGCTTCATCAGGGGCTTCAATGTGAATATAGACAAAATCTTTTTTCTTTAAAGACTTTAGCGCGTATTCCGCTTTTCCTAAATAATTCGTATCATAATATCCAGTAATACCAGGCACGTCAATGATTTCTAATCCAGCAATCCGACCGATGCCGTTAACGAGATCAACAGCAGAAATTATTGATCCGGTTAATCCAAATTTTTCGGCAAAAGATGGTAATAATGGTTTTGTTCCTTGCCCCCACAACCAGATCATGTCGGCTGGATTTTCTTTTAGATCGATCCGCACTTGATTGACCGCGTGATCCGCAAAAATCTTTTTCGACTTTTCCATGAGTTCTAAAATAAGATCCGCATCTTTGCCTTTGGGTAAATGAGATTGAAGATCTTTCCCGAGGATGTCGTGCGGCGGGAATGTTTTGATCTTCATGAAACTTTTTGGATCAGCTACTTTAAGGATCAAAAGATGCCGGTAACTTTTTCCAACATGGAATGTGATGCCGTCCTTCCCAAGCTCTTTATTGAGGGCTTTGATGAGGACACTTGCTTCTTTCGTTTGAATATGTCCGGCGCTGTAGTCGGCCATTTCACCATTAACTGTTGTGATCAAATTGCAGCGAAAAGCGATCTCATTATCTTTTAAAATGATCTTTTGATTCGCAGCCTCAAGCGGCGCGCGGCCGGTGTGATATTTTACTGGGTCATAACCCATGATCGCCATGTTGCCAATATCAGACCCCGGTGACATTCCGTCAGGGATCGTCTGTACAAGTCCTGTTATCCCGCGTTGAGCGAGATAATCCATATTCGTCGTATGAGCGACTTCTAAAGGTGTTTTATTGTCAATTTCAGGGATCGGATGATCGGCCATCCCGTCGGGAACAACGATAATGTATTTCATAATGTTTCCTTTAATATCTTAATAAGCTTTTGGGATAATTCGTTTCGTGTGTTTGCTTGCGCTAATATCTTATTTTTTAGGATGAAGCCATGATAGTTCTCTTTATGAAAACTGTTTGCGACAACGAGATCGCAATTGGCATTCTTAAAGAGAGATCCACATTGTTTAAAACAATTCTTAATCGTAAGCCCGGGCTCTAACTTAAAACCGATCAGAAAGGTTTTTGGCTGCCATATTTTTATTCGATCAATGATCTTTATCGTTGGAATTAAAGTTAGTTTTAATGTCCTTAATTTTGAATTTATTTTTGTCGAAAATGGTTTTTCAAGTTTATAGTCTGAAACCGCTGCCGCATGGATCACGACATCGTATTTTTTATTTAATTCAGATCGAAATATTTTTAGAAAATCATCAAAGAATGTGAATTTTAGAATAGTGATTTTTTTATTCTTAAGCGGTTGGGTCACTTGGCCTTCAAGCATGGTTACGTTTGCGTTTTCTTTTAATAGGTCAGTTGCTAATCGCTGTCCGAGCGCGCCGGTTGAGAGATTACTAAGGACACGCACGCCATCAATTGGAATCCACGTCGGCCCGCAGGTGATTAAAATCTTTTTATTTTTCAGAGAACGTTTCATTGTTTTTTTATCTTTGCGCGGATGGTCGCAGATCAAAACAGGATAGTCGCGGATTGCATTTTCTTTCGTAATCTGCGATCATTCGTTTTTAAATCTGCGATCATCTGCGTTTTCTAGTAGCCAATGTTTTTTAAGATCTTTTTTAGATCTGCATCAACCTTGACCGGTTTGGCGACTTCGGCGATCGCGCGGTCGGGGTCTTTTAACCCGTGGCCGGTTAATGTGCAGACGATTGTTTTGTTTTTATCTTTTTTGAAATATCCCGCTTTGTGTTTTTTTAATAATCCCGCAACGCTTGCCGCTGAGCCCGGTTCGGCAAAAACACCTTCTTGCGCTAATTGACGATAAGCATCGAGGATCTCTTTGTCGGTGACCGCATCAATACATCCTTTGGATTCATCGCGTGCAGCTTCCGCCTGTTTCCAGCTTGCTGGATTGCCGATCTTTATTGCGGTCGCGATCGTATGCGGATCGGTGATGATCTTTTTATTGACGATCGGGGCGGAACCTGCGGCTTGAAATCCTAACATCTTTGGTAATGTTTTTGATCGTTTTGCTGATCTGTATTCTTTATAGCCTTTCCAATAGGCTGTAATATTCCCAGCATTTCCGACGGGAATCGCGTGGAAATCCGGTGCGTCTTTTAAGGAATCGCAGATCTCAAAGGCGGCTGTTTTTTGGCCTTCGATCCGATAAGGATTTATGGAGTTTACTAAACAGATCGGATATTTTTGAGTGATCTCTTTAACGAAATTTAAGGCTTGATCAAAATTTCCCTTAATGGCGAGGACCTTTGCCCCGTGGATCATCGCTTGGGCAAGCTTTCCAAAAGCGATATTGCCGTCGGGGATCAAGACAACACATTTCATTTTGCATCGTGCGGCGTAAGCGGCGGCTGATGCTGATGTGTTTCCGGTTGACGCGCACATAACTGTTGTCGCGCCCTCTTCTTTTGCTTTTGAGATCGCCATCGTCATTCCGCGGTCCTTAAAAGAACCGGTTGGATTTAAACCTTCATATTTCAAATAAACTTTTAATCCGGTCAGCTCGCTTAAACGGTTGGAAAAAATAAGTGGCGTATTCCCTTCGTTTAATGTGACGACAGGAGTTTTCTTAGAAACGGGTAAAAATTCCCGATAATGGTTGATCAACCCCGGCCAGCTCATGAGAGGCTCTCCATGCGGATCGCGACGGGTTTACTTTTTACGATCGAAAGCTGATAGATCTTATCAAGAGCGACCCGGATCATTTTTTCCATCGCAAAATCTGTGAGCATAATGACAGGAACGATCGATTTCCCGACGTGAGCTTTTTGCGTAACGGAATTAATGCTGATCCCATATCGGCCAAGGATCCCGGTGATCTTTGATAATACGCCAGGTTTATCACTTGCCATGAAGCGCAGATAAAAACGCGACTTGGTTTCATCGATGGAGCGGACTTTAAGATTTGATGCCTCTCCGTAAAGATTACATAGCAGATTCGCTTCACCTGGGCTTGCAGCTAAATGGATAAGATCACTGACGATCCCTGAGGCTGCGGCCATTTGTCCCGCGCCTTCTCCGGAAAGAAGAATCTGTCCCAGTGGACGCGTGTGTAGATAGATTGCGTTAAAAATATGGTTGATCGATGCGAGCGGATGATTTTTGGCAATGAGTGTCGGATGCACTCGTGCTTCGATCTTATGTTCTACTTTTTTTGCAATCGCCAACAATTTGATGGTCAAATTCAATTTCTCAGCGTGCTCGATGTCAAGATGCGATATCTGTGTGATGCCTTCCGTATAGATATCCTCAACTTTTATGAACTTTCCGAATGTGAGATAAATAAGGATTGCCAATTTATGGGCGGAATCATGGCCATGAATGTCAAGGCTCGGATTACTTTCTGCGAATCCTCGTTTTTGAGCTTCTTTTAAAGCTTGAGCGAAGGTCATATCGTTCTGCGTCATTTCAGTTAAAATAAAGTTGCATGTCCCGTTGATGATGCCATAAAGGCTGCTGAATTTATTTCCGGCGAGACCGTCGGTAATCATGTTGATCATCGGTGTCCCCGCGCCGACAGCGGATTCAAAATAAAGATTGCGATTTTGTTTGACGGCTAATTGGAACAGTTCTTTCCCGTGAGCGGCGATCACCATTTTGTTCGCGGTGATCACATGTTTGCCGCGTTTTAAGGCGGTCATGATGATATCTTTTGCCGGCTTTAATCCGCCGATAAGTTCAACAACGACGTCGATCTTATCATCCGCAAGGAGTTTGTCGATACTTGTGGTCAAGACTGTTTTACTTAAACCGCGGGTATTTTTCCGGTGAATGCTTCGATCCGCGATAGCTCTGATCTTGAATTCCGCTTTGAACTTGTTGCGGATAAATTCTTCCCGGCGCTGAAGAAGCTGTACGACGCCGCTTCCGACAACGCCATAACCGATGAGCCCCACATTGATCTTATTTTTAGTCGTCATAAACTTTTCCTTCCCCTTTTACAAAAAATTCGATCAGTTTTTTTAATAAGAATTCCGCGTCGGGATGAAGATTTACGAATTGTAATCGTGTTTCATATATGATCCCTCCGACCTTTTCATGGCAGCCGACGACAGTTCCTTCTAGATAAGTTTTACTTCCAAAATAGGGTGTTTTTAGATCGATCCCCAATTTACTGCCTTCTGCGATCTTTCGTGAACTGACAAACGACATTCCGCCGGTACTGATGTTTCTTAGCTGGGTGATCTCATTTCGCAGTTGTGGCTGTTTTAATTCATAATACGTCATGATAAAGTTTTTGGCGATTCGCTGAGAATGGCGCCGTTCCGATTTTGGGTCTTCGGGTTCGTCGTTTTGAGGATTGTCTTTGTTTTTGCCAAACATGAGCTTTCTTCCAGTAGTTTCGAAGCGAAAATGGTCGGGGCGGTGAGGCTTGAACTCACGACCTCTTGTACCCCATACAAGTGCGCTAGCCAACTGCGCTACGCCCCGAAAACAGTATTAATTTTTGACTTTGTACCCCATACCCTGGCCTGCCCAGATACTCCGACTCTCTGGCCAGGGCAGGCAAGTGCGCTAGCCAATCCCGACGTTTGCTAAATAAATTGTTGTAGTCGGGACTTCGACTTCCATAAATTAAATCAGAGAACGTCGGAGCTGCACTACGCCTCGTCTAACATATAAATGTTAGTAATATAAATAGTCCTAATTATACAATAAAGTCTCTGGTGTGCAAATGAAAAGGTTGAACTCTCGTGTAGTTTGAACAGGGGTGAGAAATGGTGAGAAAGTCGATCTTGGTTGTTTTTTAAGGTTCCGCAAGAAAAACACGCAAACTCGAGTGTGAACTTGCGTGTTTTGTTATTTTGTCATTTCCGCGCAATCGGGAATCTAAATTGCCAGGAGATCCCCGCTTGCGCGGGGATGACATGAGATTAGGTTAATTTCTTTTTGCCATCTTTGAAAGCAATCTCAAGATTTCCATATAAAGCCAGATGAGAGTGACCATGAGCCCAAATGCGCCGTACCACTCCATATATTTCGGAGCGCCTCTTTGGGAGCCTTGTTCGATAAAATCAAAATCAAGGACAAGATTAAGCGCCGCGATGATGACAACGAAGATGCTAAATCCGATGCTGAAAATTCCGTTGCCGTAGATCAGGGGGATTTGGATATGGAAAAATCCGAGGATCATGCTGACGAAATAAAATAAAGCGATCCCTCCGGTCGCGGCAAAAATTCCCATGCGGAAATTGTCGGTGACTTTGATAAAGCCTGACTTGTAAAAGACTAAAAGTGACAGAAGCGTTGCGGTTGTTAATCCTACAGCTTGAGTAACAATCCCCGGATAGGCTTTTTCAAAGTAGATGGAAACGCCGCCTAAGACAACTCCTTCCGCTAAGGCATAAAGCGGAGCGGTGACGGGTGACCAATCTTTTTTGAAGGTTGTGACGAGCGCTAAAATAAATCCAACGATCACGGCTGGAAAAAGAAATCCGATCGTCCCGGCAGGATTCTTCCACGTCCAGCTGGCGGTCACGAGAAGTAAAAATAAAAGCACGAATGTTTTGTTGGTTGTTCCCTGGATCGTCATGCAATTGTTCGCGTCAAAACTTCCCGCGCGGTCAAAGGCATTGTCATTTAAAACTGGATTTGATGTCCGCATAGTTCCTCCGATTACATATATGTTAAACAATTTTGGTATTGTATCGTGAGTTTTATCTTTTTGCAATGAGAAACAAGATTCACTTATTTTAAAAGTATGTATTGCCCGAAGATTTAAGTGTTAATCAGCTGATCCTTGAAATTTCTTAAATCGGGGGCTTTCCTCTTTTAAGACCTGCAGAAAAACTTCAACAACTTTGGGATGAAATTGAGTGCCGCTGTGTTTTTTCAATTCGTCAATGGCCGCCTCTTTTGTCATGGCGAGACGATAGGACCGGTTTGACGTCATGGCGTGATAGGCATCCACGACGGAAACGATCGCGGCGAAGATATTGATCCGTTCCCGGCTTAATTGATCGGGATAACCTTTACCGTCATAACGTTCGTGATGACCGCGAACGATAGCAAGCATTTCTTCATCGCCCAGGACAGGTTTTAGGATCTCTTCTCCAACCAGAGGATGTTTGCGCATAATGGCCCATTCTTCATCGGTTAATGCGCCCTTTTTATGTAAGATATTATCGTTGATGCCGAGTTTTCCAATGTCATGCAGAAGTGTCATTCTTTTAAAAAGTTTAATAGTGTCTTTTGGAAATCCCATTTTTGCGGCAACTTCTCCGGCGTAGATCGCAACAGCGACCGAGTGTCCGCGGGTGTAATGGTCACGAAGTTCCAGGATCCGCACAAGGGTTTTGACCACATTGAAGATATAGCCGAGGATCCTTTTTCGTGATTGGTGGAGGTTAACAGCCATAGTATTAAAGGAATCGGCTAATTCTTTGATCTCATCATCGCCATAGACTTTAACCTGATGTTGAAGGTTCCCTCCGCCAATTTGCCGCGTTGCCTCCAGTAATTTCAGGATAGGATTTGTGATCCTTTGTGAGACAAGTGATCCAATAAGGATCGAAATAAGGATCCCCAGGCATAACATAATAATTGTTCTGTGATGAACTTCTTGCTGAATTAAATAAACATTATTGGCGGCGATATCGATCCCCAAGATTGCGATGGGTGTCCCGGTGTTATCTTTGATCGGTGCGTAGCCTGATAAGGTAACGCCCCATTCGTCTTGTTCTAGTTTTCTATCCGCAGTTGGGCCGTTGAAGGCTTTTTGCATTTCCGGAAATCTTGTTGCATCATAACGGTCGCCCGGGAAAGCTGTCGGCTCGTTTTGTTTTTCGGATCGTGGATTGGGATCGACAATAAATTGCCACATCCCATCTGTGTCCGTTTTGGCCAGCGTGTAGATATATTTGATCTGGGAATCGACGGCCTTGATCTTATTTAATTTCTCGGCAATAGTCTTATATTCTTGGGAATGGACACCATCGCGGTTTAATGGGACATTTTTTAGTGTTTGGGCGTCAATATCAAGGGCCGCAATTTGAGTGATGATCATCAAACTGTTTCGTAAACTGTTGAATTGAGAATTAAGGGTTAATTTGTGGATCAAAAGACCGCTCACAGTTAGGACAATGAGCATTGAAAGGATCATTAGAAGCGAAACGCGGAAGGAAATTTTCTTTAAAAGAGATCTGATCTTTTTCATAATGGCCTATGAGATCGTTAAAACAGACGTTCACCGAATAAGATATAATAACATATTTATTTTCGGGATGCTTCGGGATCTTTATAGAGTGTCAGTTCTATTCTGATCTCATTTGGCGCGTCATAAGGTTTTTGACGGCGTCTTTCGGGGATTTATTTTTGTAGATGATATTATAAACTTCATCCGTGATCGGCATTGGGGATTTGTATTTCTTGCCAAGCCGATAAGCGGCTTTCACCGTTTCGACACCTTCAGCGACCATGCTCATGGAGTTGAGGATGTTATCAATGGATTGGCCTTTGCCTAACGCTTCACCGACAGTTCGATTGCGGCTGTTAGTGTTTGTGCAGGTTGTGATAAGGTCTCCTAATCCGGTTAATCCGTAAAATGTTTCTTTTTTCGCGCCGAGCTTAAGCCCTAACGTGGTCATTTCCTTAAGTCCGCGTGTCATGATCGCAGATTTTGTGTTCGTTCCAAAGCCTAATCCATCACAAACGCCGCAGGCAATGGCGATGACATTTTTGAGGCTTCCGCCGACTTCAACTCCGATAATATCGGTGTTTGTATAAATTCTGAAATAATCGGAGTTAAAGATAGTTTGTATCTTTTTTGCCAGGCGGGCGTCTTTCGCTGCAATGACGGCTGTCGATGGGATCTCTCTTGCGACTTCGCTTGCGATCGTCGGTCCCGAAAGAACGGCAAAAGGGACTTTCTTTAATTCTTTTTGGATGAGTTCAGATATTCGCAACAGTTTTTCTGTGTCGATTCCTTTTGTAACACTTAAGATTATCTTTTTCGAAAGATCTACATCGGCTAGTTTGATCTTTTTAATAACATCAATGGCATATTTTGAGGGGATCGCAAAAACGATAAGTTCGCTTCCTTTGAGAGCGGACGCAAGATCACTTGTCAGGATAATTTCCTTTGGGATCGTTATTCCGGGAAGGAACTTGCTGTTGATCCGTGTCGATTCGATCTCTTTGATGTATTCAGGAAACGGCCCCCAAAGAGTGACGTGGTAATTTTTCTTCTGAAGATGAACGGCTAAAGTTGTCCCCCAGCCTCCGTCTCCGATCACTGTGATCTTGTGAATGTTTGATTTCATAGAAGCATTATAATGTTTTACTTTTCTCAATCAATATAAAAATGATCACGGCAAGGATCTATTTTGTGAATGCTGTTTTCTTAAGTTTAAAAAGTGCAAAGTCCATGTTGGTGTAAACTCGTTCTAGGATGCTGTTTTCGTCACCGGGCATGGTATATCGCAAGAAAACTATATAACTTGCGTGATACTTAACAACGGCGTTTTGGATCGCTTTTTTAGGCGATTGATTTATGTTAAATTTAAAAGTTTCAATATCATGGACACGCTTTCTCCATTCAACGGCTGCGTTATAGTCGAACCCGATGATCCCGCAGTCGCGGTAACAGACGACGATCTTTCGATTGGAAAAGATCCGGAACCCTCCCATTTCCATGTTATAAGGCACCAGAAGGATCGTGTCTTTGGGAGTGTTTTCTGAAACAAATCTTTGCATATCTTCCCAGCTTTTCTGTAGCCGCCAAAATCCGATGGGGTTTTCTTTTTCTCTGGCATATTCAAAATGAAAATAAGTGTATTGCCCTAGAAAAAAAATGATCGGGATCAAGAAAAAGAGATCACGGAACATGGGCTTGTTTTGTTTTTTCTGTGCATTGTCGGAAATAAAACAAAGGATCGATAAAAGGCTGAAAATTGCGGTCAATACGATGATCGTATAGATCCTGTATGAGGCGTGAAAGAAATAGTTCAAAACAAAAGTAAGGCACCATCCGCCGGCTAAAAGTGCGATCAAACTTAAGCTGTATTTTAGGATTTTGTTCTCTTTCTTAAGAGCTGATCTTAAGACCAAGAGTGAGAATAAAAGTCCGACGATCGAGCAGGATAGGATCTCGGTATATTTAAAAAAGGTCAGCATCAAACTTAAAATAAATGCCCACAATACGGACTCTTCTCTTATGATTTTGATGAGTAAGATCGTTGTATATCCCATTAGGAGGAATTCTAGGAATTGAGTGTTTCGTGTGAGGTTAAGGTCGATAAAAAAGCGGATCGGAAAAGAATATGTGAATAGAAAGCATATGATCAAGAAGAAGAATCCGCTTAAACAGAATGCGACGGCTTTTCTGTCATTTTTGAATCTAAATGAAAATACAATATTGATCATGAAAAGGATGATAAGAAATAAATATGGTTCAAATCCGTGGTAAAGAAGTCTCATGTCTGAACAAAGGCGTTTAAAGGGAATGATCGGGAAATCTTTAAAAAAGAAGTTTTGAGGGCACGCCATGATAAACAGCGTGATCCAGTCTTTGGCGACGGGGTCTGTCCCCATGTGGGCAGGAGTTAAAAAACGTTTTTGCATGACCCAGATGATAAATGGCAATGCCGAGACAACATAAATGACGCAGGATTGAAGAAGAGTTTTGAAACGATGTTTTTTAATGTCCCAGAGCAAATAAAAGCACATATAAGTCATTGGGAAGAGGCTATAGAGACCGTGAAAATTCGCAGACAGTCCGAATAATAAAGCTGATAACAGAAAACGTTCTTTGAAGAAAAAGTAGATCCCGGCAAAAATGATCGCTAATGCAAACTCTTGATGGGAAAAAGTGCGGTAGAGAAATTCTTGAACACGGACCATGACAATAAAGACCATGACACATAAAAAGGCATCTAGTTTTTTCCCTGATATCAGAAGCCATAGTTTATAGATCCAGAAGAACATCACATAGCGTGAAATAAGATAAAGGATGAAATACGCCGCCGGGATCTGGTCAACTGTTATGCAACGGGCAAGGATCGGATAGAAATATGTTGCGAAATTGATCTGTAGGCTCTCGACATAATAATCTCCTTTGAAAAGTTCAGGGTCTATTAAATGCTTTAAGAGTGGGATCTCTAAGTGCTGGTCATCCCAGCCTAGTTTATATCCCGTGACAAGATAAAAACCCGCAGTAAGTATTAGAGCAATGATCCAAGGTGATTGTAAAATGGACTTGAATTTCTCTGAGAATGTCATACGGCTTATTACGAGGGATTATTTCCAGATAAAAATTTCTCGAAAGACTTCAAACATATAAGCGGCACCCCAGCGGAGGACTTGGAGTTTTCTAACTCCCCCTTCTCTTTTTGGTTCATCTCCAGGGATATCCGCGCATTTTAACTTTCTTTTTGCTGCGCGTATCGATAACAGAGGTTCCCAGCTGATGACAGTATTGAATAGTTTTTCTTCGATTTCATAGCTTGAATCTTTATCCAAGGCAAGTTCTGAAATAAGCGATTTTCGATAAGCGCGGTAGATGACCATGGCATCGGTGTATTGAGCGCCGTGAATTAAATTAATGAGTGTCTTAAAAAGCCAGTTCCCAAAGGCCGTTACAGCGTCATCATCATAGCTTTTGGCACCCTCGGCATAACGTGAGACGATAACCATGTCGAAACCCTCTTTGAGTTTATTGATACAAGCGGGAATAAGCTCTGGAATGGAGTTTCCATCGGGACTAAATGTCAGGATCACATCACCTTTAATATAGGGAAGAGCTTCCATGTACGCGTGGCGCATCCCTTTTTTCTTTTGGACGACGATTTCATATCCGTGTTCACGCGCATATTCGATCGTCCCATCGGTCGATTGGCCGTCAATGATCAGGATCTGGTCGCACCACTCTTTCTTAATAAGCGGCATGTAAGTTCTCATGCCGACGACCTCGTTTAAGGTTGGGATAAGGATTGTAACTTTCATAGTTTAAAATGTAAGATTATCAATGTTAAAACTTAAAGTATTATACAAAGTCGTTCTAAGAAGTATAGTTGTTTTTAAGGGAAATATTTTGGGCGGGTTTTTAAGTTTGTTCTACTTCGCTCAAATACTTCGCTTCGCTTCGTGTTTGAGCTTCGTAGAACATTCTGCGTAGCCAAACGTGAAGTCCCGCTTTTGCGGGACACAACATTTTGGCGAAGCAGAATGGAGCGGGCGATGAGAATCGAACTCACGTATCCAGCTTGTCCCGCCCTTCTGTTTTTTTGTTGTAGGCGGGATTCCGCTTACAATAAAAAGATTACAGAAAAGCGGAAGAAGGCTGGAATTCTACTATTGAATCGATTTTTTGAATTTAATGGAGCGGGCGATGAGAATCGAACTCACGTATCCAGCTTGGAAGGCTAGTGTTCTACCACTGAACTACGCCCGCATGATTAGTGATTTAGGTATAAGGTGTAAGTTGTAAGGGATAGTTTGAAATTTACACCTTACGACTTACACCTTACGACTGAAAAAAAGCTGGCGAGAGGAGTTGAACCCCCGACCCGCTGATTACAAATCAGCCGCTCTACCAACTGAGCTACGCCAGCAAAAAATTATTTTTCAATATGCGCTACAGCTCTACCAATCCCGACGTTTTCTGATTTTTTATTGAAGTCGGGACCCCGACCTCAATAATTATCTAGCAAGCGTCGGGGCTGAGCTACGCCAGCGCGAAATCGACCACAGAGATTAGAAAGATTGAGCGTCCCGAGTTTCACGCTAATAGTCTTCTGAAACGAGGGACTACTATAAATTAGATCATTATCCCTCGCGACTGAAAATAAAAGAAAGTCGCTCGGGACAACAGTCCGACTTTTCTTGTTTTCTTTCGAAGTCGGACTGGTGGGCAGAGCAGGATTCGAACCTACGAAGCGTAAACGCAACAGATTTACAGTCTGTTCCCGTTGACCACTTGGGTATCTGCCCCAGATTGTTCTCGCTTTCAATTCAACGAGGGCTTAATATATCAAAGAACTTTTCAGCTGTAAAGCCCCAAGTATGGAAAGACTTAGATATTGATTGCTCTCTCTTTCACATGAAAACATAAATTTTTGGTCGACAAATATTTGCATTTTTAAAAACCATATGTTAAGGTAATTTCTTAACTCAAAATAAAATCGAAGGAGTTTATATATGAAGAAAATCGGTATCATTACAAGCGGTGGCGATTGCGGGGGGCTTAATGCTGTTGTTAAAGGTGCGGCACAGATGGCCCTTCATATGGGGTTGAAGTGTTTCATTATTCCCAGCGGATACGCAGGGCTTTATAATTTGATCGATTTTGATAAGATCGTTGAACTGACTGAGGATCGGGTTGACTTTGTGAATTCGAATCTTGCCGGTTCTGAAGCGGGACATTCGCGTGTTAAGATAAAAAAGATTGATGATGAGAATAAATATGAACGGATAAAAGCTGGACTTAAGAAATTTGAAATTGACGGCCTTGTGATCAGCGGCGGCGATGATACAGGAAACGTCATGGTCGATTTGAATCAACATGGTATTAAATGTATCCATGCCCCAAAGACGATGGATCTGGATCTGCAGACATATTCTGTCGGCGGAGATTCAACGATCAATCGAATTACAAATTTCGCTGAAGAGATCAAAACAACAGGGCGTTCGCACAATCGAATTATCGTAATGGAAGTTTTCGGCCGATATGCCGGGCATACGGCTTTTCGTGCCGGGGTTGCTTCTGAAGCTGACGCGATCATTATTCCGGAAGTTCCGGTAGATTTTGATGTTCTTTATAAACATTGCCGCGACCGTTTTATTCAACGAGTTTCTCAGAGCGATGTTAAGGGCGGGACGTATTTGATCATTGTCGCGGAAGGACTTCGAAACGCTGATGGTTCTGAACTTGTAGATGAAGCCGCTGGAATCGATGCTTTTGGTCATAAACGTTTGGCTGGTGCTGCAAAATATGTTACGGATAACTTAGCCAAGAAGTTTAAGAGTGATCCGGAAGTCAAAGAATTCATGAAACGTGAGCATCTCTTTGTTCCCGGACTCTATGAGTGCCCGGAAGTCCGCTCGGTTACACCGGGACATTTGGTCCGTTCAGGTCATACGTCTGCTTATGATGTTAATTTTGGAAAACAAGTCGGAGCCGCGAGTGTTGTTCTCTTAAATAAAGGATTATCTGGTGTGACAGTTGTTGATGTCGATGGGAAGAATATTCAATATATGGATACACCTGAGGCTATTAAACAGCGCCATGTGGATATGAATATTATTTCATTTTATGAGAATTTGGGTATTTGTTTTGGTCGGGAACCGAAAGATTCTGTCAGTTCGTTAAAACTGCAGAAAGTTTCCGGGCCGATCGCGCGACATTTGTAATTTTCTGTAGGGACAGAACAATGTTCTGCCTCTGCTTTTCGGTGTTATTCGTTTTGGGAATTTAATATCTCATAATGAAAAAATCCTTCATATGGCTTTGTCTTTCTGTCCTAACGATCTCCGCCTTTTGTATCCGTTTAGATAATTTCCGCAACAGCCCCGCACGGTCGATCGATGAGACGGTTTATTATCGGATGGCTAAGCAAATATTAAAAGATCCTTCCGACTATAATACGATCCCTTATGGTAAAGAGCTTGCCGCTCGCGGACGTCCTTTGCCACAATACTTTTTTGAACCAATTTTTAAACATCCTCCATTTTTTACAATGCTTTGCGGTCTTTCGATGCGAGTATTCGGTTCTACACTGCAGAGCGCTGAGTATGTTTCTCTTCTTTCGGCTGTTTTGATGATCCCTCTGATCTATCTTCTGGGGATGCTTATTTTTAATTCTAATGTCGGGATCATGTCCGCTTTCTTTCTTTGGATGGATCCGGTTAATATTATTTGTTCTCAGAAGGTTTGGATGGACTCAATGATCGCATTTTTTACGTTACTTGCGGCTGTTTGTTTTGTCTATGCTTTAAAAAAAGAGAAAGATGTTTTTTTTATCCTAAGCGGCATCGTAAGCGGATTGGCGGTGAATACAAAATATACGGGGATCCTCATTACAGTGGTTTTTATCCTTTACGCGTTGATTTATCGAAGGGATCTTTTTAAGAATCCGTCCTTTAACTTGAGTTTGATCTTGCCGATCGTTATGTTAATTCCCTGGGGGATTTTGAATTATCAAGTTTACGGATCAGAATTGCTTGCGCGTTTAGGTAGCGGGAACAACGATGTTGAGGGTTTGCAAAAAGTGATTTTTAGTAAGATCAGTCTATTAAGATTGGGATTAATCGGGGTCGCGGGAGGCTTAGTTTTATTATTCTTAAGACGGGTTAAATCTTTTTCTCTGACTTCTGACTTCTTGCTTCTTCCCAGCATTATTCTTTTTTCTCTTTTTTCTTTTTTCTTCCTATCTGATTCGATCATCCACAGCCTGCAGCCTCAGTATCTTCCATCCGTCTCCTGGCGCCAAGGCCTTTTCGCCGGCGAGCCGCCGTGGTTTTATTTTAAACGCCTCATTGAGTTTTCTTTTCTTTACTTTTTTTCTTTCGCCGCGCTTTTTATTTATCGTTCCGACGGGATCAAGGAAGCAGCCATTGTACGGATATCGGCCGGCGTGATCCTGGTATTCTTTATTGCCTGGGGGAATTATCAGTCGAGGTATGTTCTTTCGAGTTTGCCGTTTTTGATCATTTTGAGTGTTAGCTCGTTGGCAGGGATCTATGATTTTTTAAATAAAAGTAGTAGTGTCTGGATAAATTTATTCGGAAGGGTATTTCTTTTATTATTGATGACTATGATCATTTGTAAAGTAGCCATACTTAATCTTTTTTTAAGTTACCCCAACGACATGTGTTATTTCTAATTACCTGTGAGTCGAGATAATTGATAAACTATCTCTCTTGGTATTAAGCCGACATCCATCCAATAGTCCTAAAAGAACAAAGCGCAACTTTTCGAGGCGATTTTTTTCAAATATAACCATTGCCCCGATGGGTCCCATTAATCGATAGAAGCGCCAAATTGCCCATAATGGGTCTTTGAATATATATTCAAAAATTAAGATCAAAGCATTGCGTGTTATAAAATACCACCTAAAAGCGGCATGATTTGAAGTTTTAATGTGAAGAAATGGGATTCCTAGGAGATGATGGATTTTCGCATCGCCAATTGGATGTTTCATTAATGGTCTTAATGAAAAATAAACTTTAAATCCTTTTTGTCTTGCTCTTAGGCAATATTCATGATCCACGGAGTCGATAAAGAATTCCTCTCGTAATGGGCCAATCTGGTCGATTGCGTCTAAAAACATGAGGCTCCCAGAAGTAATGACTGTCTTTTTTTCTATACATAATTTTTTTTCACTATTTTTTTGAACTGTTGATTTGTTGCTATTAGGGTCGATATAATTAGAGC
>CAYGEE010000033.1:0-20262 GCA_964348765.1 uncultured Planctomycetales bacterium | reverse complement strand
CCCGGAAACCTATTTCTCTACATTTTCTTATAAATCGGAAACTTTTTTGTCAGCTTTCCCACTTCCTGACTAACTTTTTTCAATTCTTTCTCATTATTCCTATTTAAGATCGCCCGGTCGATCAACTGCGCAATCAGCTTCATTTCTTTTTGCTTTAAACCTCTGCTCGTAACAGCCGGTGTTCCAATTCGAATTCCACTTGCCACAGCCGGAGGATTCGTATCAAAGGGAATTAAATTCTTATTAACAGTAATGCCAACTTTATCTAAAACTTCCGTTGCTTCTTTGCCAGTAATATTCTTGGGGCGAAGATCGACCATGAAAAGATGATTATCCGTCGTGCCCGTCACGATCCGATAACCTAAATTCGCCATTTCCACTGAAAGCATTTTAGCATTATCAATAGTCTGTTTCTGATATTTTTTAAAAGCCGGGGTCATGACTTCTGTAAACGCCACCGCTTTTGCCGCGATCACATGCATTAAAGGCCCGCCTTGAATGCCCGGAAAGATCCTTGAATTAATTTTCTTAGCGTAAGCTTCCTTACAAAAGATCATCCCGCCGCGAGGGCCGCGCAAGGTTTTATGCGTTGTTGTCGTCACAAAATCCGC
The DNA here is from genome assembly GCA_964348765.1 of uncultured Planctomycetales bacterium. Classification (GTDB taxonomy): domain Bacteria; phylum Omnitrophota; class Gorgyraeia; order Zapsychrales; family Zapsychraceae; genus CAYGEE01. Next base: position 19,651 of record CAYGEE010000033.1, on the reverse strand, counting down.
ATATGGAATAGGGCTTGGATGAAGCCCCGCCGCGACAAGACCGGCGATATGAGCCATATCAACAAATAACAATGCGCCGACGGAGTCACAGATTTCTCTAAATTTCTTAAAATCGATCGTCCGCGAATAAGCGGAAGCTCCGGCAACGATCATTTTCGGTTTATGCTGATTAGCCAGGGCCGTGATTTCATCAAAATCGATCATCTCTGTTTTGGGATTAACTTTATACGAAATAAATTTATAACTTTTTCCGGAGAAATTAATGCTCATTCCGTGCGTTAAATGTCCGCCGCAGGCAAGATCCATCGCCAAAACGGTATCCCCATATTCAAGCGCGGCCAAATACACGGCCATATTCGCCTGCGAACCGGAATGAGGCTGAACATTGACATGTTCCGCGCCAAAGATCTTCTTGGCACGATCGATCGCCAATTGTTCGGCGACATCCACATATTCACATCCGCCATACCATCGCGCCGCCGGATATCCTTCGGCATATTTGTTGGTCATGATCGACCCTTGAGCTTCTAAAACAGCTTCAGAAACAATATTTTCAGAAGCAATAAGCTCCAAGTTATTCTGTTGACGTTTTAATTCCTGTTCAATAGCTTTAAAAACTTGCGGATCTGTTTTCTTAAGATGTTTCATTGTTTTCCCCTCAACAAAGTTGTCTTTAGAATTATTAGTGTCATTGCGGGGAGCGTGATCATTTTTATAACATCAGCGACGAAGCAATCCTTTTAAAAGATTGCTTCGTTAATAACGCAAGCGCATCTCGCAATGACACAGAACTTTTTATTTCAGCTTCAATCCCTTTTCAAGCATTTGCATCTGTTTAAACCGTCGCAAATGCCGTCCACCTTCAAAAGATGTTGTCAAAAAATTCTTTAAAATTAACGGAATATCTTTTTCCTCAACAAATTTAGCGCCCAAGACAAGAATATTCGCATTATTATGCGCTCGGCACAGTATCGCAGCTTCAGGATTATAACAGAGAGCCGCGTAAGCGCCTTTTATTTTATTGGCCGCGATCGCCTGCCCGATCCCCGACATGCACAAAAGGATCCCGCGGCTGTTTTTAGTTTTGGCAACATGAGACGCGACCTTAAAAGCGACTTTTGGATAATCACTGGCTTCTTTGTCATCAAATGCACCCAAATCGACAATATCAACCTTCTCTTTTTCAAGAAGGCTGATGATCTTTTTCTTAAATTCAACACCTCGGTGATCTGTGCCTATAAAAATTTTCATAAAAATTCCTTAAATTTCAAATTAGAAAAAGGTTTGGGTGTAGAAGCGTGTATGGATTCATGGTTGGGGTGTTGGTTCTTTGTAACCCAACCTCAACCCACCAACCATACTGGCTTCTAACCCTCAACCCAATTCACACTAATTCTTTAATCCTGCCCACCGCCTCCCGTATCAACTCTAAACATTCTTTATACGCCTGATGCGAACGGCCGATCGGATCCGGAATATCGATATCGCCCTGAAAATTCGAAGGTATATTAGCAAATTCTTTCAAAAGATAAACTTTTTTTTCAACCTCAGGGACACGCTCTAAAACTTGCGCGTAATGCGACCGCGTCATAGTAAAAACCAAATCCGCTTTTTTAAGCAGGATCGAATTAATCGAGCGTGAAGCATGTGCCGTCGCGTCGATCCCTTCTTCTTTTAAAACAGCAATCGTTTCAGAGCTCGCCATAGAATTTAAAAAAACGCCTGTGCCGGCGGAAAGGACCTCAAGGTCATCACGATCACGCATTGCATGCTTTAATAAATATTCCGCCATGACGGAGCGGCAGCTGTTTCCCGTGCAAACAAAAAGGATCGTTTTTGTTTTAAAAAGCCGATCAACATCTTTCTGGGTGATCGGCCCTTCCCGTAAAACAACCGGTGGTTTTTTTGTAAGATCTACAACCGACGAACCCAGCCCTAATGTCGCGGCACCGCCATCGAGCGCGGCATCAACAAGTCCGTCAAGGTCCTGTAATGCTTCTTTGCATGTCATGGGAGGGGGCTTGCCTTCTAAATTTGCCGACGGAGCGGCGATCATACATTGCGCTTCTTGAACAAGCTTGAGCGCCACTAGATGATCCGGCATGCGGATACCAATCGTCCCATCGCCATCTTTTGCATTCACAACGATCGTTAGCGGCCCCGGCCAATATTTATCGATCATCTTATAAAGAAACGAATCAGACATTATCGTATAATTCGTAATAAGACCTTTTTGTGAGATCAGAACAGAGAATGGTTTGTCATCAGAACGCATTTTTACTTCACGGAGCCGGCGCATCGCATCCGGATTGGTATAATCCGCGGCAATACCATAAACCGTTTCCGTCGGGAAGATGACCAATCCACCCTGCCGAATGATACGCGCACAATAGGCAATGGCTTTTGAATCGGGGTATTCCGGATGGACTTCAATGACTTCTGTTTTCAAGTTAATACCGTTTTAAGGATCGCGTCTTTCTGTGACTCGCGATAATCTTCTAATTTCTTAGCTAATATTTTATCTGACAATGCAAAAATCCGAATGACCAAAAGCGCTGCGTTCTTAGCGCCCATTTTTCCGATAGCAACAGAACCAACAGGAACGCCAGGAGGCATTTGGGCGGTTGACAATAATGCATCGAGCCCTCCAAGAGACGTCGAATCAACTGGAACACCGATCACAGGCAATAATGTATGGGCCGCAACGACACCAGCCAGAGCGGCTGATCCGCCCGCTCCGCAGATAAATGCGCCAAAACCATTTTCAATAGCCTTTTCAGCGAAGGCTGCTGTTTCTTTCGGCGTCCGATGAGCTGACAAAACTTTCATCTCATATTCCACGCCGAATTCTTTCAAAAGGTTAGCGGATTCTTTCATAACATCTAGATCCGTTTTACTTCCCATTAAAATAGCTACCTTTAATTTGCTCATGTTCTTTCTCCAAATTGGTGTCATTGCGAGCGACCAACGGGAGCGCGGCAATCTTTTAAAAGATTGCTTCGTCGCTCACAATAAAATCATTCTTGCTCCTCGCAATGACACAATTACATTATAATTAATCACCGATGACTGGCAACTTTCCCATCATTTATTCGCTTAAGCGCCTTCATCCCAATATCTCGACGAAAAAAACAACGTTCAAAATTGATCTTCTCAACAGCTTTATAAGCGCGGTCGATGGATTCTTCAATATTACGCCCCAAACCCGTCACACCCAAAACGCGGCCGCCATTTGAAAAGATCTTTCCTTTGACTTCTTTCGTTCCCGCGTGAAAAACGATCGTATTTTGATCTTCTTTGATAACACCAAGCCCATAGATCTCTTTATCAATATCATATTTCCCGGGATAGCCGCCGGAAGATATGACAACGCAAACGCAGCTCTTTTTTTCCCACTGCAATTCAACATCATCTAATCGTCCATCACACGCCGCATGCATGATCTCAACCAGATCATTTTTTAATCGCGGAATAATGACCTGCGCTTCCGGATCGCCAAAGCGGACATTATATTCCAAAACGATCGGCCCATTCACAGTAACCATAAGCCCGACGTAAAGAACACCCCGAAAAGGATACCCATTTCTTTTCATTCCACGGATCGTAGGCTCAATAATCCGGGATTCAACACGCTCCAACAATTCTCCATTAACAATAGGTGCCGGTGAATACGCGCCCATCCCGCCGGTGTTTGGCCCTAAATCATCATCAAAGATCCGTTTATGATCCTGAGCGGACTCTAAAACGACATAATTCTCACCATCACAGATCGCCAGGATCGAAACTTCCTCGCCCTGAAGGCATTCTTCAATCACGATCTTATTGCCGGCTTCTTTAAAGATCTTTTCTTTCATGATCTGATCGATCGCAATTTCCGCTTCTTTTCTCGTCGGACAGATCATAACGCCTTTCCCAGCGGCAAGGCCATCAGCTTTAATAACGAGAGGAAATTCTGTGTTATTGATAAATTCTTTAGCTAAATGAATGTCCGTGAAAACCTTAAACGCCGCCGTCGGAATATTACATTCCTGCATGAATTCTTTTGCAAAAACTTTGCTGCCTTCTAATTTTGCCGCCACCTTACTTGGACCAAAGATCTTAAGACCCTCTTTCTCAAAAAGATCCACGATCCCTTCCGTTAATGCCGCCTCCGGCCCAACGACTGTCAGATCGATCTTCTTTTGTTTCGCGAATTTTAAAAGCGCTTTAATATCCATCGGATCAATATCCACACATTCCGCGATCTGAGCGATCCCGCCGTTTCCCGGCGCGCAAAAGATCTGACGCACTAAGGAGCTTTGCTTGATCTTCCAAACAAGAGCATGTTCACGACCACCGGAACCTATTACTAAGATTTTCATAATTATCCCCTAATTTCCCATGTTGTCAGAATGAGTTATGTGTTATGTGTCGGGTTATGAGACATAGGTTCTGAGTTTTTAACCTCACAGCTCATAACTCACCCTCGACTCACAACTCAAAACCCATCCCAAAAATCCTATTTCGGTGCTATTGCTCAAAAACAATCTTTACCCGGCTATCCTTAATCACGCTTCCAATCTGATATGAAGCCAATTTCTTACTATATAAATATTTTTGGACCCTTAACACATCCTTCGGGCTAACGACAATGGCCATTCCAATACCCATATTAAAAGTTCGATAAAGCTCCGAGAGTTCTATTCTACCTTTTTTCTCGATAATTTGAAATATTTTCGGCTTAGGCCAGGAGTTGCGATCAATTGAAAAACATAATTTTTCCGGCAAGATTTTCGTCAACTTTTCATAAAAAGCCCCGCCGGTAATATGAGCAATACCTTTTACGGGAAATTTCGATATCAATTCCAAGACTTCATTAACGTAAATACGTGTTGGCGTTAACAAGAAATTCAATAATTTTTTTTGTTCTGCATCTGAAAAGATCTTTCGTGCCAAAGAAAATCCATTAGAATGAAGCCCGCTTGACGGCAAGCCGATCACACAATCGCCCTCACGGATCTTGGACCCGTCGATCAACTTATCTTTTTCAACAACGCCAACGACAAAACCGGCCAAGTCATATTCATTAGGAGAATACATCCCAGGCATTTCCGCTGTTTCGCCGCCTACCAAACTGCAGCCCGAGATTTTACATCCGTCGGTGATGCCTTTAACGACATCTTTTAAGACATTCACATGGACTTTCCCGCAGGCAATATAATCAAGAAAAAATAACGGCTTCGCGCCGCAGCAAAGGACATCATTAACATTCATCGCCACAAGATCGATCCCGACCGAATTATGGATGCCGAATTTCTGGGCCAAAAGAAGCTTCGTCCCCACGCCATCCGTTGAAGAAACAAGGATAGGGTTTTTATATTTTTTATCGAGCGCAAATAACGCACCAAAAGACCCCTTACGTTTTAAGACGGAAGACACCATTGTCTTAGCAACATCCGCTTGGATCCCGCCAACAAAACGATTCGCCGCATCGATATCAACACCGCTGTCTTTGTAGGTCACTTTCTTCATGATAACTCTTTCGTTATATCACTTACCTCATTCTCAAAAATCTTCACGCGCCGGCTTCATTTTAAGGATGCGGTGTTATAGCAATGATGGTCATTTGCTTTTTCTCTGGCCCATAGCACCAAAAAATCCGATATGCACAAGGCGTATTGTTCTGCGCGTAGGCTTCAAAAACTTTTTCATTATTATCCCAGGGATGACCTATCGATTCATACACATGTGTCTGTAAAGATGGGTGCTTTGGGTTAATTTGAAGATATTTTAAAGTCTTTATTATTTGCTTATTTAACCCTTGCTGTGATCGATTCGCTTCAATTTTTCTTAGCTGTCGATCAGCTTCTGGAGTAAATTTTAATTTAAACATAGAGATTTCAATCGGGATATTTAGAGTAATCTTCCCGAGCGTCTATTAAGCGGCCTTTTTTGGCTTGTTCCAATCCTTTTAAAACTGAGGTAGCCGCCTTTTTATTCTTAAAAAGCCATTGCTCATGAGCTGGAATGGTTACTTGAGGATCCAGAATGATCTGCCCGATGGCATTACGATAAACCTTATAAATATTTGTTTTCGCCGTATTTTTTCCTTTTCCTAAGGTAATCCGGCTTTTTGAATCTACCTTTACTTCCGCAACTTCTTCAAAATTGGCATCTTTAACAATATCAGATTTAAACATTTTATACCCTCCCTTCACTTCTAAGTATACCCCAAGTGGGAATAACATGCAAGTGGGATATCCCACTTTTACAGATTTTTCCTTACATACTGGATCCCGTTCTCAAAGATCTTCGCCCCGTCGCCGAATTTTGATTTATTCTGAAGTCGCGTCCAAAACGGATGCTGCGTGAATAAAAAATGACGTTCCGGATGCGGCATCAAACCTAAGATCCGCCCCGTTTTATCTGTGATCCCGGCAATATGTTCAAGCGAACCATTGGGATCCATTGGATATTCTGGACTTTTTCCATTAAGAGAGCAATACCGAAAAGCGATTTGATCGTTCTGTTTTAATTTCTCTAAAACACTTTCATCTTTTACGATGAATTTCCCCTCACCATGTGCAACGGGCAAATAGATCGACTCTTTCAGATCGTTTGTCCAAACACTTTTCCCCTGAACTTTCAAATTCACCCAACGGGCTTCGAATTTTCCGGAATCATTATGCATAAGCGTAACTGTCTGCGATGGATCATGATCCTTAAGATCAGATTCATCCAACGGACCCGGCAGGATCCCAGCTTTTACAAGGATCTGAAAACCATTGCAAATCCCAAGGATCAATTTCCCGTCACCGATGAATTTACAAAGATCTTCTCCTAAACGCAATCGTAACTCATTAGCAAGGATCTTCCCAGATTCAATATCATCCCCGTAAGAAAATCCGCCGGGAAGGACAAAAATGTGGAAATCATTGAGCTTAACCGCATGCGAATAAAGCTCATTAATATGCGCGTTCACAACCTGCGCGCCGAAACTTTCAAAAGCGAAAACAGTTTCATTATCGCAATTGGTCCCAGCAGTGCGCAACACTAAAACTTTGACTTTTGCGGCCATATTATTTTTTCGTATAGAAATCTTTTATGATCTTAATGACTTCTTCCGGCTTATCGACCATTTTGAAAATTTTCATATCATCCGCGTCGATATTCTTTTCCTTAAGGACAACTTTTTCCAGCCATTCCACGATGCCTGACCAATAATCAGTCCCGAAGAGAATAACCGGGAATTTTTCGATGCGCTTGGTTTGAATAAGTGTCAGACTTTCAAACAATTCATCAAGTGTTCCAAATCCTCCGGGAAAAATGACGAAAGCTTTCGCGTATTTAACGAACATGACTTTTCGGCAGAAAAAATAGTGAAAGTTAATCAAGTGATTCACATACTGATTTGGTTTTTGTTCAAAAGGAAGATCAATATTTAAACCTATCGATGCTCCTTTAGCATGTTTAGCGCCTTTATTGCCGGCTTCCATAGCCCCCGGCCCGCCGCCGGTAATGACCGCAAAACCTTCCTTGACCAAAAGCTCAGCCGTTTTCTGCGCTTGACGATACCAGGGATGCGAACGTTTGGTGCGGGCGGAGCCAAAAATACTCACCGCCGGGCCGATCTCAGAAAGTTCATGAAAGCCTTCCACGAATTCCGACATGATCCGAAAAACCCGCCATGGATCTTCCATATTTAGATCCGCAACATTGATCTTTTCTCTTTCCTTATTCTCTTTTTTCAGAATCGAACTGGTGATATTAGATTGTTTGGCCATTTTAACTCCGCTTTAATATTTTAGGGGTTTTTCTCTGTGTCATTGCGAGTCCCAAAGGGACGAAGCAATCTTTTTGGGATATTCTTAAAAGATTGCTTCACTTCGTTCGCAATGACACAAAAAGAAAAAATCAAATTACCATCGCAACGATTTCTGCCACGATTCTTTTAATTCCGCGATTCTTACATCAAGGCATTTCTTCCCATTGAGCCCATTGACGATCAAACGTGTATCACTAACAACCTTCCCAACAAGCGCAAAAGAAACACTCTTGAGAATTTTCTCAAATCTTTTCTGATCCTTAGGATCAACCTCAACGACAAAACGTGAATTTGATTCGGAAAAAAGAATATAATCGCCTCTTTTTTCTTCTGATCGATAAGGAATTTTTTTAAGATCGATCTCTAATCCCAAATTTCCACTAAAAGCCATTTCCGCAAAACTAACCGCAAGCCCGCCTTCGGAACAATCATGCATCGACGCAATCAAACCGTTCTTCGTCGCATTTGAAAGCGCGTTAAAGATCTTCACGCCTTTTTTCATATCAACTTTCGGGACGGAATTCCCTAATTGATTAAACGTATCCAAATAGATCGATCCGCCTAATTCATCATACGTTTCGCCGACAACATAAACCAAATTCCCAGCCGCCTTCAAATCCATTGTAACCGCTTTTGTCACATCATTCATAATTCCGATCGCTGAAATTAAAATTGTTCCCGGGATCGCCGTCGATTTATTATTTAGAGAATATTCATTATACAGACTGTCTTTTCCAGAAATAAATGGAACTTGATATCCAACGGCCGTTTTATAACATCCTTCTGAACAGCGTACAAGCCCACCCAGTCGATCAGGTTTATCTGGATTTCCCCAGCAAAAATTGTCTAAAATAGCAATATGATCCAATGAACCACCGACCGCGATCACTTGGCGGATCGCTTCATCGATGCAGGACGCCGCCATCCAAAAAGGATCGATCTTTCCGTAAAGGAAATTAATACCGTTTGAGACCGCAAATCCTTTTTTTGATCCATATTTCGGCGCAATAACACTCGCATCTGACGGACCATCGGTCGCAATACCAACTAAAGGCTTCACGACGGACATTCCCTGAACTTCGTGATCGTATTGCCGGATGACCCATTCTTTCGAACACACATTATAATGCGACAAAACTTCTAAAAGTTTCGCGTTTAAATTTGACGATTCTTTGATCCGAGGCTGTGATAATTTTGGTTGAGCCCAAACAGCCTCTTTTGTGATCCGCGGTAAGCCGTCATGCAAAAATCCCATATCAAGATCACAGACTTGACAGTCCTTATAAAAAATCTCTAAACGTTTCTTTCCTGTAAATTCGCCGATGACAGCCGCTTCAACGTTCTCATTCTTAAAAATATCAATCAATGCCGGAACATTTTGGGGCGATACTGCCAAAACCATACGCTCTTGAGATTCTGAAATCCAAATTTCTTCATAATTTAAACCCGCATACTTTAAAGGAACATTATCCAAAATAACTTTCGCGCCCAAGTCTTTCCCCATTTCTCCGACGGCGCTGGACAATCCGCCCGCCCCGCAATCCGTGACAAAAGTAAACAAATTAAGATCGCGCGCTTTTAGGATCCCATCAAGCGTTTTCTTTTCTTCAATCGGATTCCCGATCTGAACAGCACCTGAGGAAACGACTTCCGATTCATCCGTCAATTCCCCCGAGGAGAACGTCGCGCCATGGATCCCGTCACGACCCGTGCGCCCGCCGACGACAACAATACGATCCCCTTTCAAAGCTTTCTTTTTTACTTTCCCTTTAGGCAACAATCCCACCGTTCCGCAATAGACAAGCGGATTACTGATAAATCCTTCATCAAAAAGGATCGCTCCATTGACCGTCGGAATACCCATCTTGTTGCCGTAATCTTTCACCCCGGCGACAACGCCTTTCATGACACGCTTTGGATGCAATGTTCCAGCCGGAACTTTATTTTGAGGAAGATCAGGCGGAGCAAAACAAAACACATCCGTCGAACAAATTGGTTTTGCGGCCAGCCCCGTTCCTAAAATATCACGAATAACACCCCCCAATCCCGTATTCGCTCCGCCAAATGGTTCCAGCGCCGAGGGATGATTGTGTGTTTCAACTTTAAAACAAAGATGATCTTCTTTATCGAAGGCAATAACACCGGCATTGTCATGAAAAACAGAAATGCACCAAGGTTTATCGATCTCAAAGGTTGCCTTCATGATCGTTTCTTTTAAAAGATTTTTGATGAACTTCTTCTTCTTTTTACCTTTTTCCGTATATTGATAATTAATATTCCCGCGAAACGTCTTATGATAACAATGTTCACTCCATGTCTGAGCGATCGTTTCTAATTCGCAGTCCGTCGGATTCCTCTTAAGCGATTTAAAATGCGCCTGGATCGCTTTCATTTCGTTGACATTTAAAAAAAGTTGTCCCTTTTGGCTTAACGCGATCAACTGTCTGTCATTTAAACCAAGCAGATCAACAATGACAACTTTAATATTCGAAACTTCCACGTTTGGTGTCATTGCGAGCGCTTTTTGCGAAGCAATCTTTTTATGAGATTGCTTCGTCGCAAAAAACGCTCCTCGCAATGACACAGAATGGTAGTCGACAACGTGCTGGATCAATTTATTCGCCAACACACGGTTAACGATCGTATCGACTTGCCCGTCAGTAAAAGAGCCGTATAAAAAATATTTTTTAGCCGTGCGGATCGAACAATCCGTTTTGATCCCTAGGTCCCGGATGCCTTTTAATGTCGAATGCTCGACAGGATCCATCACTCCCGGATTGTAAGCGATCTCGACAACGCGCAATTGTGATGTTGATTGATGAATATTCTGGGGATTCGCTGAAAAAGAAAATTCCTGGACCAAAGGATTTGATAAAAGTTCCTCGCAGATCCTTTTAACTTCATTTTCCTTTAGATTACCCTCGAGATTGTAAACCAAAACGAGCTCAAGATCAGAAACCTGCGAGAAGCCTAAATCGACAATATCCTTCTTTATGCCAAGCGCTGCGGAGTCGGGGATAGATTTCTTATTTTTTACTTCAATGTGCCAAATCATAAAAAAATAACCTGTAACGAGTAACCCGTAACGGGTAATATTACGGGTTACAGGTTACGGGTTGCAGGTTACTCTCTATTTTAATTATTATTTTGAAATCCTTGCCACAACTTCCTGATACGCTTCCTTGATATTCCCCAGATCATGACGAAAGCGGTCCTTATCGAACTTTTTGCCTGTTCCAACCTCCCACAAACGGCAAGTATCAGGAGAAATTTCATCCGCAAGGATGATCTCACCTTTATAACGACCAAATTCAAGTTTAAAATCAATAAGCTCTAAATTAAGCTTTAAAAAGAACTTTGTCATCAACTCATTGACCTTAAGCGTATATTTCTTTATCGTTTCCACTTCTTTTGCAGTCGCAAAATTTAAGGCGATCACATGAGATTCATTGATCAACGGATCACCAAGCTCATCTTTTTTGTAGCAGAATTCCAACACGGTCGATGATAAAGACATTCCTTCCGGTAATGCCAATAAACGACATAAAGACCCGGCCGCGCGATTACGGATAATGACCTCGACCGGAACAATAGAAACCTTTTTCACCAGCATCTCGCGGGCGCTTAAATTTCTCTCAAAATGAGTCGGAATGCCCTGCGACTGTAAAAATTCAAAGATCTTAGTCGAAATGGTGTTGTTCATCACACCCTTTTCATCGATCGTCCCTTTTTTTGCGGCGTTAAAAGCCGTCGCATCATCCTTAAAATACTGGATCACTTGATCCGGATCGTTCGTCGCATAAAGGATCTTCGCTTTTCCCTCATAAAGTTTTTCACATTTTTCTATATTTATGCTCATTTTAGTCCCACCCTCTTAAAGATATAATCGTTATGACGAGTGTAATATTTAATATCAAAACACCCATCTATTTGATTGGTGCTTAAATACTTACGAACCCTTCGGTCTCGATAAAGGATCTCTTTGAAGTCTGATGTCTCTCCCCAAACCTGCATCGCACAGCTTTGGATGATCTCATAAGCCGCCTCACGAGCAAGACCTTTTTTCATTAATTCTAAAAGAACCCGTTGAGAATAGATCAGACCCTTTGTCTTTGCAAGGCTTGTGATCATATTCTTAGGATAAACCAGCAATCCATCAATGATCGGGATGATCTTATGTAGCATATAATTCAAAGCAATCGCGCAATCCGGAAGGATCACACGTTCCGCCGAAGAATGACTGATATCACGTTCATGCCAGAGGCTCACATTTTCAAATGCCGCTTGAGCATTCGCTCTTAAAATACGCGATAACCCTGAGATCCGTTCACAACCGATCGGATTTCTCTTATGAGGCATCGCCGATGAGCCGATCTGCCCCTTAAAGAATGGTTCTTCAACTTCCATAACTTCTGTTTTTTGTAATAAACGAATTTCTGTTGCGATCTTATTTAATGTCGTCCCGATGATCGCGATCGTTGTCACGAATTGACAATGATGATCGCGCTGAATGATCTGTGTCGCGATGTTAACGGGCTTTAATCCCAATTTTTCGCAAACAAATTTTTCAACCTCTGGATCAATATTCGCATATGTTCCTACGGCACCGGAAAGTTTTCCATAGCGCATCATTTCACGCGCCTGTTCCATCCGGACCAGATTTCTTTGCATTTCATCATACCAAACCGCCAATTTCAAACCAAATGTCATCGGCTCAGCATGCACGCCATGAGTTCGGGCAATGCAAGGCGTGTCTTTATATTTTTTGGCTCTTTGCTTTAAAACATTTAATAATTTTTTAATATCTGAGATAAGCATGTCGCTTGCTTCAACACATTGCACGGAAAGTGAGGTGTCAAGAAGGTCCGACGATGTCAAACCCATGTGAAGGTATCGCGCTTCAGCCCCAATATAATGACCCACATTATTAATGAACGCCACAACGTCATGCTTTGTTTTTTCTTCAAGTTTCTTTACTTCCTCTATATCAAACTTAGCAGTTTTCCGGATCTTCTCCATCGCCGGTTTTGGGATCTGGCCCAATTTACACATAGCCTCACAGGCTAAAACCTCGATCTTAAGCATGATCTCCATCTTATGCTTTTCGGACCAAATACTTCCCATCTTCGACAGCGTATAACGTTCGATCATCTGCGAACTCCTTTAACTTTTTTCCATCTTTTTAAGATTATGCAGTCAATTCATCCAGCTAAAAACCCTCTCTGAGGAATTTTGGCATGCTTGAAAGCTCACATAATATATCAAAAAAAATTTTTAAGGTCAAACAAAATTAATCAATAAAAAAATAAAAAATGCACGAATATTACATAAGACTATGCAGCAGAACGATTTAAAGCTTTGAAGAAGTACGAATAAATTTTGACTAAATGGATCCTCTGAAAAGGTTTAACGCACCATAATGATCATTTGTATTTGTTTAACTGATAGAGAGATTCGACAAGATATGCTCTGTGTCATTGCGAGGCCGGTTTTTGGGCCGAAGCAATCTTTTATGCTAAAAAGATCGCTTCGTCATCAAGGAAACCATTTTTTCTCGCGATGACACAATGAGAAAATGTCTGAATTCTCTCTGTCAACTAAACGATTACGATCATTTTGCGGCGACTTTTCGCTGAAAGTAATCAACGCTCTTTTCCATAGATTCTTTCATGATGGCGGGCGCAACGCTTAAAAATTTCTTTCCAACGGGGCTTTCGTAGAATTGAATAAGTTCCCGCAAATCATTCTCAGAAAAATACTTATCATAAACAGGAACCATTTCTGAGAAGAAATTCGACAGATCGAACATCTGCCGAAATTCCTCCTTACGATCCTCGGGAGCGTTATTGATAACTTCCGCAACGGTCGCTTCCATTGAAGCCTGCGTCCCATTGACCCGAAGCAGGCTCTCGATCAACTTGACTTTTGATCCAGCCACATCAGGATTTTGCGCCGGATCAAGATTGACGATCACTGAACTGTCCTTAGATTCCTGTTCAATACGGTCGATCTGATCATTAAAATATTTCTTAGGGATCTTGCCAACTTGCACCGTCACAAAATAACTTCCCCGCTGCAAGATCTCGCCGGAGACGACGGACCCGTCCTTGAGGTAGATCGTTTCAGCTAAACTTGATGAAGTCATGAATACAAAAAAAGAAATAATTCCTAGAATTAAAGATCTCATAATTATCCTTTCATGAAAAATAACTCGTCAAAGAAGCTAGATGTTAGAAGTTAGAGGCTAGAACAATAAAATCATATCTTGTTTTACGTTCTAGCTTCTAGCTTCTAGCTTCTAGCTTCTAACTTCTAACTTCTTATTTTGTTTCTACTCAAAATACACCACACTAGCCGTCTCCGATTCCCAGACCCTGACTTTATTTATTTTCAATGGAACAACGGTTTTTGAGAAGTTCTGATAAATATATTTCGCGATATTCTCCGTTGACGGAGGAAACGTTTTAAAATACGGCAGATCATTTAAACAGACATGATCGATATGGACTAAAAATTCCTTTAATTGTTTCTTTAAAACAGCAAAATCAGCGACCAATCCTATACGATCAAGATCATTACTGACGATCGAAACTTCCACATGCCACGTATGCCCATGCAGTTCCTTACACCGGCCTTCATAACCGGGCAAAAAATGCGCTGAGGCAATATGGTCCTTAATGAACAGTTCAAACATTTTTGACCTCCCGGCTGATATCCCATCCTAAAAATTTCATCGCGATCTTTCTAAATTCCTGCGGACGGTCGGAAACGAGAAATTGATATTTCGGTTTTGCACTATTTAATCGCAGTTTTTCCATCGACTCTAAAATGATCTTCACCTGCGATGCCACTTCTTTCGCGGAGTCAACCAAGATAACATCTTTTCCCATCACTTTCTTCAGCACACTTTTTAAAAGCGGATAATGCGTGCAGCCTAAAATAAGGGTATCAACACCTTTTCGTTTCATCGGCGCAAGATATTGACGGGCAACGAGCAAAGTCACTTTTTTATTGAACCATCCTTCTTCAACCAACGGAACAAAGAAGGGACAAGCTTGCGGGATAACAGAAACAGAGATCTTATGCCGTTTTAACGCATTAACATATTCCTGGCTTTTTATCGTCGCCGATGTTGCAATAACTCCAACACGATTGTTGCGGGTCGACTCCATCGCTTTTTTCGCGCCCGGCTCGATAACCCCGACGATCGGGATCTTAAAACGTTCTCTAAGGATCGAAAGCGCATAACTCGACGAAGAATTGCAGGCAACGACGATCATTTTAACTTTATATCTTAAAAGAACATTTGTATTCTCGATCGAAAATTTAATGATCGCTTCTTTTGATTTCGTCCCATAAGGAACGCGCGCGGTATCCCCAAAATAGACAATATTCTCATTAGGAAGCGCGCGAATGATCTCTTTAGCGACGGTCAAACCGCCCAAACCAGAATCAAAAACACCGATCGCATGATCTCTATTATTCAATACCGGCATATTGGAAAATCCCTTCCGCAATTCCCTTAGCGATCTTTGTCCGATAATCTTCAGACTTAAGAAAATTCTCTTCTTTCATATTAGACACATATCCCACCTCAACTAAAATAGCAGGACTGAGCGTATTTCGTAAAACAAAAAATTTGGCGTACCTTTGCCCGCGATTGGCGGTTTTAGTTTCAAAAACAACATTATCCGCAACAAGTGAAGCCAACAACAATGATTCCGATTGCTTCGAAGAATACATCATCTCCGATAAAACATCTTTTAGATCGTTATTGTTTTTTTCCATCACAAAATGCCCGAAAACCGTTTCTTCATTCTTCAATCTCTGCTCTTCGCGGAACTCTGATCGATCAAGATCCCGAAGAGAATAAACCTCCACTCCGTAGATCTTACTGGAAGGGTTTGAATTCGCATGCACACTGACAAAAATATCCGCAGCCCTGTCGCTAGCGATCTGTGTACGTTCTCCTAAAGAAATAAAATCATCCGTCGAACGGGTCAAAGAGACATCCCAGCCTTTCTGCGACAAAAGATCTTTTAATTTCAAAGCAATGTCGAGAACGATCCCTTTCTCGTAAATTCCGCTTAGTCCAATAGCCCCCGGATCCTTCCCGCCATGCCCAGGGTCAATAATAATGCGCTGGATCTTCTTTATAGTAAATTCTTCAGTCACCGCAACCTTCGGCTCAATGACTAAGACCTCCTCGATCATTTTTTCAAAACTAGACGGAACAATGATCAAACTATTTTGGATCCGAACAGGAGAGCTTAACACGATCCGATGATTCCCAACAACCGCAACATTGCTTCCAACTAAAATTCTCTGCTGAGAATTCCTCCATTTAAAGCTCACAACCTCCGAAATATGGTCCCATTGAGAAGATATTTTCTCCCGCGCACAAAAATCCTTCAAAAATATTTCATCTTTAAGTGTGATTGGGGATCTTACCGGAACGCTGGCACAACCGGCGACAAAGACACCGAGAATAAAGACAAGAATTATCCTTGCGATCTCTTTCCTTGCACCTGATCTAACCATGATCACTCTTCCGGTAAAATTGTCGTTGTTATAAAAACAACCACTTCCGTTTTCTTAACGCTTTGCCCCTGATTGCGGAAAACAAATCCCAAAAATGGCAGATCCCCCAGAAGCGGGATCTTCTGGATCGATTCGATCGACATATCCTTAAAATAACTCCCGATCACGATCGTCGAGCCGCTATGAACTTTCACGTCGATCGTTTTCTGATCCATATCTTCCGCTTGATCATTTCTTGATGAAGACCGGATCCCTCGCGTTGTTTCCATTAACTGAGGCTTGATCTTCACAAGCAGCGTATCATCCTCAAAAAATGTCGGCGTTAACTGCAATTTTATTGCATCCTGACTTTCAAAAACTTCCTGCTGGGAACGGTGCTGCTCGTCATTAAAAACAACCTCCATTAATTTAACGTCGATCTTCGCTTGCGCATTGATCATCGCTGTTTCCTTTACCTTGGAAATAGTGCTAATAACTCCGACGGTGTCCAGGGCATCCTGCAACACCGCAAAATCCTCATCACCGAGCGTTCCAATACTTAGAATTTGTAAACGATCGACCATCTCGTCCCGGCGAGGATTAGACAGCGCCAATTTTTGATAATCAGAAACGATCGCATCCCAATCAACACCCTCTTCGTGTTCGTCATTTAAAATGATCCTCAAGATCTTCACATCAAACAAGACCGTCGAAGTAGTCCCGTCGATCTTCCCGGCATACTCTTCGATCATTTTCAAATTCGAAACCTTATCCGTCACAACAAAAGAATTAGCCAGAAGATCGACCTGAATCTTCCCGACTGTCTGAGTCAATTTGGATTTTATTTTTTCAGCAACATCAGCCACTTTCTTGTTTTTAAGAATGATCGTTCGTGTCTCAATGGACACATCAAGAGCTTCAATAAGTGCTGTCATAGAATTAACAGCATCCAGAGAATCCAAGAGGACCAGGAATTTACGTTCCACATTATAAATGATCTTTCCATTCTCTGTCTTGACTTGAGTAAGGACCTTGACAACATCCAAAGGATCCGCATACGACAAGGAAACGACCTTCGTCTGGATCTTGTCCTTGAAAGAATGGCCGAACTTTGATTCATACACCGCGCCCGTGACAACATAAACTGTTCCATTATCTTCGTAATAAGCCAACGCATTCATCTCTAAAACAATTCTTAGAACATCATGAACATCAACATTCTTTAAATAGATCGTGACTGGCCCGGCGATGTTTTCATCAAAAACGATCTTTAGCCCGCTTTTGATCTCAATATCCCTTAAAACCTCTTTCACATCAACGCTTGTATATTCCAAAAGATCGATCGCAACAGTTTGATCTTGAACATCCAAAACAACAGGAGCATTATCAGAAATTTGTGAATTTTCAACTTGAGAATACACGCGAGCACCATTAAGGCTGAAAATAATCGCGCTAAAAAGAATGATGCGAGTGAATTTTTTATTCATTTTAACTAGGATCCTGCGAAGTCCTTATGGAACAAAAAGATACCGTGAAAATTTGTTTGAAGCGAAGCTATTTTTATATATTTGCCAGAGAGTGTCAACACCTTTTGACTTAGAATGTCCGATAAGCCTCAATAGAAATAAAAATGTTGGTATCGGTAACGTTGGCGTCTCGTTTTAGTTGTAGGTTTTGGTATTGTCCGAGAACAAAAACGACAACCAAAACCAGACACCAACGTTACCGATACCTAGAACTTCCCATTCGTGTCATTACAAGCTCTTTTTGCAAAGCAACAACTACAAAACGGTTTAAACCGCTAAAATCATAACATATTTTTTTTATAAAGATAATAGCCCCATAAACCCACACAAGCTAATGGCTCATTCTCAATTTTCTTGCCGCGCGGAACTTTCGGCTTGCGTCAGACTTTTTAAAATTCGATTCCCTATTAACCGCCTCCGCCGTATCGGCCTGATCTAATTGGATAAGAATATCATTCTTTATATCCTGATAATCAACATTCTTCGGATCCATTTTTAAAGCTTGATCGATCAACCTCAAAGCTTCTTCCAGATCCGAATTCTTATCAGAATAAAACTGTGCAAGATCGCCGTAAGCATCTGGAAAATCCGGCACTTTTTTAATACTTTCTTTAAGAAGCTCTATTTTTTCTTGATCATCAAGTGACGCCTCATAAGCATGATACTTAAAATAGGCCGGATTACTGACTATCAAAAAAATGACCGGCAAGATCATCACACCAGCATTGTAAACATAATGAAGCGTCACACTCGCCACTGTCGAATTCGCCCAAACTCTTAAAAAAGTTAAAATAAACCCTAAAACCCCAACCATCCCGATCGCCAGCCAATCGCCCCAATACTGTTCCACATGCAAGATCCCGAAGGAAAGAGAAACAATCAGGATCGCAACCAACCGTCCCTTCGCTACCCTCAGAACATGAAACAAATATCCGCGAAAAACGATCTCCTCGAGTAAAGGCGCAATAACAATGGCCAGAAGAATAAAAATAACAATAAGTGCCGGAGACTGCGGCTGGTCTAGGATCTCACTAAGTGGCGTTGACGGCTGGATCTTACGCTGCCAAAGAAGATACGCAGCCAAAAATGAAAAAGAAATGCCGACCAACGAAGGGACAACAACCGTTTTAAACCGTGATATCCCCGTCGATACCAACCCGACATTACATAGAAAACCCGTTTTGGAGAACTTTTTAGAAGCCTGATAAACATAGATCAAAAGAAAAACTGAAGAAAAAATAGTACTGACGATCAATTCTTCTAAATTCACCTCATGACTTGCCGCATCCCATCGGAACCCACGGTAACATAACGAAAAAATAAGCATTGTATACGTCCAGAAAATAATAACCCCATAAAGACCGGACAAAAGCTCTTGAGAGAATGGACCGCTCTTGACATCAAAACGGGCATTTGCCGGCAGATAATCTCTTTGAAAACGGCTGCGGCTGATCAAATAAAATGCCATCAGAACCAATAAAATATTCGTGGATAGATTCTCTAATCGATCATTAGAAACAACCGTGAAAAGGAGGATCATCAAAGACATAAAAATGATCCTAAAAAACGAAAAAAAGAAAACCTTATTAAAAAGATCAATATCACGCTTCTTTAAAAGACGGATATCAAGGTTTAAAACGATCAGAATCCCTAGAAAGAAAAAAATGCTCATAAAATCCCCATGTATTTGTTTAGACTTTAAGGATAATATACAAGAATAGTTTTAATGTTTGCATTCCCTCCCCCTTGTGGGGAGGGCTAGGGAGGGGGCAGAAACTGAACAATCTCCATCGATGACCCC
>CAYGEE010000032.1:0-20699 GCA_964348765.1 uncultured Planctomycetales bacterium | reverse complement strand
GTCTTGGATAATATAACTAATATTAGTATTTTATAAGCGAATAAACATCTAAATCTTTAAGCTTATTAATGCCTTTAAGAAATTTTAACTCAACTAGAAACGCCACGCCGGCGATGACAGCTTTTTGAGACCTTAACAATTCACAAACAGCTTTGATCGTTCCGCCGGTCGCCAAAAGATCATCGACAATGAGAACTCTTGAATTTGGCTCGATCGCATCCTCATGGATCTCAAGAACATCCGTTCCATACTCCAAATCATACGTAACGCTTCGCGTGCGAAAGGGAAGTTTGCCTTTTTTTCGGACAGGAATGAACCCAGCCCCCAATTTATAAGCGAGCGGCGCGCCAAAAATAAAGCCTCTTGACTCAACACAAACCACATATTTGATATTTTCATTCTTAAATCTCTTCACTAAAAGGTCGATCGACTTCTTGAACGCGACCTTATTTTTCAGCAATGTCGTAATATCCTTAAAAATGATCCCCTCTTTGGGAAAATTAGGGATATCCCGGATACAATTCTTTAATTCAGATTTCTTTATTGACTGAGCCATCATTGACTCCTTTTGTTTGATAAATGGATTTAAAGACGGGCTGTAGAAGCTCTTTTGATCAATTTGGTGGGCAGAACAATTTTTACCGGCAATTTGCCCTTGCCCTGGCTGATAAGGCTTAAATTCTCGGCTCCTAAACGCCCCATTTCAACGAGCGGCTGTGAAACTGTCGTTAGGGCGATAGAACTTGTTGAGTTAAAGGGATTATCATCAAAACCGACGACCGAAAGCTCTTCCGGAACCTTAATGTTCATCGAACGCGCAACATCCATAAGTTCTAGCGCCATAACATCGGAGGCCGCAAAAACAGCAGTTGGACGATCTTTTAATTTCAATAACTTTTGAGCCGCTAAACGCGCCGGGGTCCGCAAAAAATCCCCGAAAGTAATATAATTTCGAGGGGTATTGATCCCATGATCCAAAAGGCATTCGCGAAAACCTTCCAGGCGTTTTAATCCCGCCTGAGTTGAAACATCTCCGGCGATCGTGGCAATATTTTTATGGCCGAGTTCTAAAAAATGCTCGACAACTTCGATCGCCGCTTTTTTATTATCAACCGCGACATAATTCATCGGTTCTTCAATAATATTATTTAGGACCATGCAAGGAACTCCTCGACGGATAGCACGCTTGACAATGTCCAGATCATTATCAATATCGGCAAAAATGATGCCATCAATATAATTTTTATCCATGAGAGTAGAATCAAGCCAACCCTGATGATTGGACCGATCCGTAATATGGACTAAAAAATCAGCATTTAAACGGCTTGCCGAAAAACTCACGCCGCGGATGATCTCACCGGAATAAAAAGAATGGAAAAAATCTTCAAAACGCGGAATAACAAGCACGAAGGTTGCTTTTCTTTTTCTACTGGCCATCGTTTTCCCGGTCCTCTTTTGTTTCTGAATTCTTCATAACATGACGGATCTTTTTGATCGTCGCGGATTCGATCTGACGAACACGCTCACGCGAAACACCCAAAATCTTTGCGATCTCCGCAAGCGTCCGAGCCGTCCCATCGGTAAGGCCATAACGCAGCTCAAGGATCTTTCGTTCCCGTTCTGTTAACATTTCTAAAAAACCTACAGTTCGTTCTTTATTAAAAAATGTTTCAAGATCCTCATCGGGTGAAGCAATATTCTCATCTTCAATAATATCAATGACCTGCCCATCACCCATATCGCCGATCGGAGCATCTAAACTTGACATTTTTGAAATAGAGCCTTCCAATTCCCGGACCTTCTCGACGGACAAACGCATTTTCTTCGCAATTTCATGAACCGTGGGCTTGCCCTTGGAATCATGAGTTAACTTTTCAACCATTTTTTTATACTTAAGGATCTCCTCATTCATATAAACGGGAACACGGATCATTTTTCCCTGATCAATGATCGCCCGCGAGATCCCCTGCTTGATCCACCACGCGGCGTAAGTCGAAAATCGAAATCCGCGCGTGTGGTCAAATTTCTCAACACTTCTCATAAGCCCAATATTGCCTTCTTCGATCAGGTCGTTTAATGGAACGCCTAAATTCGAATACCTCTTAGCAATACTGATCACCAAGCGCAAATTCGACCGGATCATCTTATCCCGGGCTTCTTTATCGCCTTTTTTGACCTTCTTAGACAATTCAACTTCATCAGCCGCTGTCAAAAGCGGGATCGGCCGAACGTCTTTTAAATAAGCTTTAATAGAATCAATCATGATTATTTTTTCACTAAAGACACACTACGACGGATATTTCCACGAACCTTTAAATTGATCTTTTTTGATTTTTTAACAGTTACCTTGGTTTGCGTTTTTGAACTGATCGCAACTTGTGCCGCGGAAAGCCTTGCGATCGGCACGCGGTAAGGCGAACAACTCACATAATCCATTCCAACTTTGTGGCAGAAATAAATGGATGCCGGATCTCCGCCATGCTCACCGCAGATCCCCACTTTAATATTCTTACGGGTCGCACGTCCTTTTTCAATGCCCATTTTCACAAGCATTCCGACGCCATCCTGATCCAGACTTTGGAAAGGATCATCTTTAAAGATCGCTTTACCGCCATCTTTTTCAGTGGCGACATACACCGGCAAGAACCGTCCGGCATCATCGCGCGAAAGTCCTAAGGTCATCTGAGTAAGATCGTTGGTCCCGAAGCTGAAAAACTCAGCGACTTCAGCTAATTGATCAGCTAAAAGCGCCGCTCGCGGGATCTCGATCATTGTTCCAACCAAATAAGATAATTTAATTCCGGCTTGTTTGATAAGATTATCAGCCACACTGCGTGTCTGCTGCTCAAGGATCTGAAGTTCTTTTCTGTCGATCGTCAAAGGATGCATGATCTCAGGAAGGACTTTGATACCTTCTTTTTGGCAGCGGATAGCCGCTTCAATGATCGCTGTGACTTGCATGTCAAGGATCTCAGGATAAGTGATCGACAATCGGCAACCGCGATGACCAAGCATCGGATTAGATTCATGCAGCTGTTCACAGCGATGCTTGATCTTATCCGGCGCTATTCCCGTGATCGCGCTCAATTTTTCGATCCCAGCATTATCTTTTGGAGTAAATTCATGCAAAGGAGGATCGATCAAACGAATTGTGACCGGAAAACCATTCATCGCCTTAAAAATGCCGTAAAAATCTTTAATTTGAAACGGCAACAATTTAGCCAAAGCTATTTTGCGCGCTTCTAAAGATTCCGCAACGATCATTTCCTGCATCGCTAAACGCCGTTCTTCTGTATCAAAGAACATATGTTCCGTTCGGCATAATCCGATACCTTCTGCGCCCATCTTAATAGCATTAGCCGCATCGTATGGTGTATCGGCATTCGTCCGGACATTGATCGTACGGAATTCATCGGCCCATTTAAGGATCGTATAATAAGCATCTGGAAGTTCCGGCTCAGTTAACGGGAAATCACCAAGATAGATATCACCAGCTGATCCATCAAGAGTGATAAAATCACCTTGTTTAACAGTTTTTCCACCGATGGACATTGACTTTGCTTCATAATTGATATTTAACGCTTCACATCCGACGATGCAGCATTTTCCCCAACCGCGAGCCACAACAGCGGCATGACTTGTTTTTCCGCCGGTCGCTGTTAAGATCCCCTTCGCCGCATGCATCCCGCCGACGTCTTCAGGGCTTGTTTCTTTTCGAACTAATATAACTTTCTCGCCTTTTTGACCCAATTTTTCTGCTTCAGCGGCAGTAAAAACGACTTTTCCAGCGGCTGACCCAGGAACAGCATTGATCCCGCTGCCTAACCGGGACGATTTTAATTGAGCAGGAGCGACTTTTTTAGTATCAATAACAGGATAAAAAAGACGTTCAATGTCATCTGAGGAAATACGTAAGATCGCTTGCTGCTTAGAAATAACCGGCTTAACCGCAAGTTCCGCGTATTTTTTAGGAAGATATCCTTTTTTAACTAGATCATTGGCTTGACTGCTCGAAAGTAACGGCTTGGTCGCATGATCAAGCGCGATACGAAATGCCGCCGCAGGCGACCGTTTTCCTGTTCGGCATTGCAGCATGTAAAGTTTTTCATCTTCAACTGTAAATTCCAGATCCTGCATTTCTTTATAATAAGATTCAAGGATCGCACGAACCGCGCAAAGCTGATCGTACGCTTTCGGCATTGTTTCCTGCAATGTTGACAATCGTAACGGCGTACGAATACCAGCGACGACGTCTTCACCTTGAGCATTAATTAAATAATCTCCGTAAAAAGTATTTTCACCTGTATTCGGATCACGCGTAAAACAAACACCTGTCCCGCTATTTTCGCCTTTATTTCCAAAGACCATCTGAACAACATTGACCGCTGTTCCCTTAAGGTCAGTGATCTTTTCTACACGACGATAAGTAATAGCTTTTTCTGCTTCCCAGCTATTAAAAACGGCCATGATCGCGCCCCATAACTGTTTCCAAGGGTCTTGCGGGAATTCTTCTTTTTTATTCATTTTATAAAATGCTTTAAATTGATCACATAATTCTTTAAGTTTTTCGGCAGGGATCTCTGGATCAGTTTTCACACCAAGCTGATGTTTCATCTCATGCAACATATCTTCCATCGGCTGCTTTGATAATCCCATGGCGGTTGCAGAGAACATTTGAATGAATCGACGGTAAGCATCATAGGCAAAACGCGGATTCCCAGTGATCTTCGCAAGACCCTCGACACTTTTGTCATTTAATCCCAAATTCAAGATCGTTTCCAACATCCCAGGCATCGAACGGGCAGCGCCGGAGCGGACAGAAACTAATAACGGATCATTCGGATCGCCAAGCTTTTTGCCGGTAACTTTCTCAAGTTTCAAAACAGCATCGCGGACTTCTTTTTCTAAACCCTTAGGAAGTTTTCGCCCGATCTTATAATATTCTTCACAAGTTTGAATCGTAACAGTAAATCCCGCCGGGACAGGAATGCCGATACTCGTCATTTCCATCAAGCCGATCCCTTTACCGCCCAAAACATTCTTTGTCAGCTCATCACCTTTTGCTTCCGCCTTACCAGCTCCGTATGAATAAACAAACTTCTTTGCCATTGAATCCCCAACCTTTCTTCGTTAACTATTGAACTTATCCGTAAAATATTTTCTTAACTGATCCACAGAAACACGTTCCTGCTTCATAGTATCCCGGTCACGAACTGTAACCTGTTTATCGTCCAAAGATTGGACGTCAACTGTTAAACAATAAAATGTCCCCACTTCATCTTGCCGTCGATAAAGCTTTCCGATCGCGGCAGTGTCATCATAAACACAATGCAGATCTTTTTGAATATCTTTCTTGATCTTTTTCGCCAACGAAACGATCTCTTCTCGATTTTTCAAAAGCGGAAGGATCGCGACTTTCACCGGCGCTAACTCTTTACTAAATTTCAAAACTACCCGCGTTCTTCCTTCAACCTCTTCTTCATGATAAGCATCAACCAAAAACGCTAATGTCGCCCGGTCAACGCCGCCCGACGGTTCGATCACGTACGGGAAAAATCTCTCATTCGTAGCGGGATCTTGATACTGAAGATTAACGCCGGAAAGATTCGAATGCTGTTTCAGATCATAATCTGTCCGGTTGGCGATTCCCTCTAACTCCGCCCAGCCAAAAGGAAATTGATATTCAATATCACTGCAACCGCGTGCATAATGAGCGAGCTCATCACTGCCATGCTCACGGATCTTTAAATTCTCTTTTTTGATCCCCAGATCCACATACCAATTAAACCGCTCTTCGATCCATTCCCGATAACATTTCTCGGCATCCTGAGGCTTCGTAAAATACTCTATTTCCATCTGTTCAAATTCGCGCATGCGAAAAGTAAAATTTCCCGGAGTGATCTCATTTCGAAAAGATTTACCTGTCTGCGCGATCCCCAGCGGAAGTTTTCGATGCGTCGCATCAATGACATTTTTAAAATTGACAAAAATCCCTTGCGCTGTTTCAGGGCGTAAATAAGAAATGCTCGACTCATCAGCGACCGCACCTAATTGTGTCTTAAACATCAAATTAAACGCTCGTCCGTCGGTAAATTCAGTCCCGCCACAATTTGGACATTTGCCACTTAAATGATCCTGACGAAATCTTTTTTTACATTTTTTACAATCAACAAGGGTATCGTGAAAATTTTCTGTATGTCCAGAAGCTTTCCAAACAAGAGGATTCATTAGAATGCTTGCATCAAGCCCGACAATATCTTCCCTATTATAAACAACCGCTTTCCACCAGGCTCTTTTGACATTATTCTTGAGTTCAACCCCCAAAGGGCCATAATCCCAAGTACTGGCCAATCCTCCATAAACTTCCGAAGATGGAAAAATAAATCCACGGCGCTTACACAGAGAAACAATCTTTTCCATAATATTATTTGTTGTTTCGGCTTTTTGCATAACTGGGTATTCTAACGAAATTTATTTCAAAAAGCAAGAAATTCTACGGAGCATATTAGGCTCCTTGGGACACATCAGAATCTTTTAAGCTGCTTTCTTCGCGGATGATGTCAACAATATCCTGACCTTCAGCTGCCTGGCTCTTCCAACGTTTATGCATCCACCCGCCCCATTCATAAGGCAATTCCCGGGCATAACGTTCAATGATCTTGGTGATCTTGGCAACGCTTTTAACGGTTGAATCCATCTCATCGGCGCCTGTTTCCAGCTGAACTGGCGGTTCAATAACGATTTTATGCTGTTCCCCGCCGTCACGCATAATAAAAATAGGCAAAATAGGAGCGGACGTGCGATTAGAAAAAACGATCGGACCCGCCGCGGTTGCCGCCGGACGGCCGAAGAAATCCACAAAGATCCTTCCATCGCTGCCGTAATTCTGATCCAAAAGAATGAATAAGATCTCATTATTACGCAAAGCTTTTAACGACTGCTGAACACATTTTCGCGCCGGCAGGTCATAAATAGTCTGCATCCCATGCGAATCCCTAAATTCCGTGATATATTCCTCAAACTTTTGATCGCGTGTCCGGCGCATGATAATATTAGTTTTATAACCTTCCACGATCAGGCGCAAATACATCAAAATAAAATTACCAAAATGCGCACTCACCAAAATAACGCCACTACCTTTTTTAAAAGCCGCGTCAAGATGTTCCTGCCCTTCAAACCGCACTTTTTTACGGATCTCATCCGGACGATCGGCAAAATAAATAAGCTCGACCATTCCACGGGCAAAATTCTGAAAACAATCCCATGAGATCTGATCGATCTCTTTCGCGCTCTTTTCTTTCCCAAAAGCATTCGTCAAATTCTCGATCGTAAGACGGCGTTTTTTAAAAAGGATCGGCCAACCTAAAACCGTCAAGATCCGAGAGGTCATCTTAAACGACCCTTCCGGAAGATGACTAATGATCCACCGGGCACTCAAAAGAGAATACCGCCCAACGGCTCGTTCAAAGACTTTTATTCTTTCTGATAACATATTTCCCCTAATAATTCCCGCCAATGATCTTGTAATATTCTTTGATAGAAGCAAATGAACCCATAAGAGCTTTAAACAAAAATATCGATAACACAACAATAATAACAGTCAGAATGATCTTCTTTGTAAAAGAAAAACTCTTGTTAATCCAAACAACAGGCAAAATAAGCGGGCCGACCAAAAGAAACCCAACAATAAGCCCCGACTCACTCATATACCACGGTGACTTATTCTTAGGATTACTCTTATCCAGCATCTCATTGCAAAACCGGCACTTGATCGCTTCGTCTTGGATCTCTTCGGCGCAGAAAGGGCATTTTTTCATAGAAATCCTTTAGAATCTAATTCAAAAATCATAACACAGCTAACAGAAGAAGCTAGACGTTAGAAGTTAGATGCTAGAAAAAACGGGCTACTCAATTTTCCTTCTAGCTTCTAACTTCTAGCCTCTAACATCTTATCTTCTATTTTTCAAACTATCCAACTCTTTCCCCTCGATCGCATAACTATACTGATCATCCGGAAAAATGCTATTCTCAACTTCCGCCCGAAATTGCTTGACGTTCATCAATATCATTTCTTTCAAATTCGTATACTGCTTCGCAAATTTAGGATGAAATCGATCAAAAAGCCCGATCATATCGTAGGTCACCAAAACTTGTCCGTCGCAATCAACTCCCGCGCCGATCCCGATCGTTGGAATAGAAAGCTCACCTGTGATGATCTTCGCGATCTCTTTTGGGATACACTCTAAAACAATAGCAAAACATCCGCAAGCTTCAAGGTCTTTTGCATTTTTAATGATTTGACTGGCCGTGTGAGCCGTTTTCCCCTGAACTTTAAAACCGCCAAGTTTGTCGGCTGTTTGCGGCGTCAAACCAACATGCCCCATCACAGGGATCCCAGCTTTGATGATCTTTTTAGTAACAGAAAGACAATCCTCAAACCATTCAAGCTTAACCGCCCCGCAACCCGCCTCATCCATAAACCGTTTTGCACTCTCAATAGACTTTTCCGGATGGCTTTGATAAGCTTCATACGGCATGTCACCCAACAAAAGCGCATTCTTAACCGCGCGATTGACCGCTTTCGTGTGATGAAGCATCTGCTCCATCGTAACATCTTTCGTCGACTCAAGCCCTAGAACAACATTAGCCAAAGAATCACCAACGAGAATAATATCGACACCCGCCTGATCGATGATCGATGCAAACGGAAAATCGTAAGCCGTCAGCATCGTGATCTTCTGTTTATTCTTTTTAGCTCTAATTTGTTCGATTGTTTTACGGACACTCATAGCTTTATTCGAGTGTCATTGCGAGCGTTTTTTGCGAAGCAATCTTTTTAAAAGATTGCTTCGTCACTCCTGCCGGCCGGCAGGCAAGTCGTTCCTCGCAATGACACAAAAAAACATTTTATCGTTCACAACACTATTTCTTTAAATACTGATGAATACTTTCGGCAACAACTTTTCCAGACGCGATCGCCTCAACCACCGGGCCGGCATTGGTGACAACATTGCCGCAGGCAAAAACACCCGGAATAGAAGTCATTTTCTGTTCATCGATCTTAAGAGTTTTATCTATATTCAACTCAAGCTGTTTTTCAAATTTTCTCAACAAAGAATTCGGCTGATGACCAACAGCAATGATCACAGTCTCAACATCTAAAATAAATTCAGAGTCTGGGACAGCTTCCAAAACCCATTTCCCAGAAGAATCCGCATCCGCATAATCCAAACGAAGACATTTAACACCTCTAACACCATGATCTCCGTCAGATAAAATTTCTAAAGGTTGGACAAGCGGTTCTAACTTAATGCCTTCTTCTTTAGCAAAATTCCTTTCCTCGGCCCTTACTCTCATTTCTTCTTCAGTCCGACGGAAGATCAATGTAATATCCGAACCAAACCGTTTTGCTGAGCGCGCGCAATCAAGCGCCGTATTCCCTGAACCGATAACCGCAACTCTTCCTCCGACTGGAAAATCAGGCTTGACCCCTGAAAACATCTTCCGCTTGGCCAAATTGACCCTCATCAAGAATTCTTCGCCATAATACACCCGCCCTAAATTCGCACCCGGAATATCCATAAACTTCGGCACACCCGCGCCCATCGCCAAAAGGATCGCGGAAAATCCTTTATCTTTAAGATCAGCCAAACTCATCGTCTGGCCAATAAAAAAATTCATTTTAAACTCAACTCCTAAATTTTTGATCTCATTGATCTCATTGTCCAAAACCTGATCCGGCAAACGGAATTCCGGGATCCCATACTTTAAAACCCCGCCCGGCCGATCCAAAGCTTCAAAAACCGTAACCTGATAACCTTTCTGCGCTAATTCAACGGATGCTGATAAACCCGACGGGCCAGAACCGATAATTGCGATCTTTTTACCGCTTGGACGTAACGGAGTTTTAACAGCCTTTACTTTCCCAAAATCTGCGGCGAATCGTTCTAGAGCGCGGATCCCGATAGGAGCTTCTTCATCATTTAATATACAGGCCGCTTCACAAGGCGAAGAGCAGATTCTTCCACAAATCGATGGGAACGGATTTTTCTCTTTGATCTTTTGATAAGCCGCAAAAAGATTTCCCTCTCGAAGTAAACGAATAAATCCAGGAATGTCGATCCCAAGAGGACAGCCCTTCTTACAAACAGGATCAGAGCACTGCGGACAACGCTGCGCTTCATCGATCGCTATTTTTTTAGGATATCCGAGAGAAACCTCTTGAAAATTCCGGTTTCGTTTTGTTTGGTCGCAAGCGGCGACTCTAGGTTGAGACACGATCCAATCTCCTTAAAAGCGTTCATTCTGATCTTAAGATCATTAAAATCGACCTTATGCCCGTCGAATTCAGGTCCATCTGTACACGCTAATACCATTTCTCCACCAACTTTCACCCGACAAGACCCGCACATACCCATACAATCCGCCATCACAGGATTCAAGTGAACATATGTTGATATATTCTTTGATAATGTTATTTGGCAGATCGCCTCCAGCATATCAACCGAACCAATAGAATAAACCTGATCCACCGAATGCTGACTGATCAAAGCCTGTAAAACATCCGTCGGCCGGCCTTTTTTTTCATATGTTCCATCATCAGTTGTGATAAAGATCTTACTGCAGGTGATCCTCATTTGTGATTCCAAAATAAGTGATTTTCTCGTCCGAGCTCCAATGATCCCGATCACCTTATTACCAGCATTCTTAAAAGCCCTGGCGATCGGCAGCATCTGCGCCGTACCAACGCCCGTAGAAATACAAACAACAATACCTTTTTTGGAAATAGTTGCCGGAACCCCCAAAGGGCCCAGGATCGAGAAGATCGGTTCATTGATCGGGATCTCTCCCAACTTCTTTGTGGTCTGGCCGACTTCCTGAAAGATCAATGCGATCGACTTCTTGATCTTATCTGAATCAATAACTGCCAACGGGATCCGTTCATCCCCTTCGAAAGGACAAACGCTCACAAATTGCCCCGGCCGGACTTTAGCACAAATATCCGGCGCCAGAACATCCAAACGCTTCACATCATGAGATAAAATTTGTTTGCTAAGGACTTTGAACATGACCTATCGATTTTTCTTTAAGATTTTCTGCATATTAACCAGCGGCAGCGTATTAACAACATCCTCTTTGCTTAACCATCCCCGCCGAGCGATCGAGATCCCGAACGGCATAAACTCTAAATGATCGATGTGATGCGCGTCGGTATTAATTACGAATTTCACTCCCATTTTCTTGGCAAAATACACATTAGCCGAATTAAGATCCAATCTGACCGGGAATGAATTGATCTCTAAACAAACTCCCTGATCGACTGCAGCTCGACAAACTTCCTTAAAATCAAATGCGTACGCTTCACGTTTGCCTAAATGTACTCCCGTCGGATGAGCGATCATATGAACGTATTTATTCTCTACCGCTTTCAATAAACGATTGGTTAAAACACTTTCCGTATCCTTAAACCCGCTATGGATTGCCGCGATGACAACATCAAATTCGCTCAAGATTTTTTCATTGTAATCTAAATTACCATCTCTGTCTATTTCTACTTCTGTGCCAAAAAGGACCCGAAAATCCTTCATTTTATGATTTAGCTTTTCGATCTCCTCTTTCTTCTTTTTAAGATCCTCAACAGAAACGCCTCTGGCAACCCGCAAAGAAACCGAATGATCGCTGATCGCCAAATATTGATATCCCTTCTTTTGAGCCGCCAGCGCCATTTGCTCGATCGAATGATGCCCATCGGAATAGGTCGAATGAACGTGAAACTCTCCTCGGATATCAGAAAGCTCAATTAACTTTGGAATACCTTTCCCTTCAAAAAGTTCTTTCTCCCCGATATCCTCTCTTAATTCGGGCGGAATATACGGCAATTCCAAAGCCTTGAAACAATCCTCTTCCGTTCTTGCCGCAAGAAGCTTCTCTTTGTCATCCTTAACAAGAAACACTCCATATTCATTAACTTTCTTGCTCTGTTTCATCGCGATCTGACGGATCTTAACATTGAAATTCTTAGACCCCGTAAAATATAACAGCGCCGCGCCAAATTCAATCAAAGAAACAACCCTAAGATCGATCTGAATATTTTCTTTCGTTACGATCGAAGATTTTGTCTCACCGTGGGCTAAAACACTTGTCACTTGAGGCAAATGTATGAAAGATTCCATAACACTTTTAGGATCCTTAGAAGCGACCAAAATATCGATGTCCCCGATCGTTTCAGATCCCCGGCGCAAGCTTCCGGCAGAAGATATCTTAAGAACTTCCGGAATTTTTTTTAACCCATCAATGATCCCTGTGGCAATTTGCGTTGCACTCCCCAAATTAATACGCTCCTGGCCTTTGGCGACGACATTCAGGCCCCTTAAAATATTCTCAATAGTTTTCTCCCTAATCGCAGGAAGTTTTAAAAGAGAGCCATCCAAAGCGGCGGCTTTAAGTTCTGACAAATTCTTTATTTTTAATAAATCATAAAATAATTTCGCCTTTTTAGGACCAATGGTGGGGATATTGACGATCTCAAGTAATGTTTCCGGAACTTCCTTGATCAATTTCTCATAAGCCGAAACTCGACCGAGATCAAGATATTCAATGATCTTTTCCTGAAGAGCTTTCCCAATTCCGGGGATCTCAGACAAACGATCTTCATTCTTTAAAACCGCAATATCTTCAGCGAGCGCTTTGATATTATCGGCGGCCTTATAATACGCTTTCACCTTAAAAACATTTTCTCCCTGGATCTCAAGGAGCGTTCCCATACGGTAAAAAAGTTCAGCGATATCACGATTATGCATAAATTTTAAAAAATACCGGGAGGCGGCATCGGCAGTTTTGAAGCGAGCCCAAGAAGTTTTCCAAGAATATCAAAAGTCCCCCCAATGAGCTGTCCAGGAATCTGAAGCAAAGAACATCCGGATAACAAACTAAGAGAACACACGAAAACAAAAACTATCAAACATGTTCTCATTTTCATTAACAAACCCTCAGTCCTTTAATTTCAAATAGATAGTCGTTGCCACAGAATCATTACTTTTAAAAGACTCTAAACCAAAACTTTTAAAGTCTGTTAGCCCCTCCAGGACAGGATCAACAATTTCCTTAAAAAGAATTTCCTTGGATTGAGAATCCTTAAGCTGCTCTTGAAATTTAGAAACGATCTTTTCCAAATCTTTAACTTGCTCTTTAGTTGCATCAATCTCTTTTATCTTAACAGCTATTTTTTCCTGCAGAACTGTTAACTCAGATTCTTTATCGAGCGTCACTAATCCTTGCTCTTTCATTTTCATGATCTGATCTTTTAATAAAATGCTCTCCCTCTCAAGGATCTCTTGATCTTCCTGGCTTTGAACTATGATTTTTCTTTGCTCCTTTAATCGACGTTCACTACCACTGGCAAAAGCTTCTTTTGATTCCTGCTGTTTGACCATCCAACCACGAACCCAAGTCGAAGTTTCTTTGAGTTTCGGAACAAGACCCGCCAGATCAATAAACTGAAAATGAGTAACTTTCTCAAGACTGCCCAGATGGACCTCTTTAAGCCGATCACTTGACAACAATGCCCTGGATCGATCGCTCGCGGCATCCAAAGATGTTTTAAAAAATTCACGTTGCGTAAATATGAACAAATAATCCTCAAAGATCGCAAATCCCGGTTCCAGATCGGCAGAAAACGGCGTACGAACATATTGAATATTAACGCTCCCATGATCTTCACTTTTAAATGGGATAAAAGAACGTTTCATGACGGAAGCCAGAAGAGATTCTAATTTTACTTTATCGCCTATTTTAATAAAAAAAACACCATTGAGGATGGGGAACATTTCTGTTATTTTTACATCCGCTAAATATCCGCCGATCTCGTCACCAAACGCTGGAAGAAGATCGTTCTCCATACTTTCCACCATCTTAAAAAACCCATTGCTTTGATCGGAACCTGAATTTGTATTCCCGATCTCGGATTTAACCTCTTTCCAAAGAAAAGGTAGGTCCAAACAATTGACCCATTGATAATATAAAACATCTTTGGGGACAAATTGAATAGATTTATTCTCCCGAGGCTGACAAGCCGAATACATCGTCGATATTCCCGAGTCCATTTTATTCGAATCAAAATATAACACACCCTTAAAAGCCAACGGATCGCTGAATTCAGCGGAAATCCCAAAATATTGAAATCCCGCTAATTGATCAAAAAACCGATCAGTTGAAACATCTAAATGATCCGCAGCAGGATCCAACGAAGAGGTTTGCGTTTGCTGATCTTTGATCATCATCACAATACGCTCAGCATCTACAAGCCCAACAAAACTTTCATGCGGCAAAATATCTTTTCGTATCCGGATCAATCGCTCATCGGTATTTAATGCGGGTTTATCACCTCGGAGAACATCAATGACAACTTTTGCTGCTGTATCTCCAAACCCTAAAACCAAAAAATTCTTTACGTAAGTATATCCCAATTTGATCTGACTTTTGTTTAGAGAAAGGATACTTATTTTAGAATTCTTATATTCTTCTTCCCCAACAGTTATTTCTTCGCCCATCCCGGAGAAAAACTCAGTCAACGCGTCAATGATCTTCACATCTTGATCAACACGAGTAACGACAACGATCCGCGGCAAGACCTTTTCTAGAACAAGATCAACATCCGCTTTATTCTCAAATCTTAACGAATTCAGATCCAAATTGACCGGATAGAATCCCACAGCAAATTCCTTCCCAAACAGTTTCTTTAAAGCATAATCCGCCAACATATGCATCATTTTTTCTTTAAGACTGTCTAAAACATTCGACTGATCCTTCACTGTAGATTTTTTTCCGAATAACGTGTCATATCTTAAATCGATCATCGTCTGCCAAGATTTACTTGAACTTAATCGCTCAAAATTCTCAGCTGCATTATTTAATCGGACATAAACCAACGGCCCCTCAGGCAGAATATTTTCAACATGGAGACTTTTCGCGAAATAATTCTGATAAACAATAAACCCGCCGACAGCCAGTATCGCCACAGCAAGAACACCAAAATAAATACTCTTTTTCATACAGTCTTCATCCGTTTAAATATTAAAGAATAGTTTTGTATTTTGATAAAAAATATCAGCTGCCTTGCCTTTTTCAACATTTTTCAGCCGAGCGCAAGCGTCTAACGTTCGCTCGACATGCATCGGTTCTGCTGAAAATCCCATATCAGAAGACGAATTGCGATCCTGATAAAAAACAGGGCAATCTGTTTCAATCAAAATCCGATCCATCGGCGCGTGAGTCATCGCATCCCGTGATTGCAGGCTATAAGCCACACTCGGTGAAGTTGAAACGTAATATCCGGCCGAAAGAATATCATCTAAAACATCAATAGGCCCGCTATACCAATGGAAATTGGCTTTTTTGACCTGATATTCTTTAACAATATCCAAACATTCCCGCCAAGCACCACGAGCATGAATGATAATAGGCAGATCGAACTTTTGCGCAATTTCTACGAACTTACGAAAGACAAGGACCTGTTCATCCTTTTTTCCCTGATCCTTCTTAACCCATTTATACCAAAAATCCAAACCGATCTCACCAACAGCGACCAATTCCCCTCGATGTTCTTTTATCAGATCCAAACATTTCTCCGCTTCGGCTAAATTTGCTTCCGACGGATGCATTCCCATCGCCAAAAAGATCTTCGGATGCTGCGTTTTCTTTTTTATTTCTAAATTCCTTAAACAAGACTTCACATCCATGCTGACAGCAACAATCGCTTCCACACCAGCCTCGTGGGCATTCGCAAGCGCTGCATCGACATTTTCTAATTGATCTAAATGGGCATGGGTGTCGATGAGATTCATTTTTAAGCTATCAGCTTACAGCCTTCAGCTGTCAGCTGAAAGCTGAGAGCTGATAGCTGTAAGCTAATTCTCTTTATTACTATCAATAATAAACGTCACCGGCCCATCATTAACAAGCGACACTTCCATCATCGCTCTGAACCGGCCCGTTTGAACTTTTAGGTTCTCTTCCGATATCTTTTGAACAAAATAATTGTAAAGATCTTCCGCAACTTTCGGTTCTGCGGCATTATCAAACGAGGGTCGACGGCCTTTTTGACAATCACCTAAAAGAGTAAATTGAGAAACGACCAAGATCTCACCGCCAACATCCTTCACCGCAAGATTCATCTTCCCCTGACTATCATCGAACATTCGTAAATGAATGATCTTTTGAGACAAAAAGTCAGCATCCGATCGACTATCGTTTTTCTCCACTCCAAAAAGAACTAAGATCCCCTGTTTGATCTCACCAACAACTTTATCTTCGATCTGAACATTGGCCTTCTTAACTCTCTGAATGACAGCTTTCATGCCAATCCTTAAAATCTTTTGAATAAGTATCCCAGAAAGAATCCAATTAAAAGTACGATAGGAATAAGCAAGAATTGCGACAAACTCACATGCCAAAACAAAACCCGCAAAGTCACTGTCTGCATATTTTGGAACAAGACAATGATCAGAACAAGGATCAAGCTAATAACAAAAAATCGTTCGATCTTCATGATTTTCGATCTGACCTATGAACTTCGTAAATATTTTACTGTAAGTTCTTTCAATCTTTCCAGAGAAATATCCTTAAGCTCCTTATGACTCACCCGCCACTGCCAATTGCCCTTAACGGTCGACGGCGTATTCATGCGCGCTTCTTGTCCAAGTCCAAGGATATCTTGCAAAGGAAATATGGCAAAAACCGCCTTGGAAAACATCGCCTTTTCAATCAGAAGCCAATGCAGCTGATCGACTTTATACGAAGCACCTAAATATTTTTGAAGATTGGCCTTGGCATCTTTTGAAATATCATTCTCATACCAACCTCGGACGGTATTATTATCATGTGTCCCGGTATAAACAACACAGTTCTCTTTATAATTCTCTGGGATATACGAATGGATCTTCATATCACCGTCAAAAGCAAACAACAAGATCTTCATTCCCGGAAAACCATAACGCTGCATAGATGCTTTGACATCATCCGTGATAATTCCCAGATCCTCCGCGATGATCGGCAGAGAGGGAAATTCTTTTAAAACAGCTCCCAGAAAATCATCCGTCGGAACCTTGGCCCAAGCGCCTTTTAGCGCAGTCTTTTCTTCCCGCGGGATCTCCCAATATTCTATAAATCCGCGAAAGTGATCGATCCGGACAACATCAAAGAGATTAAAATTATGTTTTAACCTTTTCAACCACCACGAATATCCATCTTTTTTAAGTTCATCCCAATTATAAACAGGATTCCCCCAACGTTGACCGGTCGCGCTAAAATAATCCGGAGGAACTCCCGCCACAACATGCGGAAGTTTATCTTCATCTAATTTAAAATACTGAGGATCGCTCCAGACATCGGCACTATCATCATTGACATAGATCGGGATATCTCCGATCAATTTTACATTCCTACTACGACAATAATCCTTTAATGCATGCCACTGCTTAAAAAAAACATATTGAAAGAATTTCGATCTTTTGATCTCAAGGGCAAATTCATTTTCGATCTTGCCAATAGCCTCCGGCGCGCGATCCCTGATATCTTTGGGCCAATAACTCCAAAGTTCATTTTGAAACTTGATCTTGATCGCTTGAAATAAAGCATAATCATGAAGCCAGTCATCATTCTCAAAACAGAATTTATCAAATTCATCCTGCCATTTTCTTTCTTTTTGAAAACTCTCAAAAGCCGCCAATAATAAAGTCGACTTATATTTCTCCACAAGATCATAATGAACCCCGCCCTCAGGAAAATGAAATGACGCCTCAATACTTCTTTTCTCGATAAACCCATCCTCTGCCAATAATTCCGGGCTAATAAAGAGTTCATTACCGGCAAAAGCCGATGGACTGCTGTAAGGAGAATGATGAAAGACACCATCCGTCGGGTTTAAAGGAAGGATCTGCCAAAGTGTTTGTTTAGATTCAGACAGAAGATCAACAAATCGATAAGCCGACGGGCCAAGATCGCCAATGCCAAATGAGGATGGCAGGGATGAAATATGTAATAGTATGCCGCTTGCACGATTGAGCATGTTATTTTTATCTTTAAGGAAAGAAGAAGTTAGAAGCTAGAGGTTAGAGGCTAGAAAAAACATGACATCTAGCTTCTAACTTCTATTTTTAATTTATTAACCACTTAGACAATCTTCACTCTCAAGTACTCTCCCAATTTCAAAAAATGATCGATCCACATCTTTGCATTGTGATCGCCGTTATCTGCTTTCTTTTTCATCGCATCCAAATGCATTTTCCCTAATGAAAAATAAATATTTTGAGTCCGCCATAGATCTAAATTCAAATTCAATGGTTCGAGCGTTCTTAAAATACGGGTTGCGGTCAAAACGAGTTCAATATTAAAGGGGGAATGAACAAGTTGACTTGCCAGATCATGCATCCGTTGTTTAATAACATGCCCTAATGTGATCTTATCAATTTCCAAAGACCATTCTTTCACCTCAGAAACAAGCTCCTCTAATCGCTTGAAATTGGGACGATCATCGGCAAAAGTTTCTAAAAGATCTTTATTAAGCATAACAACAACCGTATTAGCAAGCAGCTTCGGCAATGGAATGTGCAGCTGTTTAACAACTTGTATGATCGGATAGTGATATTCATTGATCTGGCGCAAAGAATTCTCAACATCTATCAGAGTCGAACCTAGGATCTGATAAAGCAGACGTCTTTGTTCATCACGAAAAAGATGCCAGAGCGAAAACAATCCTTTTTCATAATGGCGTTCAATAAGGCGTATCGTCGATGGAATGTCATTTTTACGAAACACATCTTTAATATCCTGATTGATCTTTAACAACGCCTTATCATCAGCTGTACTGATAACGCCTCCAACGATATTATGGTCCCCAAGATGTAATAGTGCAAAAACAACAGTCGCTTCCTTCCATGTAATATTCGAATGGATCGCGATCTTTCCGATGGCGAGTTTCTGTTTACCAACTTCAAATCGTTCATACATTTGATTGTGGATCGTATAACTATAAACCTCAACCGTCTTTGAATAGGATTCAAATAACGACAACACAGAATAATGAGAAGCCGCACGCATCAGATCTGTTAATGCCGGTTTTACTTGTTTCTCAAATAAAACAGCACCGTTTTCAATATTGAGAAGATTACTAGGAACTTTCTGAAGACGTTCAACAAACTCTTTTTCTAGATCCACACCTAAAGAATCCTGCGCCAGCTGGATAACACGAAGCGCATAACAAAGGATCTGAGTTGTTTCAAGCCCCGAAACTTCATCAAAGAACCATCCGCAACTAGTGTACATGAGCATGGCGTTGCGCTGGCACTCATAAGCCTGAAGAATAAGCCTCTTCTCGTCTTTTTCTAATTCTTTCTTAAAACTATCCTTAAAAAATTTTTCCACATTGTCGATAGACCGATTAAGAACAACTCGGATATATTGATCACGGGCTCCCCACGGATCATCAGTAAAAGCATACATTTTCTTCTCAAACAACGAATTAACTTGATCACGCAACCAATCAAGCGCTTTTCTTAAAGGCTCTCGCCATTTTTGATTCCAATTGGGATTTGATCCAACATTGCAACCGCAATCAGAACGCCAGCGTTCCACACCATGCGCACAGCTCCAAGAAGAATTCTCATAGATCTCTACTTCTTGAGCAGGCGGAAACTTCTCTAAAAACTCCCCATAAATAGTCAATTTCGCTAATTTCTGAGACTCTATAAAATGCAAACAATACGCTAACGCCATTTCTCCATACCGATGATGATGGCCATACGTTTCTCCATCAGTTGCAATGTGCGCAACTCCCGGCTCTCCATCATCATGAGCAAATGTACTTAACATCCTTTTCGCAAGATTATCCCCGCTTTTTAATAGATCACCAAAAGCGATATCTCTTGAGATCGGCCCGTCATAAAAGAAAAGATTGATCGATCTTCCAGAAGGAAGATTGCAAACATATGGCCGTTTAGGATCGAAATTCTCCCCTGAAACATCTTTCCATTTCTTATCACTGATCTTTCTGATCCGATGCGCTTGACGAGGAGCAAGGATTGTAAAAATGATCCCGCATTCCGCCATAATATCCAAAGTTTCGATATCAACTGCTGTCTCAGCCAGCCAAAGGCCTTCCGGTTTTCTTTTGAACCGATATTCAAAATCTTTGATCCCCCAAATGATCTGCGTGCGTTTATCCCGAGAGTTCGCCAACGGCAGGATCATATGATTATAAGCCTGCGCAATAGCAGATCCATGGCCGGAAAAATTCTTTTGACTATCCTGATCAGCTTTTAAGAGAGATTGATAAACATTGGGAGTGTTTTTTTCCATCCAAGACAATAAAGTCGGCCCAAAATTAAAGCTGATCTTGGCGTAATTATTAACAATATTAATAATGCGATTATCCGAATCAAGGATCCGGCTGGCGGTATTCGGCGCATAACATTCCGCCATGATCCGCTCATTCCAATCGTGATAAGGATATGAAGAATCCTGCCATTCTATTTCTTCAAGCCAGGGATTCTCCCGAGGAGGCTGATAAAAATGACCATGAATACAAATATATCGAGACAAAACAGTTCCTTGCGTAATTAAAATTAATATAATTAATTATTATATCATCATAACGACATGTTACATTTTTCTTTTGGATTTTTTAAGGATAAAAAAGAGGGGAT